>JAURGZ010000022.1 GCA_030833525.1 Bacteroidota bacterium | reverse complement strand
TGGCTTTGAATTTCTTCGATCGCGCCGCTGAGTCTCTGGTCGTGGTGGGCGTAACGGGTACGAATGGAAAGACTTCGGTTTGCACCCTGCTTTTTGATTTGTTCACCCGCTTAGGCTTCGACTGCGGTTTGGTATCAACGGTTGAAAACCGCATCAAACAAGAGGTCTTGAAAAGCACCCACACCACTCCCAATGTGGTGGACTTGCACCGTCTGTTTGCTCAGATGCTGAACCAAGGATGCACGCATTGCTTCATGGAAGTGAGTTCGCACGCGGCACACCAAAATCGCATTGCCGGCGTACCCTTTGCCGGGGGTGTTTTCACCAACATCACCCACGACCACCTGGATTATCACGGGAGCTTTGATGCCTATATCAAGGCTAAAAAATCATTCTTTGATCGCCTGCCCGCTACGGCCTTTGCCCTGACCAATCGCGACGATCGCAACGGCATGGTCATGCTGCAAAACACCAAAGCCATGCGCTACACCTTTGCCATGAACAGCACCGCTGATTTTCGGGTGAAGATTTTGGAACACGACTTGGGCGGCATGCTCTTGCACGTTCAGGGCCAAGAATTGTGGACCCCCCTTGTGGGCGGTTTCAATGCCAGCAACTTACTCGCGGTGTATGCCGCCGCCTTTTTGCTAACCGAAGGAGAAGAAGACATTCTCCCCGCTTTGAGCGCTTTGCCCCGAGTAAATGGCCGCTTTGAAGCCCTGCAGGGCCCGAATAACATCAGCGCCATTGTCGACTATGCCCATACCCCTGACGCCCTTCTCAACGTCATTCAGACCATCAACGAGATACGCAAGCGCGGGGTGAATTTGATCACCGTCGTGGGCTGCGGGGGCGACCGTGACCGCGAGAAGCGGCCCGAGATGGCGAGAATCGCCGTCGAGGGCAGCGATCGAGCGGTATTTACGGCTGACAATCCGCGCAGCGAACTTGCGCAAGACATCATCAACGAGATGGCAGCGGGAGTTTCTCCCCAGCACTACAAGAAAATGCTGCAGGTGCTGGACCGCAAAGAGGCCATCAAAACCGCCCTGCTTCTGGCCCAACCCGGTGACGTGGTTTTGGTGGCCGGCAAAGGGCACGAAACCTACCAAGAAATCAACGGCGTACGCCACGACTTTGACGACAAGGCCGTGCTGCGCGAACTCTTCGAACTCCTCTTTTAAGGCTCATGATTTACCACCTCTTCAAATACCTTGACAGCCTACACATAGCCGGAGCCGGTGTATTTCAATACATCTCCTTTCGCGCTTCACTGGCAGGTATTCTCAGCCTCTTGCTCGCTCTGTGGGCTGGCAAGGGCATCATTCGTTGGTTGCAAAAACAACAAATCGGCGAGACCATTCGCGACCTCGGCTTAGAAGGCCAAATGCAGAAAAAAGGAACCCCTACCATGGGCGGCATCATCATCATTGTCGCGGTGATCATCCCCACCGTGTTGTTCGCTCGCCTAGACAACATCTACGTCATTCTCATGGTGATTGCCACCTTGTGGATGGGAGTCATTGGGGGCATTGACGACTACATCAAGGTCTTCAAGAAAGACAAAGAGGGCATGAAGGCTACCACCAAGTTGATTGGCCAGTTGATGCTCGGTGTGCTGATTGCCCTTGTCATCGACTACGCCCACAGCCGTGCACAAATTCCCTTAGAGACCAACTTGCCCATCACCAAGCATCGCTTGAGCTATACCGATTTGATCCCAGGGGCTCACAACGCTTGGATCGTATTCATACCTGTCATCATTGTGGTCTGCATGGCCGTGACCAACGCGGTGAATTTGACCGACGGCATCGATGGTTTGGCCGCGGGAACCACGGCCATTGTAGGTGGCGGATTGGGCCTTCTCGCCTACGCCGCGGGTAACGTAAAAATCGCCGAATACCTGAACATCATCTATGTGCCCGAAAGCGGCGAGGTGGTGGTGTTCTTGGCAGCCGTCATCGGCGCCTGCCTCGGCTTTTTGTGGTACAACGGGTATCCCGCTCAAGTGTTCATGGGCGATACCGGCAGCATGGCCTTGGGCGGTGCTGTAGCTGCGGTGAGCATCATCATCAAAATGGAGCTCTTGTTGCCCATTCTCTGCGGAGTCTTCTTCGCCGAAAGCCTATCGGTGATACTGCAGGTCAGCTATTTCAAATACACCAAGAAACGCTTTGGCGAAGGACGCCGCGTATTCCTGATGTCACCGCTGCACCACCACTTTCAAAAACTCAACATCCCCGAAAGCAAAATCACCCTGCGCTTTTGGCTGGTCACCATCATTCTGGTATTGGCTACTCTGGCCTTGATCAAACTGCGATAAACCTTGAAACCCTTGTTGTACATACTCGGAGCAGGAGAAAGCGGCGCAGGCGCCGCGGTCTTGGGCATGGCCCAGGGCTTTCGAGTATGGGTTTCAGACAAGGGCAGCATCGCTCCCCGGTACAAGGCCGAAATGG
Source organism: Bacteroidota bacterium (assembly GCA_030833525.1). Classification (GTDB taxonomy): domain Bacteria; phylum Bacteroidota; class Bacteroidia; order NS11-12g; family UBA955; genus JALRLA01. The sequence goes on along the minus strand of JAURGZ010000022.1, from coordinate 24,197 downwards.
AAGCTTGCGGGGCCGAATGGGAAGAAGGGCAACACGACTTGGATTTGCTCAGCAAGGCTGATTTGATCATCAAAAGTCCGGGCATTCCCGACTCAGCCCCTCCGGTATTGGCAGCGCTGCAACTCGGCATTCCCGTGATTTCAGAAATTGAGTTTGCAGCCCGCTACACCGATGCCATGCTCATTGGCATTACCGGCACCAACGGCAAAACCACCACCACCAGCCTGATTTATCAAATCTTGAAAGATGCCGAGTGGAACGTGGGTTTGGGCGGCAACATTGGCGATTCTTTCGCCCGTCAAGTAGCGCAGCATCAGCGCGATGCCTACGTATTGGAACTCTCCAGTTTCCAACTCGACAACTGCTACGAACTCTGCTTGGACATCGCGGTGCTGACCAACATTACAACTGACCACTTGGAGCGCTACGGCAACATGGAGCGCTACCGAGCCAGCAAAATGCGCATCACCCAGAATCAAGGGCCCGAGCAGGCATTCATCTATTGCGCCGACGATGCCGAAACCCAATTGGCCTTGAAAGAACACAGTCCCTTGAGCAAAACCTACAGCTTCTCCTTAAGCGAAGAACCCCGCTTAGGAGCCTGGATACAAAACGGGTTCATACACCTCAACACCGATCAACAACACACAACAACAATCGATATGAAAGATTTCACCATTCGTGGTCAACACAACCAAAACAACAGCATGGCTGCTGCCATCGTCGCCCAACTCGTAGATGTTCGCAAGGACAGCATTCGCGAAAGCCTTAGCCACTTTGAAAACATCGAGCACCGCCTGGAGCCTTGCGGACGTTTCAAAGGCATTGACTTCATCAACGATTCCAAAGCCACCAATGTCAATTCAGCTTGGTACGCCCTGGAAAGCATGGATCGCCCTGTCATTTGGATCGCCGGTGGCGTAGACAAGGGAAATCAATACGAAGATTTGAAGCCCTTGGTGCGCGAAAAGGTCAAAATGATCATTTGCCTGGGACTCGACAACATCAAAATTCACCAGGCCTTTCAAAGCGACGTAGACATGATCATCAACACCATGAGCGCCAAAGAGGCCGTTCACGTGGCTTCACGCCTAGCCCAGAGCGGAGACGCTGTTTTGCTATCCCCTGCCTGCGCCAGCTTTGATTTGTTCGACAACTACGAAGACCGCGGTCGCCAGTTCAAAGAAGCCGTTCGCAATCTCTAATACCCCTTCATGGCTGCTGCATCTCAACTGTTCAAGGGAGACCGAATCATTTGGATCATCGTTTTGATCCTTTCGCTGATGGGCGTACTGGCCGTATATAGCGCGACCAGCACCCTCGCCTTTTCTGAAAAGGGCGGCGACACGGAGTTTTATTTTCTTCGTCACTCGGGTTTTCTCTTGATGGGTTTGGCGGTGCTGTATGTGACCCACCGAATGCCCTATGCCTTCTATAAAATCATGGCGCGCTGGGGCATTTATCTATCGATTGCTTTGCTTGTGTTGACCTTAGCGGTTGGCCACGACATCAACAATGCAGCCCGGGTATTGCCCATTCCTTTTTTAAATCTCACCCTGCAGCCCAGCGATATGGCCAAGCTCTTCTTGGTCTTGTACATCGCTCGGGTCATCTCCAAAAACCACGAAGACGCCGGCAGCAAGCGCGTCTTTTACCAATCGCTGACTTCGGTGGGTGTGGTAGTGCTGCTCATCGCCCCCGAAAACCTGTCAACGGGTTTGATGATCTTCGTTACCTCGATGATGCTCATGTACATCGGTCGTGTGAATCTCAAATTGCTGGGCATCATCACCGGCATCGGCATTACTGTTTTGTCTTTGATGGTGGTATTCCTGCTCAACATCAGTCCCCAAACAGCCAAAGATCTGGGCAAACGCGTGCCCACTTGGAAGAGCCGCATCGAGACCTTCATGGGCAAGAACCCCGATGCTGAAAGCTCTTACCAGCAAGTGCAGTCGCAAATTGCCGTTGCCACAGGCGGCGTATTTGGCAAGGGCCCCGGTCACTCAACCCAGCGCTACTATTTGCCTCACCCCTATTCTGATTTCATATACGCCATCATCATGGAGGAGTACGGACTCATAGGGGGACTCTTGATACTCTCTTGTTTCTTGGTATTGCTGTTTCGATGCCTGAAAATGGTCACCGCCTCGCCGCAGGCCTTTGGGGCTTTAACGGTAGTAGGTTTGGGTCTATCCATGTCCTTCCAAGCCTTCTTGAACATGGGCGTAGCCGTAGGGGTATTGCCCGTTACGGGTTTGACCATACCCTTGGTTTCGATGGGAGGCACCAGTCTGCTTTTCAATAGTCTTTCGTTTGGAATTATCCTGGGCATTAGCCGCCACATTCAAGAAGAAAAACGCAAACAGGCCCAGGAGACTGTAGGCAGCCTTGCCTAAATTCATCGTCAGCGGGGGCGGCACCGGGGGGCATATATTCCCCGCTGTGGCCATTGCCAAAGAATTGCAGCGGCTTCATCCCGGCTGTAAAATTCTCTTTGTCGGCGCTCAGGGCCGCATGGAGATGGAAAAAGTACCCGCTGAAGGCTTTGAAATTGTAGGCCTGCCCATTGAGGGCCTCAAGCGCTCCTTGAGTCCTCGCAATTTCCTTGTATTGGCCAAGGCCGTGTATAGCCTAGCCAAAGCCCGTCGCTTGTTGCGCGAGTTTCAACCTCAGGCTGTGATTGGCACCGGCGGATACGCCTCTCTGCCCATTTGCCGAGCAGCGGCTGGCATGGGAATACCCACTTTTTTACAAGAACAAAATGGCTTTGCGGGCTTGACCAACAAAAGCGTGGGCCCCAAGGCTCGACACATTTTCACTGGCTTTCCCGACATGGACCGCTTTTTCCCCAAAGGTCGCTGGACCTTTACAGGAAACCCCGTTCGCGAAGCCATTGTGGCGGCCGGCTCCCTGCAAGGTGCAGCCCTTGGCCAAGCTCAAAAGGAAGCCCGCCAAGCATTCGGTTTGCACGAAGACCAACCCGTATTGCTCTTGACCGGCGGCAGCCTCGGCGCCCGAACCTTGAACCAAGCCCTACACGCCGGCTTGGACCGCTTAGAGAAAGCCGGAATCCAAGTCATTTGGCAGATGGGCAAGTTGTATGCGAGCGAACATCTCGAGACTCTTCAAAAGGAAAAAAACACGCGCGGAACGGGTTTCCCCGAATACATGGAGGCCTTTGTATCGCGCATGGACCAGGCTTATTTGGCGGCTGATTTGGTCATTAGCCGGGCCGGCGCTCTGTCGGTTTCTGAAATTGCCGTAATGGGCAAGGCTAGTCTATTGGTTCCCTCACCCAACGTCACCGACGATCACCAAACCAAAAATGCCGAACTGCTCTCCCAGCATGGAGCCGCGGTTTTGTTGCCCGATGCGCAAGCCGCAGAATCGCTGATTGACGCTGCAATCTCCTTGCTCGCCGATTCAAGCAAAAGAGCCGAACTACAAGCCCATCTGGCGCCCTTGGCCAAACCCCTGGCTACGCAAACCATTGCCCATGCCATTTCCCAAGCATTGGGGCTAAGTTTCGATACGGGCGAGCCCTTGACCGAGTCTTTGGCAGAGGCCGCGGCTGAACAAAACCAAGCGGCTACCGAAAAGGCGGCTAGCCCTGTACCCGCCATACCCGAGGAAACAACAGCCCAGCATTCAACAGCACCTGCGGCCTTCAAAGCCGTCTATTTCCTAGGCATCGGGGGCATAGGCATGAGCGCCATTGCCCGCTATTACCAGCAAAACGGCTGGCAAGTAGCCGGGTATGACAAAACCCCCAGCCCGCTGACCGAATCGCTACAAACTGAGGGCATGCACATCCATTTCGATGAGGCTGTCGAGGCCATACCCGAAATCTTTCGCCAGCGCGCTCAAGAAGTGCTCTGGGTTTTGACACCTGCCGTGCCGGTCCAGCATTCCCAGCGTCAATGGCTGGAGGCCCAAGGCTTGATATGGAAAAAACGCAGCGAGGTGCTGGGATTGCTCGCCCGCGAACATTTCACCATCGCCATTGCCGGCACCCACGGCAAAACCACCACCAGCACCCTGTTGGCTCATTTGCTCAACGAAAGCCCGCTGCCCGTTACGGCATTTTTGGGTGGCATCTCGAGCAATTTCAACAGCAATTATTTGCACAACATACAAGGCCAAGGCCGGCGCATCGTTGTGCTCGAAGCCGATGAATTTGACCGCAGTTTTCACCGGCTCTCTCCCGATGTAGCCCTCATCACGGCCATTGACCCCGATCATTTGGACATTTACGGCAGCCCTGAGGCCTTTCAAGATGCCTTTGTGGAGTTTGCCCATAAACTGCGCGGGTCTGGGCCCTTGTTCTTGAACCAAGCCCTCAGCAGCGAATCCTTCCAAGATTTACCTTTGCAGCGCTACGGCTGGGAAGCAGCCGATTACCGCGCCGAAAACGTTCGGGTCGAAAACGGCGAGTACCATTTTGATTTTGTTTTTCCCGGCGGTCGGCAAGCCATGCACTGCGGTCTCCCGGGTCGCCACAACATAGAAAATGCGGTGGGAGCCCTGGGCATATGCCACGGAGCTTTGGGCCTGAATCCCGCTGAATTGGCGCCTGCCTTGGCCAGTTTTCGCGGCGCGAAGCGCCGCTTTGAGCGCTTGGTTTCAGGACCCCGCTATACCTTAATTGACGACTATGCTCATCATCCGCAGGAGATCCAAGCCTTCTTGCGCTCGGTGCGCGAAATGCACCCTGACCGAAAACTCACCGGGATTTTTCAACCGCACTTGTTCACCCGCACCCGCGACTTTGCCGAAGGCTTTGCCGAAAGCCTAGGGCTGCTCGACGAACTCTGGCTCATGCCCATTTACCCCGCCCGCGAAGAGCCCCTTCCTGGCATCAGTTCTGACTGGCTGCTCTCGCTCATGCAGGGCCCCCAAACCCGTGCCGTAGTGCCTGCTGATCAGATTCCGGCCAAAGCCCAAGCTGAAAAACCCGAATTGCTGCTGCTGATCGGCGCAGGAGACATTGACCGTCTTTGTGCCCCCCTCACCCAACTCTATCACGAATTGAATTCGAACGCATGAAACTCAGTTTAAACCGACGCCAATCCCTCTTGCTACTGCTGATTCTGCTCATTTTTGGGCTGGTTTTCGCATGGACCTCCAGCAACGGACAGAGCGGCGAAAGGCGCATCAAACGCATCGAAATCAAGAACAAGGGAAACCGCGGATTTGTCTTTTTTACCGAGCGCGATGTGTTGCAGATTTTGCAAAAAAAATCGGGAAAACTGACCGGTCGCAGCCATAAATCGGTGCAGCTGCAACAGCTCGAATACGAACTCATTGAACAACCCGGCATTCGCAGTGCCGATGTCTACGTCAACCTCAACGGGACCTTGGCCGTGAAAATCCAAGAACGCGAACCCTTGCTGTTGGTGCGCAACCAAAAAGGGGAACAATTTTACTTGGATTCAGCCGGCATTCTCATGCCCACACGCGGCAAACACGCCGAACATGCCTTACCCGTCAACGGCCGCATCAAAACGGCATTCAAAGCCGGTGCGGTGACCCAAGAACAAAGTTTGAAAGACTTGGTCCAAGTGGCCTTGATCATGGCCGCCGATCCCTTCTGGGACGCGCAGTTTGAACAAGGCTATGTCGATAACTCGGGCCGCATAATCATGGTTCCCCGCGTGGGAACCCATAGCATTGTCTTAGGAACAGCTGAAAATCTCACGCAAAAGCTGGAAAACCTGCGTATTTTCTACGAAAAAGGCCTGAAGACCATGGGGTGGAATCGCTACCGCACCATTGACCTCAGTTACCAAAATCAAATCGTAGGCAAGCCGCTTGATCCAGAAAGTGAACAGTTTCTGCTGCGCCCTGTCCAAAATGATACACACTCTACGCCATAAACTTCTATGACTCAACACAAATCACAGATTATCGTCGGATTAGACATTGGAACCACCAAGGTTTGCGCCATCGTCGGTCAATTGGCCGAAAATGGAAAAATCAACGTTCTGGGCATGGGCAAAGCTCCTTCCCAAGGCGGTGTTTCGCGCGGCATGGTTGCCAATGTGAGCAAAGCCGTTCAGGCCATTGAGATGGCCATTACCGAAGCCGTTCGCCAAAGCCAGGTTTCCATCAAAACTGTTTTTGTGGGCATTGCCGGTCACCACATCAAAAGCTTGCAGCACCGAGGTTCACTGAGCCGCAAGATGTGGGACGAAGAGATTTCCCAAACCGAATTGGATACGCTGGAGTCTGAAATGGAAAACCTAGCCCTGTCACCCGGGCTTGAAATCTTGCATGTGCTTCCACAGGAGTACCGCATCGACAACGAAGATGGAATCAAAGACCCCGTGGGCCGTGTGGGCGTGCGCGTAGAATGCAATTACCACATCATCACGGGTGAGACCTCAGCGGCCAAGACCATTTTCATGGCTGTTCGCCGAGCCGGTCTGGAAGTAGCTGATTTGATCGTAGAGCCCGTCGCTTCTGCCGCCGCTGTGTTGAGCGAGCCCGAAATGGAAGCCGGTGTTGCCTTGGTAGACATCGGTGGGGGTACCACTGACGTCTGCATTTTCGAAGACGGATTCATTCGCCATACCGCCATCATTCCCATTGGGGGTGATCGCATCACCAAAGACCTCCAAGAGGCCTTTGGCATTCTGAAGGACCAAGCTGAAGTGGTTAAGACCCACTACGGATCTTGCTACCCCACCGAGGCCATGAAGAACGAAGTGGTCGTCGTGCCCGGCTTGCCCGGTCGACAGCCCCGCGAAATATCGCTGTACGCCATTAGCCAAGTCATTCGTGCCCGCGTGGAGGACATCATCTCCAAAGTCGATTTTGAAATCGAGGTCAGCGGCCAGCGCCAGCGCTTGGCCGGAGGCATCGTACTCACCGGCGGCGGCTCCAGCATGAAAGACGTGACCCAGCTGTTCAACTACCAAATCGGATTGGAAGTGCACATTGGCCGTCCCGGCCAACACCTGGGCAAGGGCATGATCGAAGAGGTTCGCAACCCCATGTATGCCACCGGCATTGGATTGGTCATGAAAGGATTCGAACTGGCTGCCAAAACCCAACTCCAAATGTCCCAAAACGAGCCCCTGTCGCAAACAACGGTGGGCCCTGAAACGACCACCTTTATCGATGAAGAACTGTCAGAACCCCTGCCCATTGATGCCAACCCCGGCAAACGCAGCACCTGGATCCAGGGCGTGCTGAACTGGGGCAAGAGCATGAAGGAATGGGTCGACGAAGACTTCGATGATAAAATGAACTAAAAACAACCTCCTGCTATGACACAACCATTTGTACCTGCCGTAGATCGTTTCGAAGGCAATTTGATAAAAGTTATCGGTGTAGGAGGCGGCGGAAGCAACGCTGTCAACTACATGTACCAACACGGCATTGAAGGGGTAGACTTTTTTGTCTGCAACACCGATGCTCAAGCCCTGCGCTATAGCCCTGTTCCCAACCGCATTCAACTGGGATTGGAATTGACCCAAGGCCTGGGAGCTGGCTCTCAGCCTGAAATGGGTGAAAAGTCTGCCGTTGAAAGCATGGATGAAATCAAGCGCTTGCTCGACGGGAACACCAAGATGGTGTTTGTAACCGCCGGCATGGGTGGTGGCACCGGTACCGGGGCTGCACCCGTCATCGCCAAACTTGCACAAGAAATGGGCATTTTGACGGTGGGCATTGTAACCATTCCCTTTGAAGACGAAGGACCCCAGCGCATCAACCAAGCCAACGAGGGCGTGGAAGCCCTGCGCCCCCATGTAGATGCATTGCTGACCATTTGCAACGACCGCATCGTTGATATGTACGGCGATTTGAGCATTTCCCAAGCCTTTTCCAAGGCTGACGACATACTCTGCACCGCCGCCAAGGGCATTGCTGAAATCATCACCCGCCCGGGTCAAATCAACGTGGATTTCATGGACGTTTTGACGGCCATGCGCAAAAGCGGACGCGCGATTTTGGGAACCGGTGTAGCCAGCGGCGAAAACCGGGCCGAGAACGCAGCTCGCATTGCCTTGGACAGCCCCTTGCTGGACAACGTTCGCATTCGCGGCGCTCAACATTTGCTGGTGAATTTCTCGTACGGTGCTACCGAGCCCCTGATGAGCGAAACCCGCGCCGTGAAGCGCTTCTTGCAAGAAGAAGCTGGCCATGCGGCCCACTTGAAAATGGGCATTACCCAAGATGAGAATCTGGGTGATAGCATCTCCATTACGGTGATCGCTACCGGTTTTGAGACCAGCCAACACAATCCTGTTGCCGTGGCTCTTCAACCCGAAGTGCAAGCCGCCCCGGTACAAGAAGCACCCCTTGCTGCGGTTCAACCCACCGCCAGCGTTCAGCCTCCCGTACCCGCGCCGAGTGTACCCAGCGGTTCCATGTTCACGCCTCGTGCAGTTGAACAGACCGAAGACATTCACTTGGCCCCAGCCGCTCAATCGCCCCAAGCGCCTCCCGTTTACAACGGCCCTTATGGCAACGTAGCGTCTCGCGGCAGCGAGCGCGAGAAATTGTTGGATAACGACCTGGATGTTCCCGCCTATTTGCGCAAAGGGGTGGTGCTGGCCACCGCTCCCGCCAGCGACGCGCGCGATGTTTCCCGCATCACCATCGGTGAGGAATCTTCTGATGGGCGTGACATGACGGTTCGTCCCAACCGCCACCTGCACGACAACGTAGACTAAATTACAGTTTAGTAGTGTGTTTCATAGATGGGAAGGGCCTCCGCAAGGGGGCCTTTTCTTTGACCCCTAAAGCCACTTACCGTTACCGCCGATTCACTTCAGCAGTGAATCGTAGAGATGATGGTAACGTTCAGCGACCTGCGATTGCTCATACTGCGAAACAGCGAAGGTGCGGGCTCGCTCTCCCATCGCTTGGCGCTCTTGAGGAGCCATTTGCACTAAGGCCGTAGCCGCTTGAATCAGGGCCGCGGTATCACCGGGTGTCAACACCCAGCCGGTTTGGCCATCTTGGATCATTTCGGGAATGCCCCCTACGCCAAAGGCCAATACAGGGGTAGCGCAGCTCAGCGACTCCATGACCGTAGTGGGCAAATTGTCGTTGCGGGTGGGGGTAACATACAAATCAGCTGCATTGTATAGGGAAACCAGGGTGTCAGCATCGCTGACAAACCCGGCTTCGACGTAAGAACCACGCAAACCCAGCTCACCTACCCGGTTTTGACCGACCAGGAGGGCTTGAACGGGGTGACCGGCATCGGCTAGGGAATTGAAGAGTTGTACAAATTCGGGGAAGCCTTTGTAGGGGTTGGCTAAGTTGGCTGATGAAAACAGGAGTACGGTGGCCTCGGGATCGAGGTTCCAGCGGCGGCGTGCCGCCGCCGCGTCCCCCGGAGCGAAGCGACGGGTATCGATTCCATTGGGTACCACTGAGATCTCATGGACCAAGTCTTGAGCGGCGGCGCTGCGCGCCGCCTTCCCCGCCAACCAAGCCGAAGGCGCGACAAATTGAAGCTGGGATTTCCCCGCCCACAACCGTCTTTTTTCGGCCAAGCGGCGCTGAGCCAAGTCACTGCCTTTTTTCAAGAGCGGGCATATATGGCAGAATGCTTCCAGACCCACGCAGTCTGAAGGATGGTAGCAGCCACCGGTAAAGGGCCATAAATCGTGGCAGGTCCAAACCATGGGTTTGCCTGAATCCACCCAAAAACGCAAACCGCGCATGGACAGCAACCCTTTGTTGACCCAGTGCAAATGCAGCACATCGGCTTCTTGCCAGCCGGGAATATCATTCAGGGCGAAGGGGGCATGGGAAAAGAGGAAACGCTGGCTCGAAGAGGCTTCGTGGGCCAAAAAATGCGCCTTTTCCAGGGCGTGATAGGCAAACGCCTGGGCCTTGCGCAGGGGATTGGAGGCAAAGAGTTCGTAGCCCTCGCCGGGCTGACCGGTCAGCACGAAATGGCGAGCTTGAACCCGCCCAGAGGCGTTTTGAGCATCGACCAAGCGCTGGGCCACCACGAAGGCTCCTCCTGAGGAAGAAGCGTTGAGGTGCAATACGCGCAAGGGCCGGCTCATGGCAACAAAGTACGGGATTTAGGCTGGTTTGGGCTAATCTACCAAGCGACGCGACAAGGCCATGGCCAAAAACCAAACGGCGAGCATCAGCAAACCGCCCATCCAATAGGGAGCGGTGTAATGCTTCAAATAGAGCATTCCTGCCAAAATGGGACCTGCGCTGCGCGCCAGCGAACCGATGCTTTGCATGCTGCCCAGCATTTGCCCTTGTATGTCGCGCGGTGTATTGATCGATACCAACGAATTGATAGAAGGCATCAACATGCCGTTGCCCACCGAAAGCAGCAATACCGCGATCACCTGAACCAAATAGAAATTCTCTTTGCTGGGCAGGGGCATGATGGTCAATCCCAGGGCCACCATGGGCGCGCCGATCATGAGCATTTTTTTCAAGCCCAGTATGCGCTGAAAATGGCGAATCAAGCCCCCTTGAACAATGGCGGTGCAAACCCCTATCAATCCAAAAATGTTGCCAATGGCAACCTTGGAGAGCCCGTAGTGTTCTTCCCACAAGATGGAGGCATTGATGTTCATCATGGAAAAGGCGGCGATGTACAAGAAGTTGATGATCATCAATTCAGAGATCACTTCCAGCTTGAGCGCTTTTCCCATGCCCTTGAAGGTCTCCAACGGACTGCGCTTTTGCACCGATTTCTCGCTCAACGATTCGGGCAACAGGAACCAAGCCAAGACAAAATTCAACAAGCACAAGCCTGCCGAGAAGGAGCCCAACCAGAACAATCCGTTGTCGCCGCCGAGGTGAAACATCCACCCGCCCAGGGGAGGGCCAAATACAAAGCCCAAACCAAAGGCAGCCCCGATGATGCCCATGCGACTGGCGCGCTCTTCGGGTGCGGTAATGTCAGCGATGTAGGCCTGCGCTGCCGCTAGGTTGGCACTGCCAAATCCCGAAACCAGACGGCTCAACAACAGGGCCGCGAATGAACCGGCCAATCCAAACAAGAAATAGCCCAAGGCGTTGATCAAAATGCTGATCAATATGATGGGACGACGGCCCACGCGGTCAGACCAAGCCCCGAGCAAGGGCGCAAAAATGAATTGCATGAGCGAGAACACGCCCGCCACAATGCCCACTGAAACATCGGGACTGAAGGGTAGATCGGTCTGGCCGGCCAACGTTTTGGCCAGCATGGGTAAAATGGGAATGACGATTCCAAAACCCAGTAGGTCAATGAAAATGGTCAAGAACAGAATGAGTATGCGACGGTCTTTCATCGTAGGTCTAATTTGGAGGCGGCCCATGACTGGGACAGGGCCAAAAAGGGCTGAGTGCGGTATTCACCCAGGGTTTGAATTTGACCGTTGAGCACCAAGGTACTGGGCGCCCAATCGCCCTCTGTAAGGGCTTGACGAGCCTCGGCCAAGCTTTTGATCACCGAAGAGGTGCACAGGGGTCGGTGCAGCAACAGGCGGTTGAAGAAATCGAGCCCGTGTTCGGCCCCAAATTGCTGCAACAGGCGAAAAGCCTTGTCAATGCTGCAACCCGTGGGAGGCGCTTGAGATTCATCGACGGCAATGAGCACTTGGCAGCCGTAATACAGGCCAAAACCGGCCGAGAGTTCTTCTCCGTGCGCTTGCCAGTCAGCCACAAACAGGGTCAACAAGCCCTTGAGGGCTTCGAGTTCATCTTCGCTCCAATTGCGGCTAGCCTGAAAGAGCCAAATGCGGCTGCTGTCGGGCAAGGCATTCAAACTCATTGGGGGGCTTGGCTTTGGTTCAAAAGTTCGGCGACATCGAGTACCTGCACCTCGTTCTCTTTGTTGTAGTGCTTGGTACCGTCAGCCATCATGGTCATGCAGAAGGGGCAATTCACGGCAATGATTTCAGCCCCCGTAGCCAGGGCTTCTTCGGCGCGGACATGGTTCACTTCACGATCGCCCTTTTCGGCTTCTTTGAACATTTGAGCCCCACCAGCCCCGCAGCACAATCCATTCGTGCGGCAGCGCTTCATCTCTTGCAAATCGGCATCCAGTCGCTCCATCACCATGCGGGGCGCCTCGTAAATGCCGTTGGCGCGGCCCAGGTAACAGGAATCGTGGTAGGTGATTTTCTTGCCTTTGAACCCGCCACCTTCGATGGCCAAACGACCGCTCTCGAGCAATTCATTCAAGAACTGGGTATGGTGCAGCACTTCGTAACTCCCTCCCAACTGCGGATACTCGTTTTTCAAGGTATTGTAGCAGTGCGGACAAGCCGTGACCATGCGTTTTACCCCGTATCCATTCAGGAGTTCAATGTTTTGCAAGGCCTGCATTTGAAAGAGAAACTCGTTGCCTGCGCGCTTGGCAGGATCACCGGTACAGCCTTCTTCGGTTCCTAAAATCGCAAAGGATACCCCTGCTTTTTCCAAGAGCTGAGAAAAGGCGCGGCTGACCCGCTGGGCCCGCTCATCAAAACTACCGGCGCAGCCGACCCAAAATAGGATTTCGGGACTCTCGCCCGCCGCTAGAAATTCTTGCATCGTACGAATTGCCATACCCTTGCAAGTTCGCTACCCTTGGGCGAGGTCGCCACACAATTTGTTCACAAACCCGGACCCTGTATGGGCTTGGTTAAAGGGTTTGGCTGGGGGCAAAAAAACGGCGGCGGCGGGCAGGGCCCGCCGCCGCCGCGACTTTCGTTGAATCCAGATCAGTACCCCGATCCGCCCACACCCACCACTTCTTGCCGTGGGGTTACCAACAGCGGGAATGTGGCCTTGTTGCACAAGTGTTGCAAGGTAGAGGTCTTGAAGAGCCCGTCTGAATCGGTCTCGTTCAAAATGCTCACCCATTGGCAAGATTTAGCCTGGCCGAGTTCCAGCAGGCGAGCCACTACATCGACCCCGTGCTCGGGTTCGTTGCTCTGGTAGCGCACTCCTTTTTTGGCCATGACCTCTTCAGCTTGGTTGCAGTAGATGTGCAAATAGCGCAGGTCTTCCCCCCCTTTGGCCGATGTTAATCCGCAGATGGTAACGGGAGCGAAGAAGGCCTTCGAAACCAACGATACCGGGTAAAATTTTTGCCGGCTCTCGCTGAGGGTTCCCATGTGCATCGCAATCGACATCGGTTTGCACCAATTGGACTGGGGGTTGAGGTACAAAACCGTGCAGGGGAAAGCCGCCATGCGTGAGCCCATGCCCCCGCCCAACATGCTCCCTGCCACTGGTGGAGCCAAGATGCAAACGAAGGTGGCCTTCATTTCTTCGGCCGATTTGGCCATGGCTTTCCACAAGTTGCCCGGTTTGCGTGTGCAGATCACGCTGTGAGAGTTGTTCCACTCGGCCGAATCGTCTGTCTCGATGTACTGAATCGGCACGCGGAAGGCCAAATGAAGCCCGGCTATTGCCTGCTCCACGCGCTCTCGGGAACTGGATTTGTCTGCAGAAAGTAAAATGGTGGTAGTGTTTTCTGTCATAGGCAAATGCTTGTTTACAAGCAAATTCGCACACAAGAAGCACATTATCAAGTACCTAAAAAATTTGTGAACGCGTTTTTACGCGGCCCCGCAAGCGGGGCCGCGGGTCTGCCATTTTTGCCCTAATTTTCCCCATTCATGAAAAAAGCCTGGCTCTTGTTGTTCGCTATTTCCCTCTTCGCAGGGCTTCGTTCCCAGCATTACAGAGGCTTGGAGGTACTCAACGACCAAATTGTATGGGCCTCGGGATCCATGGGTACCATCATTCGCACCCAAGATGGGGGCCAAAGCTGGCTCAACTGCTCGCCCAAAGGTTACGAGTACTGCGATTTTCGAGACATCGAGGCCTGGGACAGCCTCAACGCCATCGCCATTCATTCAGGCGACAGCGCGGTGGTGTTGCGCACGATCGACGGGGGTCTTTCTTGGTACCTGGTCTATGCTTCCAATCGGCCCGGTGTTTTCCTGGATGCCCTTGAATTGTTAGGCCCCAAACGCAATTGGGCCGTGATCGCAGGCGACCCCTACCCTTTGGCTCAGCCCAGCGGCGACAGCTTGTGGTTCTTTGACCTGTTGGTTTCAGAAGACTCAGGTTGGCATTGGCAACCTTGGGTCAACCGAGACGGCACCCCCATCGCCCTGGCTCGCTCCAAAACCGATGCTCTGTTTGCCGCGTCGGGAACCTCCATGATCCCCTTGGGACTGGGCTTTGATCGCCCCTCTGTGCTCTTTGCCGGCGGGGGTTACAGCGCCCAAATCACCCTCATTGCAGCGGCACCTGAGCTGCCTCCTACCATGGATCAGAATCCCCAATTTCTGGAAAATGATCGCCCCGAATACTGGGTATTGAGCAGCCCACTGCCGTTGATGCACGGCCCTTCCGGCGGATGCTACAGCTTAGCCGCCCGCCGCGATGAAAGCGGATTTCATTTCCTGGCCGTAGGTGGCGATTACACCCGCCCCGATGAACGCGATTCAACGGGAGCCTACAGCGCAGGCGCTTACGACCAATGGAAGCTCTGCGAATTCCCCCCTCGGGGATACCGCAGCTGCGCAGCCTTTCACCCGTTGAACCCCAACTGGGCTGTATGCACCGGCACCAACGGCACCGACATCAGCATTGACAGCGGCCAAAACTGGATCCCCTTGATGGACTTGGGTTACAACAGCTGCGCCTTCAGCCCCAATGCCCTGTGGCTATTCGGCAATCGCGGCCGCTTTAAAAAAATCAGCTTCGCCGAATTGGAGAAATTGGTTTTGGGCGAGCAGTGAGTCGACCGGCATAAACAGGCACATCGCTGAGCCGCTTGATTCGAGTCAACCTGAGCCTTCCGGCTCATTAGCCCTGCCGCTTTATGACTGGGAATGCCGTTTCGCCGGCAGCTCATGCCTTTAGGAACGTGAAAAGACTTAGCCCCGCCGCTTTATGACCGAGATTGCCGTTTCCCAGGCAACTCATGCCTTTAGGAACGCGAAAAGACGTTGTATTTGAGAATGCAGTAGATGGCCCGAAAACCGTCTTTCCAGCCAATTTTCTTACCCTCTTCAAAGGTGCGGCCGTAGTAACTGATGCCTACTTCGTAAATGCGCACCCCGGGAATCCGGGCCATTTTGGCCGTCACCTCGGGCTCAAATCCAAAGCGCTTTTCTTTGAGCTTGAGGCCTTGAATGTGCTCGGTACGAAACATCTTGTAGCAGGTCTCCATATCGGTCAAATTCAAGTTGGTCAGGGCGTTTGACAAGAAGGTCAAAAACTTATTGCCGATGCTATGCCAGAAAAAGAGAATGCGATGCGGGCGACCACCCATGAAACGAGAGCCGTATACCACATCGGCATGACCGTTCAGAATGGGCGCTAGCAGAATGTTGTATTCCTGAGGGTCGTATTCCAAATCGGCATCTTGGATCACCAAGACCTCTCCCCTTGCTTTGGCAATGCCCGTGTGAAGAGCCGCTCCTTTGCCTTGGTTGCGCTCATGCGCGTGCAAGGTCAAGGGAAAATCAGGATGCTCAGCGGCGTATTGCTGAACCGCTTCTTTGGTGTTATCGCGGCTGCAATCGTCGACCACAATGACCTCCTTTTGCAAATTCTGCAACAATTCGACCGCTCGAATTTTGTCCAAAATGCGGTGAATGGTGGGGCCTTCGTTGTAGGCGGGTATGACAATAGACAGGGTGCGAATGCTCATGCCGAGGGGCAAATATACAGACCCTTGGCCGCTTTGTGCCCGAGAACCCCGCTTGCCGTTTGGGGCAGAATGCGAATCAAAGGCCGAAATGCGGCTCAAAATGGCCATTTTTGCAATGCCCATGGCCGATACCCCAAAGCTCAAGATTGTCATTGCCGGAGCCGGCCCTGCGGGGCTGACCGCCGCCAAAGAACTGCAAAAGCGGGGTTCCTACGACATTGTCATTTTGGAGGCTGAATCCCAGGTAGGCGGCATCGCCAAGACGGTGAACTACAAGGGCAACCGCATGGATTTGGGTGGCCACCGTTTTTTCTCAAAAAGCGATGCCGTGATGGACTGGTGGTTGGGGTATATGGCGCCCGAGCGCAGCGAGGGCGGCGAGGAGATTGCTTATCAGGGGCAACGGCGTTCCCTGCCGCAGGCTGAGAAGACTGATGGACCACGCATGTTGATTCGACCCCGATTGTCGCGCATTTATTACCTGAGGCAGTTTTTTTCTTATCCGCTGGCGTTAAACCTCAAGACCTTGAGTCAATTGGGCCTTTTGAGGGTATTCAGCATAGGCGTTTCGTACACTTGGGCCCAGCTTTTTCCCCGAAAACCCGAACGCTCGCTGGAAGATTTTTTCATCAATCGCTTTGGCCAACGCCTCTACCGCACTTTTTTCAAGGATTATACCGAGAAGGTTTGGGGTGTACCCTGCGAGCAGATTTCAGCCGAATGGGGTGCCCAGCGCATCAAAGGCCTTTCGGTGCGCAAGGCCATTGCTCACGCGATCAAACCCAAGTCTCAAGATTTGGCCCAAAAACAGACCGAAACCAGCCTCATTGAACGCTTTTTGTACCCCGAATTGGGGCCCGGGCAATTGTGGGAATTGGTGCTAGCTGATGTTCAATCACAAGGAGCTCAACTCAAAACCCAGTGCCGGGTAAGCGGCTTGAATGTGGCCGAGGGGCGAGTGCAATCGGTAGCATTTTTCAACCCACAAGGCGATCTTGAAACCCTGAATTGCGACTATTTCCTTTCGGGAATGCCCTTGAAAGATTTGGTTTCAGGGGTGCAGCCGTCGGTTGATGACAGGGTTGCGGAAGTGGCAAAGGGCTTGCAATACCGGGACTTCATGACCTGCGGCTTGCTATTGAAACGCACCCTTAAACCCCTGCCCGACAACTGGATTTATGTGCAAGAGCCCGATGTCAAATTGGGCCGCATTCAGGTCTTCAACAACTGGAGCCCTCAATTAGTGGCCAATTCCGATTCCGTCTGGCTGGGGTTGGAATACTTCTGCCAAGAGGGCGATGAACTTTGGAGCATGGATGATTCGCAGTTTTTGCAAATGGCAGCCGCTGAGCTGGAATCTTTGGGGCTAATTGCAACAGAAGATGTGCTCGATGGCACCGTGATTCGGGTTCCCAAAACGTACCCGGCGTATTTTGGCAGTTACGAGCAATTCGAAGTCCTTCAAGATTGGATCAATGCCATCCCGAACCTTATTCCCATGGGGCGAAACGGCATGCACCGCTACAACAACCAAGATCACAGCATGTTAACCGCCATGGAGGCCGCGCGCATGATTGCCGAACAAGATCTGGATAAAACAGCCCTCTGGGCCATCAATACGGAGATGGAGTACCACGAGGAGAAGGCTTAGCCGTAAGGTTTTCGAACTGAATGCTGGGCGGCACTTGCCATTGTTCACAGGATCCAGCCTCCAAAATCTGAAGTGTTCTTGACAGGCTTACACCTGCACTTCCATGAGTCCTGGAACCAAGAAAATTTTTCCCGAACCCAGTTCTTTGCAGCGCCAGCGGGTGCGCTTTTTTTCCAAGGCTTGGAAACGGCGACCGTCTTTGATGGCAAATTCCTGACCGGGATGCAAGTCGTCCAATAGGGTCTTGCCACTTCCCTCACCGGCGTGCAAGACCTTATACAAATGGGGATCGCTGCAGCTGGAGGCCTTGGGGTTGCGTAGGTAGCGCGCCAGGGCGGCTTGCACGTCTTGGGGCAGCCATTGGGCCTGAAAGACAGGCTGCGACACACGCTGAAATTCTGACTTCCACTCAGCTCCATGCGGGGAAATGCGGCGACCGTAACGCTCAAAGGCGGTGAGATGGGCCACTTCGTGCAAAAAGGTCACCAGAAAGGCCTGCCGGTTGAGGTCTTTGTTGATGGAAATGCGGTGGGGCTCACCGGGCATGGGCAGGCGGTAATCGCCAAACTTGGTGCTGCGAGGGCGCTTGATGTGCAATTGAATGGCATGCTGCACCAGCAGTTCGGCGCAGTACTGTTCGGCTCCCGTTGGAACGAAACGCTGCAGAACCGCTGAGAGCTCGCCTATTTTCATCAGGCCAGTTTTTTCAAGGCGCGCTCGGCCACTTCCAGGCCTATGCTCAACGAGCTGGTGGCCGCCGGTGAGGGCGCATTCAGCACGTGCACCATGCACTCGCTTTCTTGGATGGCAAAATCGTCGATCAGGCCGCCGTCTTTGTCACAGGCTTGCGCCCGAACCCCTGCGCCGGCCGGCACCAAGTCGTCTTCTTGGACGCCGGGCACCAAGGCCTGCAAGGCCTTGGTGAAGGCGGGCTTGGAGAACGAACGGTAGTATTCGCCCAAACCGGTGCGCCAATATTTGCGCGCCACCTTCTGAAAGCCGGGCCAGGTAAAGGCCTCCCAGAATTCTTTCCAGTTGAAATCGCTTTTCTTATATCCCTCGCGCTTGAAAGCAAACACTGCATTGGGTCCCGCCTCAATTTCGCCGGTGATGCGGCGGGTAAAATGCACGCCCAAAAAGGGGAAATTCGGGTCGGGAACCGGGTAAATCAAATTCTTCACCTGCGACGCTTTTTCGTGCTTCAAGGCGTAGTATTCGCCCCTGAACGGAATGATTTTCAGGTTCAATTTCTCTCCCGCCATTTCAGCCACTTTATCGCAGTAGAGTCCCGCGCAGTTGATCAGCAATCGAGCCTCGTAGCGATTATCCCCGCTGTGCACCACCACGCCTTCGGCCCCTTTGACAATGGCCTCCACCTTTTGGCCCAGGGCCAACACTCCGCCTGCCGCCTGAATTTTCTCTGCCAGTTTTTCGCTGACCTCGCGGTAGTTCACAATGCCGGTTTGGGGAACAAACACGCCCTTGATGCCGGTGCAATGGGGTTCGTATTCCAACACCTCCTCGCGGGTGAGGAAGCGCAATCCGCTAAGGCCATTTTGTATACCCCTTTGGTACAAAGCTTCCAAGGCGGAAATTTCACTTTTTTGAGTAGCGACGATCACTTTTCCGCACAATTCGAAAGGAATGCCTTCGCTTTTGCAGAATTCGAGGAGCATGTCGTATCCGCGGATGCAGTTCAACGCCTTCAAGGAACCGGGCTTGTAGTAAATACCCGAGTGAATGACCCCCGAGTTATTGCCGGTCTGGTGCGCCGAAACACGGTCTTCTTTTTCCACCACCAACACCTTCAGGCCGGGGTTGAGTTGCTGCAGCTGATAGGCCGTGGCCAGGCCCACGATGCCGCCTCCGATGATCAAAACGTCGCTTTTCATAGCTCAAGTATGCCCCTAAGGACAATCGATGCAAAGATAATCGGACGCATGTTGCCCCTATGCCCTAACTTTGCTCAAGTTATCCAAGGATAAAAGCACATGGCCATTGAAATTATCGTACCCGCTCCTGGGGAATCGGTCAGCGAAGTTACTGTCGCGAGCTGGCTAGTAAAAGAAGGGGATTGGGTGGAGATGGACGCCCCCATAGCCGAATTTGAAAGCGACAAAGCCACCTTTGAAGTCAACGCCGAAAAAGCCGGCTTGGTGGAAAAACTCATAGGCGCTGTTGGCGATACCCTCGCCGTGGGCAGCGTCATTGCCCTGATCAACCCTGATGCCGAAAAGCCTGCCTCAGCCGCGCCTGCTCCTGCAGCTGTCCCCGCTGAAGCCGCTCCCAAGGCTGAGAAAGCGCCCGAGCCCAAAGCCGCTCCGGCTGCACCTGCTCCTGTTGCTGATGCCGATTTGAACGCTAGCCCTATCGCGGCCAAACTCTTGAAGGAGTACGGCATCAACGCCGCTTCGGTCAAAGGCACCGGCAGCAACGGCCGCATCACAAAAGTCGATGCCCTGGAGGCCATTGTGGCCCAAGGCGGCGGCAAAGGTTCTTCAACCGGCGGTGGTTACAGCACCGGCAAGGGTTCACGCGAAGACCAACGCGAGAAAATGACCAACCTGCGCAAGACCATTTCCAAGCGCTTGGTGCAAGTCAAGAACGAAACGGCCATGCTCACCACTTTCAACGAGGTGAACATGAAGCCCATCATGGACCTTAGGGCCCAATACAAGAAAGATTTTCAAGAAGCCCACGGCGTAAACCTCGGCTTCATGAGCTTCTTCACCCGCGCGGTCTGCTTGGCCCTGCAAGAATGGAAGGCTGTAAATGCCTCAATCGAGGGCGATGAAATCGTGTACCACGATTACTGCGATATTAGCATTGCGGTTTCAGCCCCCCGCGGATTGGTGGTTCCCGTCGTGCGCAACGCCGAAGGCATGAGCTTGGCCCAAATCGAGGGCGAAATCAAGCGCTTGGCCACCCGTGCCCGTGACAACAAATTGACCATTGACGAAATGACCGGCGGAACCTTCACCATCACCAACGGTGGTGTGTTTGGCTCTATGATGTCAACGCCCATCATCAATGCTCCTCAGAGCGGTATTTTGGGTATGCACAACATCGTGGAACGCCCCGTCGTGGAGAACGGCCAGATTGTGGTTCGTCCCATGATGTATTTGGCCCTTTCTTACGACCACCGCATCATCGACGGCCGCGAAAGCGTGAGCTTCTTGGTCATGGTCAAGAACCTGCTCGAAAACCCCGCTATGCTCCTCGACGGCAAAAAGCCCGAGTTGGGAGTGTTGGGGTTGTAATACCTGAACGATAGTAAATGGAAAGGGCGGCCTGCGGCCGCCCTTTTTTATTGAAAAAATTCTCTCAATATATTGCATAAAAAAGCCGAATCAGCGTATATTTGCACCCCCTTCGGGAAGAGTTCCCAACCCTTCTTTTCTCGATCGGAATGGACCCGTAGCTCAACTGGATAGAGCATCTGACTACGGATCAGAAGGTTTGGGGTTCGAATCCCTACGAGTCCGCAAGAACGCCAAGAGCCGCAACGAATGTTGCGGCTCTTTTCATTTTACCCGACCCGAGTCTGCGCCGAAGGGGCAAGCGAGGGCGGGGAAAATGAAAAGGGCGCGCGCGAAGCGCGCGGCACTTGGCGCTCGGAATTTCGGACAGTAGGGTTCTGCGCGCAGCGCAAATCCCCAGAACCACGAGGAACCACACAGAACAACCCCTTATTATATCGAGCCACGAAGAGCCACGCAGAACAACGCCATAATAACACAGAACCACGAGGAGCCACACAGAACAACCCCCTTATTAAATCGAGCCCCGCAGAACTACAGCAAATCCACCCCATTCTCGGCTATCTTGCATTTCCTTTTATGAACCGGCTTATTCTGCTCGCCCTACTGTTGCCGAGCCTGCTCCATGCCCAAACCACCGAAAAATTGCGATCTTACCGCAATTTGTTGCTGGTCAAAACCTATAAACTCAAAACCACTACCACCGTCAAAGACTTTGACCACCGCTGGACCTTAGGCTACGTGACCCCCTTTGGACTCCACAGCGGCTTCGCCGCTGAAACCCCCTGGGTTTGGAAACAAAAAACCACCCTCAGAAACGGCCGCGACTACCTGTTTCGCCCCTCAGAGCGCGAAATCTTCAAGACCCGTTCCATTTATGGCGGGGCCTTATTGTACCGACAGGCGGGCTTTCACACCGGCTTCTTGCCCTATGCCCGACTCGATTTTGGGCGAACCCCAGGAACCAAAAGCGTAAGGGAGCAAGCCTTTGAACCCAAGCGATTCAGCCTGTCATCAGGACCCTGGCTCGGAGCCCTGACAACATTCATTCCCGGACCCACTTTCGAACCCCTGCCCAGCGGCGGCTTTTCTGAAAAGACGCTGGCCTCACGCACTTACATCTGCCCCGGCTACCACCTGCGCCTCAACGTACGGGTGAGCCCGGCAGGCGAACCCCTGCATCTGCTTCAATTTCGGGCAGACGCCGCTCTTCCCTTAAACTGGGGCGCTGGCTTCAACTTTTTACCCTATTTCGGCCTAGCCTACACCCTATGAAACAGACCTTCATTCTCGCGCTGGCCTTGATGCTGAGCCTTGCCTCTTGCCAAAAAGAAACCAATCCCAGCACCGATCAATTCACCCTTCGCAACAAAGGGGCCGATATGCCCGTTTGGGTGGAGGGCAATCCCGAATCCAAGGTTCTGCTGGTCATCATACACGGCGGCCCCGGTGGCGATGGGCAGATCTACAACACCTACCTAAAGGGTTTTAGCCAAGCCCTGGAATTGGATTACCGGGTTGTGTACTGGGACCAGCGTGGCAGCGGCAACAGCGCCGGTCATTTCGACCTAGCCGACTTAACGGTAGCCACTTATGTCGATGACCTCGACAAACTCGTAGACCTTTTGCATTTCCGATACGGCGATGACAAATCCATCGTTTTAATGGGACACAGCTGGGGCGGAACCCTCGGAACCGCTTATTTGCTCGACCCCGTTCGCCAAGCCAAAATCGCATCTTGGATCGAAGTAGATGGGGCTCACAATTTCCTGGGCATGCCCGAAATCATCAGGGCCTTCGACCAAATTGGAAACGAACAGATTCAAGCCGGCCAATCGGTCGATCGATGGCAAAACTACCTGGACTATTGCCAAACCATCGATAGCCTCAACCCCAGCGATAAAGCCATTTCCCAAGTGAATGCCTTCGGGTTTGAAGCCGAATCTTTGCTCAGCGCCGCCGGCGCCATTGTTCAAGAAACCGGCGAATTGGCTCCCTTCAAACACCAATTCAGAGGGTCCTTTTCAAGCCCCATCGCCAAACTCAATTCTTCCCAGACCAACTTCGCCCTTTTTGAAGAGCTCAAAGGCACCAACTACACCTCGGACCTGGGGGCCTTGCAACTACCCAGCCTGTTTTTATGGGGAAAATACGACTTGGTGGTTCCCTTGGAACTGGGGCTGCAAGCCCATGCCCAATGCGGGTCATCCAAAAAATCCATGCGCATTTTTGAGCACAGCGGTCACTCCCCCATGAGCAACGAAATGGAAGCCTTTGTTCAAGAAGTGAAGTCTTGGATCAACCGCTTATAGCCCATACCTGCAGATTTGCGTAAATTGCCAACTTCTACCATGAAACAAATTGCTACGATTGCCCTGGCCTTGACGGCTACACTGCATCCGCTGCAGGCCAAAAAGAAGCCCACAAACCCCGCGGCTTCTGAAACCAAAGCCGAAACTCCAAAAGCGAAAAAGACGCCAACGCTGGCTGAAAAGACCAAGTCTTGCACCCGCATAGAAGGCCTTTTCGATTTATACCGCGATACGGTGACCGGGGAGTTGTTCATGGCCATCAAAGCCGAGCAAATGGGTCAGGAATTCATTCACTTTACCTACACCGAGAATGGAGTGCTCGCCGGTGGTCACAACCGAGGCCAATACCGCGGCTCCAGCATTTTCAAAATCAACCGCTACTACGAGCAAGTGGAGTTCGTAAAGCAGAATACCGCCTTCTACTTTGACCCCAATTCTCCCCTTTCGCGCAGCGCCGATGCCAACATCTCCAATGCCGTTTTGGCCTCTGAGAAAATCATCGCTCAAGATCCCGATGGCACCTTGCTGGTCAAGGCTGATGATTTGTTTCTCAGCGAAAAATTGCACGCCGTAAAAGGGGGTGGCCGCCGCAGCGACGAAGGTTTCGCTTTGGGCAATTTGGCCAAAGACAAGACCCGTTATGAGCGCATCAAAAATTACCCCGCCAACACCGATTTGGTGGTTCGTTACGTTTTCGACAACCCTGCGCCCAAGGGCGACGGTGGTGAAGAGGTGACCGATGCCCGCAGCGTAGAAGTGCTCATGCAGCATAGCTTGATTGCCGTTCCCCAGAACCATTTCAAACCCCGTTTGGACGACTACCGCATTGGCTATTTTTCAGAGCAGGTCAACGATATGACCAGCACCTCAGCGGCCAACTACCGCGATTTGATTCACCGCTGGCATTTGGAGAAAAAAGACCCCACGGCCGCCATCAGCGACCCGGTTGAGCCCATCACTTGGTGGATCGAAAACAGCACTCCGGTTGAACTGCGTGAAACCATTCGCCAAGCGGCCTTGCAATGGAACAAAGCCTTCGAACCCCTGGGTTTCAGCAACGCTGTACGCGTGGAAATTCAACCCGATGATGCCGACTGGGACGCCGGCGACATTCGCTACAACGTGCTGCGCTGGACCTCATCGCCCAACCCTCCCTTTGGCGGCTATGGCCCCAGCTTTGTCAACCCCCGCACCGGCCAAATTTTGGGTGCCGACATCATGTTTGAATGGGTCTTCTTGACCAATCGCTTCAAATACGACAACATTTACACCCATGGCGATTTGCACGGCGAACATTTTGATGCTTGCGAAGCTTCACAGCAATTGCAATT
>JAURGZ010000078.1 GCA_030833525.1 Bacteroidota bacterium | reverse complement strand
TGGGGAGAACCCTTCCCCGTCATACACAACAACGGCATTCCCCAATTGGTGAAAGAGTTGCCCGTTGAACTGCCCAAAGTGGAGAGCTACAAACCCAGTGGAAGTGGCGAAAGCCCCTTGGCAGGTGTCAGCGATTGGGTCAACACCCCCGACGGCCGTAGGGAAACCGACACCATGCCTGGATGGGCAGGGAGCAGCTGGTACTTCTTGCGCTACCTAGACCCCCAGAATACGGAAGCCATCGCCTCTCCCGAGTCATTGAATTATTGGAAGCAGGTAGACCTGTACGTGGGCGGAAGCGAGCACGCTACGGGCCATTTGTTGTACTCCCGCTTCTGGACGCATTTCTTGCATGACTTGGGCTATCTGTCCTGGAAAGAACCCTTCCAGCGTTTGGTCAACCAGGGCATGATTCAAGGCGAAAACGGAGAGAAGATGAGCAAGAGCCGTGGCAACGTGGTCAACCCCGACGATGTGATTGCCGAGCACGGCGCCGATACCCTTCGCCTTTACGAAATGTTCTTGGGTCCCTTGACCGATTCCAAGCCTTGGAACACGAATGGCATTGAAGGCGTTTCGCGTTTCTTGGGCAAATTCTGGCGCTTGTTTCACGGTCCCGATGGGTTCAAGGTCGTTGATGAGGCTTTGGCTCCTGAAGAGTTGAAAGTCCTTCACAAGACCATCAAAAAGATCAGCCACGATATCGAAGCCATGAGCTTCAACACCTCGGTTTCAGCCTTCATGGTGTGCACCAACGAACTGACCGCTTTGAAATGCCACAAGCGCGCCGCTTTGGAGCCCCTCTTGATTTTGTTGGCTCCCTTTGCGCCTCACCTAAGCGAGGAATTGTGGGCCGATTTGGGCCACTCTGAAAGTGTTCATGTAGCCAACTGGCCCAGCTGGAACGAGGAATACTTGAAAGAGAACAGCATTGCCTACCCCATCAGCATCAACGGCAAAACCCGAACTACGCTGGAATTACCGGCCGACATGGAAGCCGCTGAGATCGAGAAAATCGTCATGGCCGATGAACTGGTTCAAAAGTGGATGGACGGAAAACCCTTGCGCAAAATCATTGTGGTCAAGGGCCGCATCGTCAACGTGGTGGTATAAAAAAAGGCCGGTAAAACCGGCCCTTCGTTTAGATCGAGAAACTTTCCCCGCACCCGCAGGTTCGCGAGGCATTGGGGTTGTTGAAGTGAAATCCTTTTCCGTTCAACCCGTCTGTAAAATCAAGTTCTGTACCGCATAGGTATAAGAAACTCTTCATGTCGCAGACAATCTTGAGTTGATCATCTCCGAACTCCATGTCACCCGCTTTGGGCTCATTGTCAAAGTCCAGTTCGTAGGTCAGGCCGCTGCATCCGCCGCCTTTGACACCTACTCGCAAAAAGTATTCAGGATGGGAAATACCCGCTTCGGCCATCAATGAGTAGGCCTTGGCCCGCGCCTTATCGGTGCAGGTGATGGCATCGGTATCAGTGGCGAGCGTCGTCATTTTAGTGGTGAGATTCCAACTCCATGGGTTCCATGCCATTCTTGACACGGTAGTCATTGATGGCTTGGCGAATGGCGTCTTCGGCCAACACGGAACAGTGAATTTTAACAGGAGGCAAGGCCAACTCTTCCACGATTTCCATGTTGTCAATTTCCAACGCTTGGTCAACCGTCTTTCCCTTCAACCACTCAGTGGCCAAAGAAGATGATGCGATAGCAGAGCCACAGCCAAAGGTTTTGAATTTGGCATCTTCGATGACGCCTGTTTCTGGGTTCACCTCAATCTGAAGACGCATCACGTCTCCACACTCAGGTGCTCCTACCAAACCCGTACCTACGGTGTTCTTGGATTTGTCCAAGGTGCCGATGTTGCGGGGATTGGTGTAATGGTCAATAACTTTATCTGAATAGGCCATAATCTTCGTTCAAATTTACAATTTAGATTCTGTCTAAAAAACTCAATGCTCTGACCACTGAATGCTCTTCAAATCGATGCCCTCTTTGAACATCTCCCACAAGGGGCTCATGTCGCGCAGACGCTGTACGGCATCGCTCACGCATTTGATGGTGAAGTCAATTTCTTCTTCGGTGGTAAAACGACCCAAACCAAAACGCAAACTGCTGTGCGCCAACTCATCATCCAGACCCAAGCTTTTCAATACATAACTGGGTTCCAAAGAAGCCGAGGTACAAGCTGAACCCGAAGACACCGCAATGTCTTTGATGCCCATCATCAAGCCCTCCCCTTCGACATACTTGAAACTGATGTTGGTGGTATGGGGCAAACGGTTGGCTTTATTTCCGTTCAAATAACTTTCTTCAACGGTCAAAAGCGCATTCTCCAATTTGTCGCGCAAGGCACTCAAGCGCTTGGCTTCGTCGGCCATTTCCAAACGGCACAATTCGCAAGCCTTTCCAAATCCAACGATACCCGTGACGTTCAAGGTACCGCTGCGCATGCCGCGCTCGTGGCCCCCACCGTCAAGCTGTGCCGTCACTTTAACCCGTGGGTTTTTGCGGCGCACATACAGCGCACCTACCCCTTTGGGTCCGTACATTTTGTGAGCGGTGAAACTCATCAAATCAATGTGATCAGCCATCACATCAACAGGGATTTTACCGACTGCCTGTGTGGCGTCGGTATGAAACAATACTCCGCGCTCCTTGCACAAGGCACCAATTTCACGAATGGGTTGAATCACGCCTAACTCGTTGTTGCCGTACATGACAGAAACCAACACCGTATTGGGTTTGATCGCTTCGGCAATTTGCTCAACGCTCAACAAACCATCTTCGCCCACCGATAGGTAGGTCACCTCTGCGCCTTGCTTTTCCAAATGCTTGCAAGCATCCAAAATGGCTTTGTGCTCGGTGCTAACCGTAATGAAGTGATTGCCTTTGGCCGCATACATCTCGTACACACCCTTCAGCGCCAAGTTGTTGCTTTCGGTCGCTCCACTGGTGAAGATGATTTCCTTTTCGTTTGCGCCAATCAAGGCGGCAATTTGTTCACGAGCGTAGCTTACCGCCTCTTCGGCTTTCCATCCGAACGGATGGTTGCGGCTAGCCGCGTTTCCAAAGAATTCCGTGAAGTAGGGAATCATGGCTTCAACCACCCTTGGATCAGTCGGTGTAGTGGCGTTGTTATCGAGGTATATGGGCAGGTTCATGTCTGTTTAACGTGTTTATTTAGACCAAATCTAAAGTGCAAAAATAACGCTTGAGCCGCTAAAAGGTTGTTAATTCGACAATAAGATCTTACACATCTATGAAAAAGTTGGAGCACATCGGAATAGCCGTTCGCAACCTCGAGGAATCTGAGGCCTTGTTTACTCGTTTGTTGGGCATTGCACCTTACAAGCGCGAAACCGTTGAAAGCGAAGGGGTTATCACCAGCTTCTTTGAGTTAAATGGGGTGAAATTCGAACTTTTGGCTGCCACCTCTGAAGAAAGCCCTATAGCCAAGTTCTTGGAAAAAAAGGGCGAGGGCTTGCACCATTTGGCCTTTGATGTTGATGGCATCGAGCAGCGAATGAGCACCCTGAAAGAAGTGGGATTTGACCTGATTCACACCCAACCCAAAGACGGAGCTGACAACAAACGGATCGCCTTTTTGCACCCCAAAAGCACGGGTGGAGTTCTCACCGAATTGTGCGAAGACAAGGGCCTAGCCCACGAAGAATAGCCAGTACAATCCGACAGCCACCAAGCCCAGAGAAACAACTTGGTTGATGCGCAGAACACTTTTCTCGGGCAAGTACTTCCCGGTTTTGGCAGCGATGAAGGACACCGCCGCCGAACAGGCTACTATGCTGGCCAAGGCCGACAAGCCAAACGCCCATTTCCCCTCCGCGCTGGCCAATGAAACGGGAGGCGCGCTGTAAAGAACCAACCAAAATGTCCAATTCGAGGGATTGCCCACATTGATCAAAAAGGCTGGCACGAACAGAGCAGTACTCTTGGATTGGGAAACACGAGAGGTAGACTTTGGTTTCCATAATTGATACAGTCCCATGATCAGAAACATGAGACCCGCTACCAGGTGAAGAAAGGGCCCGAACTCCCTCAATGTTTGAGCCAGTGATTGGCTGAACAAAAGGGCCAATCCCAACAAGATAGAATCACCCAAGAGTACGGCAAAAATGATCCGAAAGGCGGCCTTCCATCCGCTGGAAATGGCCGTTTCAATCAAGAGAAAAAAGATGAAACCCAGGGAGATGCTCACTAAGCACCCG
>JAURGZ010000002.1 GCA_030833525.1 Bacteroidota bacterium | reverse complement strand
CCGGTATTTACAGCATCACCTTTGATGTAGAGGACGCTTCAGGCAACAAGGCTGAGCAGCGCACTCGTACGGTTATTGTGGTTCTGGACCGCACCGCTCCCGTTTTGACCTTGAACGGTAATTCAACCATTACCATGGAGCAATGCGACACGTATACCGAATTGGGTGCTGTGGCCAACGATGCCGTAGATGGCAACTTGACTTCAGCGATTCAGATTGCGGGTTCAGTGGACGCAACAACCGTTGGTGATTACACCTTGGTATACACTGTGAAGGACGCACAGGGCAATACCGCGACGGCAACCCGTTTGGTTCAGGTTCGCGACACCAAGAAGCCCGGCATCTATCGCTTGAACCAGCGCATCACCGATGGGTCTACCCTTGATGTGCAAATCAAATCGCCATTTGTCGATGAGGTTTATGCCTTGGATGAGTGCAACGGTTCGATTTTCGTTAGCAAGAACCCTGGCTTTAATGGCCCGGTTAACACGCAAATCCGCGCTACGTACCCCATCACCTATAAGGCGAAGGATCCTAGCGGAAATGCGGCAGACGAAGACGGTTACACCATCAATTACCGCGTAGACGATTTCATTGCTCCTAGCATTGAATTGAATACCAGCGACACTGTATTGCATGATGTCATGACTCCTTATGCTTCTCGCAATGCTACGGTAACTGACAACTACTACGCTTTGTCTCAAATCTCTGTAACCAAAACGGGTTCAGTAGATGTATATACGTTGGGTATGTACGAAGAGGTTTATACCGCCATTGATGAGAGTGGAAACGTCGCTACCAAGTCGCGCTTTGTGAAGGTAGTGGATCGCAAAGCTCCTGAGTTGGTTGCGCCAGTAGTGAGTGCTTGCGTAGGAACCCCCTTCTGGGCCATGAGTGGTATTCAGGTTCGCGATAACTATTATTCAGCTACCGATCTTCTGCCTTTGGTAGAGGTGGTAACCCACAACGTGAACATCTGGCAAAGCGGTGTCTACAGCATCACTTACCAAGTCACCGACCCCAGCGGAAACCAGTCCAATTTGGTGGTACGCGAGGTTTACGTGGAATACCCCCCCAACTGCTTCAATACTTATATGGGTGTAGAAGAGCAGTCAGCCGAAGGAACTCTGAGCGTTCAGCCTAACCCTAGCCGTGGTGAAGTTACCTTGGTATGGAAAGGCATTGCTCAACAAAAAGCCGATGTTTCAGTGGTGAATGCCATGGGAGCCATCGTTTACAGCATGAACGGTTTGGAAAACGGCTTCGGTCGCCAAACGCTTGATTTGACTCACGTTGCTCCCGGTGTGTACACCGTACGTGTGGTTCAAGGCGAACATGTTCAAACGCAGAAGTTGATCATCAACCGATAATCCCTTCGATATCTAAGAAAAAAGGGCTCCTTCGGGAGCCCTTTTTTATGACTATGATCCCCAAAGGGATGGAAGGTGATGGAACTTAGGGACGAATGACGTAGTGGGTGGAACGGTCAGTTTGCTGTTTCATGACCCACTTCTCGGCAGCGGGCAATCGGGATTCGATGCCCTCAGAGGGTTGGTATACGCTGATCATGTCCAAGCCTACAGTAACGCTGAGGTCCATTTCCAGATTGGCCAAGTCCAGTCGCAAGGCATTGAGTCGATTCTCGTTGTAATCGATGACGCAGGTGAAATGGGTAGCGGCGTTTTGCATCAAGTTCAAGCGAATTTTATGGGCGTTGAACAAGGTGAACAGCTGCATGAGCTGGTTCTCGGCGATGAACGTCAGATTTCGAGTCGAGAATTGCAGCAGGGCTTGGTTGGATTTGTGAATCAAGCAAGCTTGCTGAAGTTGTCCCGATGATTGATCGACGCGGGTTCCTGGCAATGTGGGGTTGGTGAAACTGCGAACAAACAAGGGAATTCCTGCCGCTTGCAAAGGTTGTATGGTTTTCGGGTGAATGACCGATGCTCCATAATAAGCTAATTCAATGGCGTCTTCATACGACAATTGATCCAGCAATACGGGCTGCTCGAATTTCTTGGGGTCGGCGTTCATAACGCCCGGTACGTCTTTCCAAATGGTGACTGATTCGGCACCTAAGAGGTGGGCATAGATGGCCGCCGTGTAATCAGATCCTTTCCGGCCCAGGGTGGTATTTTCTCCGTTCGGCCCTTTGCCGATGAAGCCTTGGGCAATCACCAGATTTTTTTCAGATAGGGGACGAAGTCGGTTGTTTACGACCACTTCTGTTTCATTCCACATCACCTTCGCGTCGCGGTATCGATCGTCAGTGAGAATGAAGTTACGAGAATCTATCCATTGATTGCGCAGGCCCGTAAATAAGAGGTAAGCGCTTACAATTCGGGTCGATATGAGTTCTCCAAATGCGATGATTTGATCGTAAAAGAAATCGTAATCGTGCCTCAAATTGGCGTTGTCAATGGCACATTCCAACTCGAGGTACAAATTCTGAACATCGATGCGGCCGAAGAGGTGTTCTTCGGGGAAGAGGTCGGCCAAAATTTCATCGTGGTATGATTTGAACGCTTGCAAATATGCGGGGAGTTCAGGCGATTGATGATAGGCGGCTTCAAGGATGCGTTCCAAAGCGTTGGTGCTCTTACCCATGGCCGAAACGACCACCAGTACATTCGAGCCCCCAAAAGAGTCGATGATTCGCGCTACGTTGCGCACGCCTTCGGCGTCTTTAACCGAAGCCCCACCAAACTTAAATATCTGCATCTTTACGAAATCATGGGCAAGAGAAGCAGGCATTGTCCCGGCTTTTTCGTTGCTTTGCAAAGGTAAAGCCGTTTTGGTTCTTCTTCTATGCCCTATTCAGGTCTAATTACCCTCGAACAGTTTATTGTAGATCAACAGTCTCTGTACAAAGATGCTGGTGGTTCTCTGTCTAAGATTTTTCGCTCTTTGGAATTAGCGGCGAAAATGGTCAACCGCGATGTGCGCAAGGCGGGCTTGGTTGATATTTTGGGCAATCAAGGTTCCACAAACGTTCAAGGAGAAGAGCAAAAAAAGCTCGACGTCATTGCCAATGATATTTTCATTCAAGCCCTCTCGCGCTCGGGAGAGGTGAGCGTTGTGCTTTCTGAAGAAAACGACGACGCCTATTTTGTGCCAGGGGCTGAGAATGAGAAATACGTAGTGGCCATCGACCCTTTAGATGGTAGCAGCAATATTGATGTCAACGCCAGCATCGGTACCATTTTCAGCATTTACCGCCGCCCCAACCCTCAGCGAGATGCCAGCACTGAAGATTGCTTGCAAAAAGGCAAACACCAAGTAGCCGCCGGTTATTTCATTTATGGCTCCTCTACCATGTTGGTGTATACCACCGGGGTAGGGGTGAACGGCTTCACCCTCGACGACAACATTCAAGAATTTTGCCTGTCACATCCCAATATTGAAATTCCAGAAGATGGGAAGATTTACAGCGTGAATGAAGGGAATCTGGCTTCCTTCCCAGAGCCCTATCAGCAGTATTTGGCTTATTGCAAGGAGAAAGACAAAGCCACTTTTCGCCCGTATTCAGCCCGTTACATTGGTAGCTTGATTGCTGATTTTCATCGCAATTTGCTGAAGGGGGGGGTATTTCTATATCCGCCGACACAGTCTGCACCCAAGGGTAAGTTGCGCTTGATGTATGAATGCAATCCCATGGCCTTTTTGGTCGAGCAAGCCGGTGGCGCCGCCCATACTGGCGAAGAGCGCATCTTGCAAGTAGCGCCCAGCGAGTTGCATCAGCGTGTGCCGGTGATCATGGGTTCCAAGAACATGGTTCAGAAAGTGCTTGAATTTGTGGAGCAAAGCAGCCTGACAACCGCGAATCTTTAAGCGCTAAGGTCGCGAATGACCGCGATCGACTTCAATGATTTTCCTGGAAAAAAGCAGACCGATAGGTGGTGAATCAATTTGTCCAAGAGGGCTAAGCGTTCCATTTTGGGTGCATTCAACTGGCCTTTTATTTGGGCTTCCCTCAGCAAACGGCATTCGTCTGCGCTAATCAAATGGGCGGGCAAGCTGTTGGCATGGCCCCACTGACCCATTTGGGTGTCAATTCCCCCTTTTCGAGCGCCTTCTTGCAGGGGTAAACTTTGGCCCAGGGCTTCGGCCATATCCAGGCAGAGGGAGAGGGGAAACCAAGAAACAGGCACTTTGCCGTGGCTGAGGTTTTGAAAGTGTTGCTCCAAGCAATGGAACAAGTCAGGCTCGGGGTGCTCTTCGTGCAGACACAGGGATAGCAATTCCAGGGCAAAACTGCTGAGTTGTTGCATCCAAAATTGGGTTTCGGGTTGCATGGACAGCGGTTCGTTATGCAGGGCTTGGGCTTCCCGAATGCGGTGCAGACCAGAGCCATTTTTTCGCAGATAAACCACCTGCAAGAATTGACCCGGTTGGTAATAGGCGTTTTTGTTCTGCTTGCCGTGCAATCCTTGAATCAAAAAGGGCAGAAGGCCGTGTTCCAAGGTAAACAAGCGCACGACGGCCGAATGGTCGCTGTGCGGGATTTTATGGACGACGAGTGCCGCAGTTTTGGTAAGCATGGCTAGCGGCCGTCAGCAACGGCGCTTAGTCGACCCAATCGGCTATGAAAAGGTTGGTGTCACGCGTGCCCCCGTTGTTGCGGTTGCTCGAAAATACCAACTTTTTGCCATCGGGAGAGAACATGGGGAATGCATTGAAAATGCTTTCATGGGTGATGGCTTCCAGTCCTTGCCCATCGGTACCAATCATGTACAACTGAAAGTCGTAGCCGCGAGCGCTATGGTGATTGGAAGAAAAGATGATTTTCTCTTGCGACGGATGAAAGAAGGGGGCCCAGTTGGCTTTTCCCAAGTGGGTGACCTGCTTCAGGTCAGTTCCATCGACATTCACGGTGTATATTTCCATGTTAGTAGGCTCTACCAAGCCTTGTTTGAGAAGGTCGACATAATGAGCGCTATCTTCTGGGGTAGAGGGGCGTGAAGCTCTAAAGACCAATTGCTTGGAGTCTGGAGAGAAGAAGGCGCCTCCATCGTAACCCAGGCCATGGGTGATCTGGCGTGGGTTGGAGCCGTCGATGTCCATGATCCAAAGCTCCAAATCTCCACTGCGTGTCGATGTGAAAACAATGGACTGACCGTCTGGAGACACGGTGGCTTCGGCGTCATAGCCGGGTTCTTGGGTTAGTTTTTGAACGATATTGCCCCCTTTGTCGGCCACGTAAATATCAAATGATTCGTAAATGGGCCATACATATTTACCATGCGATTCAGGGACTGGGGGACATTCTTTGCCTCCCTCGTGGGTAGAAGCAAACAGCATGTATTCATCGCCAGGCATGAAATAGGAGCAAGTGGTTCGTCCCATACCGGTAGAAATCATGCTGGGCTTGGCAGGCCCCATGAGTTGCCCGTCAGCTTGGGCTTGGACGTTGAGGTCTGCGATAGGGCTGTAAAAAATTTGGTCACACTGCAGGCCCCAAGCCGGGTTGTTGCTCTGAAAAACCAATTGTTGGCCATCAAAGCTGAAGTAAGCTTCGGCGTTGTCGCCACCGTAGGTCAACATGCGAAGGTTCTGGAGGTGTTTGGATTCCAAAGAAACACTTTCGCTGGATTGAGCTTGAGTCAAGCCAGCGGCTAGCAGGCTCATGAGGTAAAAAGATGATTTTTTCATTGCAGTAGTTCCCAAGCCATTTTGGGGAATCCCTTAAGGCCTTGGTCGTTGTAATAGCTCACAAACTTAAGTTTGAAGTAATTGCCGCTTTCATCTCGAATCAAGAAAAACTTGTTGGGGACTATGGTGTATTGATTCGTGGCTTGGTCAAAGGCCTTCCAATCGTAACCGATTTCATTCCATTTGCGTGAATACGTTTGCTTTTTTGCGATGTCCAGGTCAACGGTTTCGAAGCTATTGGGACTTCCCAATTCGCAAACCTCCAGTCGGGCAGAGTTGATCAATACCCCGCGCAATACATACGGATACAGAATTCCCGTCCCAGGTTCAGGTACGGGCTCTTTGTAGGTGGTAAAGACGATGTCCCAAGCTTCTTTGCGCAGCGGTTCGTTTTGAACATCGTTGTGTTCAGCAAAAGAGTAATACACGTAGTTTTTCTCTTCGTTGGTGCGCATGTAGGTGGCATAGCGGGCCTGAGCCTCGTTCAAAGGGCCCCAGCGAAAACTGTATACGCCTGCCCGATAGCCTGTCAATTCGATTTTCAAATAGCGCTCTGCTCCCAAGCTGTCCTCCCCGCGGTCCAAGATGTACACGGCGGGTTTGGTGCCGAAATGACCGGGAGATTCGTACAGAAAGGGTTGCCCGAAGGCCAGGGAATCGTGATTGCCGTTTAAAATGTCGCTGTTCCAAGTAGCCGAAGTCAAATCGCTCATGCCGACCTCATTGAACTTTTTGCCTGGGAACTGGGCCAAGGAAAAGGCCTGGTTTTTTCCCCCATTGATCATGAGATGAGGGTTGTTGCTGCACGCGAAAGCAATGTCCCACAAGCCGAATGGGTTGGTGCTGCCACTTTGGGAACCGAAGTGAAACCAAATTTGGTTTTCGTAATTCTCTCCCATGGCAAACTCCTGGGTTTGCAGACCGGCGGGGACTTGGGGTTGAGGATACAAGGGTTCCTCTTTCTCACAAGCTGTAAAAACCAGGGAAAAACTCAGGACTAAAAGGACAATGCTGGATGAAAAACGATGCTTCACGTGCCGACTACAAAGTTACTTTGATGGCCATGAACAGCGTTCGGCCAGGGGAAATATTGAGATTTTGTGACGCAGCGCTATGCGGGGTTGAGAGCAATCCGGCAGATCCGATGCGCTGAATGCCCAATGCATTGTTGCAACCGGCTTGCCACTGCAGGATGGAGCCCGTCAGTCGACTCCATGTTAAGGGGACGGTTTTGGCCCAAATCACATCAAGCAGGGTAAAGGGGTCAATGGAATAGGTGCTGCCTGTTGTGTAAAATCCCTGCTGTTTGCCACTGAATCGGGCGTAAACGTTGACAGAAGAAGACTGCTTGGGGAATTTGTACTCAGCGTTCCAAACAGCCTGAAGAGAATTCCAACCTTGCTTTTGCCCGCTGGAATCTATTTGAACCCAGGAGCGAACCCATGTGCTGGAAATGCGGCTATTCCAACGGGGGGCAAAATATTCCAATTGAGGGGTTATGCCACGGGTTTCCAGCTTGCCGATGTTGATGTACTGGTAGTAATTGTATCGAGCGTCAAGCAGGGCTAATTCAATGCGATTTTCGACAAAATTAGCAAAGGCATTGGCTTTGAAAATGGCTCCATGGTCGGCGTTCAGAGAATGGCGGTATTCCAAGGTTCCCGTGTAGTTGTTGCTCCACTCTGGTTGCAGTTGGGCATTGCCGTGAATGTTGTGATTGATATCTACAAATAAGAAATACAACTCTTTCAAGCTAGGCGCTCGAAAAGCTCGGGCCGCTGAGGCCCTGAGCGTCAGGTGTTCGCTGAGTTGCCATTTGCTTTGAATGGAGGGTACGCAAGGCGCCCATCTCCATTGATCGGAAAAGGAGGTCAATTCCCCGAATTGGTTATTCAAGGACCAGCGAGCGGCCGGTCGCAATTGCCACCAGGGAGCTATGCGCCATTCCAAGCTGGCAAAGGCCGAAATGGAAATCAAAGGCCTCAGGCCCTTTACTCGCAAACTTTGGAGTGTTTCGCCGTTGGCTTCATAGCCCAGCATCCAGTTCAAAGCCCGTTGTTGGCGTGATCCCCAAATGCCGCGGCTATTGAATTGCTGGTTGTAGGTGGTGTCTTGTTCGTTGGCTCCTGTTAATTTTTGTTCGCCGCTAACCAAGTTGCGCCAGAAGCTCACTTTGTCGCGTTGGTAAAAGTTCAGGCTGTTTTGCCACTGGAAATCGTTTCGGGAGTTTAGGTGAATCAGGCTGTTTTGGCTGAAGTCGAGCCGCTGGGTGTAGAAATAGTTGGTGTAGCCGTTAACGGTGCTCAGGTTGGATTCTGCATTGCTGCGATCGGTCAATTTTTCATGGAAAAACTGGGTTTTGAACTGATGTTCAGATCGGTTTCCTCGGTGCTGCAATTGCCCACCTGCAAAGAATTTGGTTTTGGGTCTCCAATCCATCATGCGGGTGCTGGGGTCAAGGTCGACGCCATATGAAAAATGGCGTCCAGCGAAGGCAGAGGCTCCCCATGGGCCGCGGCTCCATTGTGCGTTGGCATCCAAGTTGCGCCATCCAGCCCCGTCAATGTAACTGTGCAGGTTGAGGTTTTTTTGCTGCTGTTGGGGGCGCTTGCTGATGATGTTGATGAGCCCTCCAATGGCATCAGAGCCATAGATGACGCTCATGGGGCCTTCTATGATTTCGATGCGTTCCACCTGGTTGGTGGGAATCTGAGACAGGTCGATGTTGCCGTTGAGCCGACCGACCATGGGTACGCCGTCAATCAATACTTTTACATCGGCACCTCCCATTCCTTGCAATTGCAATCCACTCCCGAGTATGGCATCTTGAGAGACGCGAATGTTCGATTGGTTTTGCAGCACAGCGTCAACACTTTGGGCCGCCATGGATTCAATTCGCTTGCGGGAAATGACCTCAATGGAGTAGGGCGCTTTGCTGATGGCCGTTGGGTTCAGACTGCCGGTGATCGATACGGGGTCGATGCGTTCATCGTTGGCCAAAATGAGGACCTTGTAGCCTTCGGGCTTGGGTTGAATCAAAGTGAGGGTAGTTGGGCGAAAACCAGGGTCTTCCGGGATGATTTCAACCGTCAAGGGAAATGAGCCCTGAAAATGCACGAGGCCCGAGCTGTCGATGTCTTTCCAAATGGATTGGGGAGCACCGGGTTTGCGAAGGGCAATTTTGCAGGCGGGCAGGTTTCCACCATTCGATGTCTCGAGTTGAAGATGGAATACTTCTCCAGTATCCAACGCAGCAGCGAATCGAACGGGCGACGATTGGCCCGCCACGAGGCTGGGAATTCCAAGTCCCAATAAGAAAGCTATGCGCCAAATAGCCGGCATCAATTTTTATACAGGAGTTGGGAGTAGATTTGCTCGTTTTGCTGGCAAAAAAGCAGATACCTACCGCTTGGTACGTGAGCGAAGTTGGCTTTAAAATATGGGCTTGTCAGATTTTCCTTCTCCACAAGCTGTTCGTGCACCCATTGGCCTGTTTCCAAGTTCATCAATCGAATTTTCAGGGGTAGATGGCCCGAAATGGGAAGGTGAAATACGTCGCTGCAGGGGTTCGGGAAGCCCTTCAGAGGTAGCGTGATAGAGTGGGATTCTACGCCTAGAATTTGGCTTGCCAACATGAGTTCAAAAGCAATTTTACCCGTGCTTCTGCCTTCAAAGGCTACAAAACGAATCAAGGCAGATTGGCTGTCACTTTCGATCCAATAGCTTCGATTGGGAACCATCTTGTAGGAGCTGCTTTGCCCGTCGTAGAATTTCCAATCATAGCCAATGGGGCTCAAGCTAAATTGGGTAGGTCCTGAATAGGCCCAGAACGAATCTTGTGCCCATTGCCAAGTTTTACCCTCAATCGGCATGACACGAATGTGAGGGGCGCTTTGAACTCCTACTACGGGGTAGGCGATTGTTTGCTGATTGGTGCTGTCCCAAAGAGGTTGGAAATATTGGAAAAAGCGCAAATCCCAGCTCCATTTTTCAGGTTCGATGTTCAATTGGCCTTTTTCGGCTCCCCAATATTTATGGTAGCGGTAGGGAGATGCTTTCTGCAGCAATGTATCGGTGAGGGCCGGGCTTCCATCGAAGGCTTGGTAGCGAATGACCAAATCGCCGTTGATTTTCTGGACCACTGGCCAAAATTTGTATCGGGGTTGTCCTTGGAAAACCAACAGGAACAATGAATCACCGACGACTTCATGGCT
Organism: Bacteroidota bacterium; assembly: GCA_030833525.1. Lineage (GTDB taxonomy): Bacteria > Bacteroidota > Bacteroidia > NS11-12g > UBA955 > JALRLA01. The sequence continues at coordinate 71,318 of JAURGZ010000002.1, read as the reverse complement.
ATTGGGGTTGTAGACTCCCCATGAAAAATCCCACACATTGGCCTTGTTCTTGGTTTGGTTGAAGGCGCCCAACAAGGCATCTTCGGTTGAATTGTAGAAAAGAGGCCACTGCTTCCAGTTGCTGGTATCCATTTTTCCCCAATCGGCAACAGTTCCATGCGGATATTGGCGCAATTCCCAACCTTTGGCGTGATTCAAACGAAGGCAGTTGTCGCGGGAAACCGTGGTGTGAGACAGGTCCCAATCGCTTTGATTCGATACTTGGCTCACTCCATTGCGCAGGGAATAAAAAACCTCTTGCTGGTAGTTGAAACCCAATACGACGCTGTCTCGCTTGATGGTCTGGCTATAAAGTGTTGGCGAACATCCCAATAGCAGCATGAAAAGTAAGAAATGAAACGGGCGGCAGAACCTGGAATTCATATAGGGGCAAAGGTACTTGAGCGCTGAAGTGGCCTAGGGCAAAGGGCTGTCATAAATTTGTCAAAGCCCAAGCCCGTTCGGCCCAATCTATTTCGGGTGTTCGCTCCTTAAAAAGTACCTTTGCTGCTCAATGGCCAAAATCAGCATCAACATCAAACAAGGTTCGCTCAGTCAGCCCGAAGTAGTTTTGGGAATCGATTTGGGAACTACCAATAGTTTGGTAGCTTGGGTTCCCGCGGGGGAGCGTGATCCGCAGATTTTGGAATCGTCAGAGGGGCGTTTGACTCCTTCGGTCTTGTATTTCCCCCAAGAGGGATCTCCCGTCGTGGGCAAACGTGCCTGGGAGGCCTTGGAAAACGAGCCTGAGCGCTGTGTGGCGAGCGTAAAACGATTGCTGGGAAAAAGCGCGGGCGATTTGGAATCAGCCTCCTTGCACTGGGGCTATCGATTGGTCGAAACCAGCGAAGATTCCATGGTTCAGGTCGAAGTCGATGGACGCTACTACGATCCCATCTTTTTGTCGTCTCTGATTTTGAAGGAGCTCAAACGCAAGGCAGAGGCTGCTTTGGGTCAGTCCGTGAGCAAAGCTGTCATCACCGTTCCCGCTTATTTCAATGATTCTCAGCGCCAAGCCACCCGCGATGCTGGCAAATTGGCAGGTCTGGATGTCTTGCGCATCATCAACGAACCCACTGCGGCGAGTTTGGCCTACGGCTTGAACAGCGGCACGGAGTCCAAGACGATTTTGGTCTATGACCTTGGGGGTGGGACCTTTGACGTCAGCATTTTGCAGTTGGACGATGGTGTATTTGAGGTCCTGTCTACCCATGGCGATACGCAGCTCGGTGGCGATGATTTGGACTGGGCCATTGCTCAATTTTGGGCCGATCAACAGGGTTTGACCTGGGATTCTCAAGGACAATCCCTGAAGCATATCGCCGAGCGCGCTAAGAAGCAATTGAGTTTGGAGCCTAGGGTCCATTTTCAGGCCTCGCTCGGGGATTTAGAACTCTCGCTGTCTTTCGCAGAATTGGAATCCATTGCCTCCCCTTGGATGGCCAAAACCCAAAAAAGCATCGACCAAGCCTTGCAACTGGCAGACTTGACCGAAAACGATATCCAAGAAGTGGTACTGGTAGGCGGAAGCACGCGTTTCCCCAACATCGAGCGCATGTTGGCTCAGCGTTTTACGCAGAGTCGCATCAACCGAGAAGTTAACCCCGATGAGGTCGTGGCACTGGGAGCGGCCATTGAAGCCGATGTCTTGGCGGGCAACCGAAGCGACGTGCTGTTGCTGGATGTTACCCCCCTATCCTTGGGCATCGAAACGGCAGGTTCGCTGATGGATGTCATCATACCCAGAAACAGCAAAATACCCACCCGCATGGCTCGTGAGTACACCACTTCTGTAGATGGGCAGATCAACCTAAAAGTAGCCGTTTACCAAGGTGAGCGAGAGTCGGTTTTGCACAACCGAAAACTGGGAGAGTTTATCTTGAAGGGAATACCGGCCATGCCCGCAGGCTTGCCCAAAATACAAGTGGGTTTTGCCATCGATGCCAATGGTTTGCTGCAAGTCAGCGCAAAAGAATTGCGCAGCGGTGTTCAGCAAGAAATTGAAGTCAAACCTCAATACGGATTGACCGATACCGAAGTAGAGCAGCGGCTTTTGGAGAGCATGGAGCATGCTTCTGCTGATATGCAGGCCCGTCAGTTGACAGAAGCCCAGAACGAAGGTCAGCAAATCCTTTACGCCACCGAGCGTTTTTTGGAAAAACACCAGGCTTTGTTAAGTGAAGAAGAAATTGAAACCACCCGGCAACGTTGCGCTGAATTGAAGCGTCTAATGCAGCAAGATGATCGCCATGCTTTGATGGCGGGAATCGAGGCTCTGAACGAAGCGACTAGGCCCTTTGCCGAGCGCGTGATGGACATAGCCGTGGCTGAAGCCCTTAAGGGCAAAACCTTATAAGCATGATGAAGCGCCTAGTCCTATTGCTCGTGTTGACCGCCCTCGGCTGCCGCCTCGGGATCGCCCAAGATCCCGGTGTGGACCGCGAATGGGAACAGCGTCAAAATTTCGGGTTGAAAATGGGCTTGGGTTTCAACAGCATGTACGGCGGTGAACTGCGCAATCCAAGGCCATTGCTGGGGTACTCGACCGGTTTTTTCTGGCACGGAGATCCCTTGAAAAAGCGCAAGTGGGATCCGCAAATGGGCTTAGACCTGCGTCTTCGCGGCAGCAATTTTGCGAACGCTAGGCCCACCGATACCGTCATCAATTCGGCGTATACCCGCATTTCGCTGCTCAGTTTGGATGCGCCCCTTATGATGAACTTCAGGCTCAAGCCTCAAAAGAAAGACCAGTACCGCTGCTTGCAACTGGGAGTAGTGGCCTCCTTGAATTTTCGCTCGGTGGTATTCAAAGGTCCCAACCGCATTCCCGCCCAGGCCGATGTCTTTTTGGACCGCTGGGAAAACTTGCCTCTGCATCCGCTGGAAAATTCGCTGCACTTGGGCTACCAATCGCGCGGCAACGCCACCGGTGTTCAATGGGCCCTGAATTGGGGAGTGACCGACCTGAACGACAACTTCGCATTGGAGGGCTTGGCGCCCGTCACGGGAACCGGGAAGCGCATTTCAACTTGGTCCCTTCAGTTCGGCTTGCTGTTTTAACTTTGCAGCCGCTTTCAAAGCGATAGCCTTTGCCCATGCCCAGCGTTTCTTTCTATACCCTTGGTTGCAAGTTGAACTTCTCAGAGAGTTCTACCATGGCCAAGCAGTTGGCTGACAAAGGCTTTGAGCGCAAGGAATTTCAAGACGCGGCTGATCTGTACGTCATCAACACCTGCAGCGTAACCGATCATGCCGATCGCAAGTGCAAGAAAGTGGTCGCAGAAGCTCTGCGCTACAACCCCAATGCGTACATCGTGGTGGTGGGTTGCTATGCGCAGCTCAAGCCTCAGGAAATCGCCGAAATTCCCGGCGTCGATTTGGTCTTGGGAGCCGCTGAGAAATTTCAGTTGATCGATCACCTGCACAGCCTCAGCAAAGAAGAGAAAGCCCGCACCTACAACCGGCCCATCAAGGAGACGCGTGAATTCGTGCCCGGTTTTTCTGAGGGCGATCGCACGCGCAGTTTCCTGAAAGTGCAAGACGGTTGCGATTATTTCTGCACCTTTTGCACCATACCCTTGGCCCGTGGTCGAAGCCGAAGTGCGAACATTGCCGATACGGTGAAGCGCGTTCAAGAAGCCGCTGCTTCTGGAGCCAAAGAAATCGTATTAACCGGGGTAAACCTGGGCGATTTCGGCGTGGGTCACGGTGAAACCTTTTACGAATTGGTTCAAGCCTTGGATTCAGTTGAAGGGGTAGAGCGGTTTCGAATCTCCAGCATCGAGCCCAATTTGCTGAGCAATGACATCATTGAATTTGTCGCCCGAAGTCAAAAATTCGTTCCTCATTTTCACATTCCCCTGCAAAGTGGAAATGATGAAATTCTGCAGCGCATGCGCCGCAAATATTTGCGCGAAACCTATGCCTCTCGTGTTGCTTTGATCAAGGAGCGCATGCCCGAGGCTTGCATTGGAGTGGACATCATTGTGGGTTTCCCCGGTGAGTCAGAAGCCCATTTTCAAGATACATTTGACTTCGTTCACGGGCTGGATGTGTCGTATTTTCATGTCTTTCCGTACAGCGAGCGGCCCAATACCACAGCGCGCAAAATGGCCGATCGAGTTCCGCTGGGCGTACGCCAAGATCGGGTGACCCGGCTTCGCAATTTGAGCGAAAAAAAGCGCCGCCAATTTGCTGAATCCCAGTTGGGCCAAACCCGTCAGGTGCTCTTTGAGGCCGAAGATCGCAAAGGCTGGATGCAGGGATTTACGGAGAACTACGTGAAAGTTCAAGCCCCCTATGATCCCTTGCTGGTCAATACCCTGAGTCCCGTTTTGCTCGAGACCTTGGATGCCGAAGCCACGGCTTCAGGTCCCATCGTCGCGGTTTAAGCTTTCTAGCGCGTACTTCGGGTTTTGAAGCGCGTGCTGCATGCTGTAATTTGCAGCGTGTTTCCAACCCTTTACCATGCATTAAAAGACCTACTCGGCCTGGAGATCCACGCCTTGGAGATGGTCAATACCTTCGGTCTGTTTGTGGCCTTGGCCATCGCTGCTGCCTTTGCGGTAATGGCGGCCGAATTCAAGCGCCGCACCGAGTTGGGTCAAATGCCTCAGGTACCGGTGAAAACGGTGGTTGGGAAACCCTATCCCGCGAGTGACTATGGGTGGAACGGGCTGCTGGCCTTTGTGTTTGGCTATAAAGTGCTCTGGATCATCTTGGAGTCAGGAGAGGGCTTTGTGCCCCAAGAGCATCTGGCCACTTCTGAAGGGAGTTTGATGCTGGGCGTTGTGGCCTCTGCTGGATTTTTGGCTTGGCGTTATTGGGAAGATAAAAAGCAGCGTTTGCCCGAGCCCCGCGAAGAGTTGACCCTGCAAGATGCTTCCTTTCATATGGGCGGGGTGACCACCATGGCCCTGCTATTTGGTTTCTTGGGTGCCAAGGTCTTTCACTTGCTCGAAAATCTAGAGACCTTTCACCTGTCAACCTTGCTGACCGACTTGTTTACATCTGGCGGTTGGACCTTTTACGGTGGTTTGATTGGCGGTGCAGCTGCCGTTCTGGTTTACGTGCACCGCAAGGGTTTGCCTTGGCGCTACGTCTTGGATGCCGGCGGTCCCGCCATGATGTTGGCTTACGGTTTGGGTCGCTTCGGATGCCACTTTTCAGGCGACGGCGATTGGGGAGTAGCCAACTTGAAGCCCAATCCAGGCTTGCCCGATTGGCTGTGGGCCTATCGGTATCCGCACAACGTGCTGGGCCGCGATTATACTTGGCAGGGCATGGAGCGAATTCCCGGATGCGAGGGCCGTTATTGCCAACAATTGATAGACCCCGTTTGGCCGACTCCTTTGTACGAAGCCTTGATGGCATTGGCGCTCTTTGCAGTGATTTGGTGGTTGATTCGGCCCCGCAGTTTGGCGGCGGGCCAGTTGTTTTCGGTATACCTGGTTTTTGCGGGCTTGGAACGCTTTTTGATTGAATCGATTCGGGAGCACGGCGATAGTTTGTATCACCTGGGAAGCATGGTGTTTTCTCAGGCTCAAATGATTTCGGTGTTGCTGCTCTTAGCAGGAATAGCCTCATGGATCTACTTCGGTCGAAACACAGCAAAGCCATAGCCCTTTGGGCTCTGGTTTTCTTTATTGGGCGCCCCGTTCAGGCGCAGTCTACTGATACGGTGTATCTGGAGGTCATGGACCCCATTTACATTCAGTCCAACATGGACGAAGCCCGACGCAAAGAATATGAATTGTTGAAGCGACGGGTGCGCAAAACGCTTCCATACGCCAAGATGGCGGCTACGCGCATGCGGGCCATGGAAGATAAGCTTCAGACCATTCAAGGCCGACGGGCTCGAAACCAGTACGTCAAGCAATGCGAGGCGGCCATCAAGGCTATGTATATGGAACAGTTGAAGAATTTGACCATAGGGGAAGGCCAAGTGCTCATGAAATTGATACACCGCGAAACGGGGAGTACGACCTGGGAAATCATGAAAGATTACCGAGGCACGACCGAAGCTCTGATGTGGCAGGTGTTTGGCTCATTTTGGGGGCATAATCTCAAGGTTGAATTCGACCCTTCGGTTGATTACCAAATTGAGCACATCATTCAGTTTGAACGCTTGGAATAGGCGCGGTCGCGGCATCAATGGCGCTGCCTGAGCAGGCTGTATAGCAGCACAGGGGCTCCAATGAGAGCGCTGACAGCATTGACTTGCAACAAGTGATGTGGCAGCAGGTGATGGGCTAAAAAATCAGCACTTAAGGCCAGGAAGGAACCCCAAATGGCGCTGTGTATCCAAAGTCTTCAGTGGCTCCCAGAGCCCAGCAATTCCCGAGCAATATGGGGCGCTACTAAGCCTATGAAAGAGATGGGACCGCAGAGGGCGGTTATCCACGCGGCGCCTGCGGCGCCGCCGGCTATCAACCAGCCGCGCATTTGCTTCAACGATAGGCCACCGCTCTGGGCATAAGTATCTCCCAATAAAAAACTATCCATGGCGGCTGCTCGCCAAAAAGCCAAGCCCATCAGGCTGGTAAGCAAAATGGCCAATCCGGGCAGTTGAGCCAAGGTCAAGCGTTCAAAGGAGCCCATGTTCCACAACGAAAACATTTTCAAGCGCTCGGCGCTCGCCAGGTTTTGCAACAAATCGGTAGCGGCTCCAAACGCGAAACTGAGCACCATTCCAATCAACAACAGGGATTCGGTGCTGCGCTGCCGGCGCGAGAGAAACAGCTGCAAGGCCAAAGCGGCAAAAGCGCCCAAAAGGGCTAAGGCGATTTGGCCATTGAGGCTCAATTGAACGCCTTGGTATTGCTCAATCCCAAACAGGCCTAAGGCCATGGCTAAGGTCGCGCCAGGGCTTATGCCAATTAGGAATGGGCCCGCCAAAGGGTTGCGAAACAGGGTTTGGAGAAACAGGCCCGATAGGGCCAATGTGGCGCCGGCCATGAGACCGCCTAAAACCCTGGGCCAGCGAAATTCCCACCACAAATAGGCATTTTCAACAGGGGCATCGAACCACAATTCCCAGGCGCATATTCCCGTGCACAGGGCTAGAGCGATCCAAGTGAAATGGCTTTTCATGGTTGTTTGATGAGCCGGTAAAAGTACAGCGAATCGGGCTGCGGGAGCGAATCTTGGGTTAAATGAATCAAGTCAGAGAGCAATTGATCAGGGCGCACGCTGCCCTCGTTGTACCATCGGTTGACCTGTCCAGGCAAATCGCCTTTGTCGCATTGAGCGACCCGCAATTGGGTTTGACGGCTCAACGGCATTAAACGCGGCACACGGTCGGCCATGCAATCCCAGTCGGGGCAATCGCCGGGATGTATCCACAGCAATTGGGGTTGGGAATTCCATAGGCCAACGGCTTCCTCTATGCCCATCACCATGACCTCGCTTTGGCTTTCTTGGGGCCAAATGGCTGTGCCTCCGGCGTCTCGAATCAAAGTGCTCAAATAGGCGTTTTGGCCGGGGAAGGTCCAATTGCCTGCGTAGGGCAAGTTGCAAAAAACGGGTTTGGGCACTTTGGCTTGTTGGGCGAGTTTTTGGTAGTTGTGCTTGACAAGGCTGTATAGGGAGTCGGCTTGCGAATAAGCCCCGAACAAGAATCCAACGGCCCGAATCCATTCGGCCTTCGCCAGAGGGCTGGCCTCTCGGTAGTTTTGGATCCACAAAACAGGAACTTTGGGAGCTAGGCGCTCGATCTCTTCCCGTTGGCTGTTGTCAAAAAAGTAATGAACCAGCAGATGCGGCTGAGCTTTCAGCAGCTCTTGGCGGTTGAAGTTTCCTCCCAAGGCAAACTGAATCAAATCTTCTCGGTGCATCAAACCATGGGGTTGGTAGCTGCGTTGATCCACCGCTCGAATCAGGGTGTCCAAGTCTAAGGCTGAAAAAAGGCCGCTAATGACCCCTGAACCGCTGGCAATGCGCGATTTGGCGTCCAAGTGTCGGAATTGGGCGTATTGCCCTGGGCCCCATTGAAATCGGCCTAGGGTGTCGCCGCTCACCGGGTCCAATAACAGTAAAAATTGGTCGTCTCCTTGTGCTCCCAGGCGAAAACCGCGGGCCTGGTCATTGCGTAGCCACTGGGGTTGGGCCAGGGGCAGATTGGTTTGGCTGCGCTGGCAAGAACCCAAGGCCAATAATAGGATAAGGCTCGCGAAAAAGAAGGTACTAACACGGGGCATCATGGTATGTGCACCTGCAAAAGTACAGAAATGCGAACAGGCCTAAATTCTGTGCAAAGCCAGCGTGAGAAAGGGAGCATCTTTGCAAAGTGAATCACCCGGTTTATCGGTATCGCTACGCCATTGTGTTCGGCATTTTTCTGCTGTGGATGTCCTTTTTTGATGTCAACAATTTCGTATACCGCTATCGCTTGGGAGCCGAGATTCGCGATTTGGAAGACAACATTCGGCGCCATGAAAAAGAGATTGTAGCGCTCAAGCGGCAACGAAACGAGCTGTTTTCCAGTCCATCGAACCTGGAAAAATTTGCCCGTGAGCGTTACTTGATGAAGCGCGATGGGGAAGATGTATTTGTGGTAGAAGAGGCCCCTGAACCATGAACACACCTGACGTATGTTTATAAAACCAATAAAGTTGTGCATTTCTATTGCATTTGGGCCAATAGGTTTGCATCATCCGGTTCTTATGGGCCGCCAAAACGATAACCAATCATGAAATTCATAGCACCCTCATCCGAGTTGTTGCAGCATTTGCTGACCGTGAACGGGGCCATCATGTCCAAGCCCCTGATTCCCATTTTGGAGAACTTCCTTTTTGACATCAAGGGCAACCAACTCACGATCTTCTCTACCGACTTGGAAACCAGCATGACCACCACCATGAGCGTGGAGTCAAAAGACGACATGCGCGTGGCCGTTCCGAGCAAAATGGTCATCGATATTCTTCGCTCCTTGCCTGAGCAGCCTGTTACGTTCAACGTAGATGCGGCTACCCATGGCATTGAAGTGGTGAACAACAACGGTCGCTACAAAATGGCGGGTCAAGACGGAGTTGACTATCCCAGCCTTCCTGAAAAAAGCGGAGATGGTTCCTTTACGGTTCCTTCGAATGTGCTGTTGCGCGCCATTTCCAAAACTTTGTTTGCAGCCGGTAGCGATGAACTGCGATTGAACTTGACCGGTTTGTTCGTGGAAATGCAGGGCACTTCTGTGAATTTTGTCGCAACTGACGCCAACAAGCTGGTTCGTTTCACCCGAAACGATTTGAAGCCTGGGGTAGAACACAGTTTCATCATTCCCAAGAAGCCATTGAATTTGCTGAAAACGGCTCTTCCCAATGATGAGACACCGGTTATCGTGGATTACAACAATACCAACGTATTCTTCAGTTTCGGCGATACTCAGTTGATTTGCCGTTTGCTCGACGAGCGCTACCCCGAATACGGCGCGGTGATTCCCGAACAGAATCCCAATGTGCTGACCATTTCACGCATGGATTTCTTGAGTTCCATCAACCGTATCTCCATTTTCGCCAGTAAGACGACCCATCAGGTGCGTTTGAAAATTACGGGCTCTGAGTTGACCATTTCAGCAGAAGACATCGAAATGGCGAATGAAGCTCAGGAAGTGGTTCATTGCGAGTACGAGGGTGATGACATGGAAATTGGCTTCAATGCCAAATTCTTGAAAGAGATGTTGGCTGCCTTAGACAGCGATTCAGTTCAATTGAAATTGTCACAACCCAACCGTGCGGGATTGATCTTGCCGACTGACAACGACAGCGACGAGAACATCACCATGCTCATCATGCCGATGATGCTCAATAACTATTAATTCTGACCATTTTTAAGTGTGTATAGCCCCGGGCCAACTGGCTCGGGGCTTTTTTAAGCCCCTGCGAGGGGCCCTATAATATCCATATGCAAGGACCTGTCTCCTTCACGGTAGTGTCCTCGCTCTATAAATTCATGGAGCGTGAATGCTTGTTTGAGGGGCTTAGGCGAAAACCGAAGAGCCTATTCGTACCACGGTACTGCCTTCTTCAAGGGCTATGGCATAGTCGCTGCTCATGCCCATGGAAAGGGTGTCGAAACTGGGGCCTATTTGAGGCTGCGTTTGATTGAACAGCAGGCGCACGCGGGCGAATTCGCCGCGAATTTGAGTTTCATTTTCGGTCAAACTGGCCATGGCCATGAGGCCTTTGAGGGCCAAATTGGGAAATGAACCTTCTCGATAGGCTTGCAGAAAATCAGGGAACGCTTCGGGGGTTAAGCCAAATTTGCTATTTTCTTGGGCGACGTGAATTTGGGCCAGGAATGAAACGATGCGATTGCATTTCTCGGCTTCTTTTTGCAAGGTTTCCAACAGGCGAAGGCTGTCGACCGAATGAACCAAATGCACAATAGGAGCGATGTATTTCGCTTTGTTGGTTTGCAAATGACCAATGAGGTGCCAATGAATGTCAGGGGGCAGTTGTTCGGCTCGTTCCAACAAGGCTTGAACCCGGTTTTCAGCAAAATGCCGCTGCCCTGCGTCATAGGCCATTTGTATTTCGCTGATTTCGCGGTATTTGCTCACGACTAGCAATTGGGCTTTCTCGCCGATTTCGCTGCGCAAGCGCTCGAGGTTTTGGGCAATGCGGTTCATTTTTGGCTACCTTTGAAGGGCGATGTCGCTGCTCAAAAATACGGCCTTTTTGGCGCTCCTTTTCGTAGGGGCTTGCCAAGAGCGTTCGCCCATCGATGCCGAAAAAATGACGGCTGTATTGGTTGATGCCGTGCTTTTGGAGGCTGGGCATCAGCAGAAATACAATTTTGGGGTATTGCCTGATTCGGCTTGGTTGCGGGATTACCGGTTTGTTTTGACCAAACACGGGTTGGATACAGGAACTTTTTATCCTGCCATGCGTTGGTACAAGGATCATCCTGATGCTTATGCGCAAGTGTGGGAATCGGTGATCACCGAATTGCAAAACAAAGAATTGGCCCGTCGGCAAGCACACCCGTGAAGTATCCGCAGAATTTCGAACAGACCTTGGGCTTCGACCGCATTCGAACCGCCCTGTCTCAGTCGTGCAAATACGAAAATTCACGAAAGCGGGTTGCCGAAATGGATATGGCAACAGAGGCCCAGGCCTTGCAAGCGCGCTTAGACGCCTTGTCAGAGACGCAGTTGTTGCTGGCTCAAATGCCGTCTTTTTTTCACTTCACCGAGACCGATGATATTGGCGCTTATTTGCCTCACCTGACGATTGCCAATTATGCGTTGGATGAAATGGCTTTGTTTCGCATCGCCAAAGTGGCAGAGGCGTATTTGCGTTCCCACCGCAGTTTGGCCCAAAGAGAAGATGAATTCCCCCATACGCTGGCGCTTTTTCCGCCTATGGAAAGCATGCGACATGTGGCCTTGGGCATCTTAGCTGTATTGGATGAAAAGGCTCAACTCAAGCCTCATGCATCGCCCTTGTTTGGCAAATTGAGCCAAGAAATCGGTCGCTTGGAGCGTGAAGGGCGCACCCGCATTCGTCAGTTGTACCGCAGTTTCAAAGAGCAAGGATTTACGGCTGAAACCGAAATTACCGTTCGGGAAGAGCGTTTGGTTCTGCCCATTATGGCCGAGCACAAGCGAAAAGTGAAAGGTTTCGTGAAAGACGTTTCGGCCACGGGTAAGGTGCTGTACATCGAGCCCAGTGAATTGCTGGAATTGAATAATCGCCTCAAGGAATTGTTTGCCGAATTGCGTCGAGAGCGGGAGCGTATCCTGCGTGAATTGACCCAATTTGTGGCTCCGTTTCAAGGCGAATTATACCGCGCCATGGAAGGACTGGGAGAAGCAGATTTTCGCCGCGTCAAAGCCGATTGGGTGCATCAGCAAGAGGCCGAACGTCCTGAATTGGTTCTGGACAACAAGGGGTTGAAATGGGTCGAGGCCACTCACCCGGTCATGCGGGCTGAATTGCAGAAGAAAAATGCGGCCGTGATTCCCTTGAATTTGGATATGGGCCAGGCACGCCTGTTGGTGGTTTCGGGCCCCAATGCAGGGGGCAAGAGCGTGGTGCTCAAGACTGTTTTGCTGCTGCAGTATTTGTTTCAGTGCGGTTTGTTCGTGACCGCCCGTTCCAATTCCCGCTTGGGCTTATTTGACGTGTTGGCCATCGATTGTGGCGATGGGCAGAGCATGGAAGAGGGTTTGAGTACCTTCTCGGCTCATTTGAAGAATTTAAGGGTCATGCTCGATGCAGCATCGCCCAAAGCCATGCTGGGATTCGATGAAGTTGGGGCGGGTACTGACCCTCGATTTGGAGCACCCATAGCCCAGGCAGTGATGGAGTCATTGTCTGAAAAAGGGGCATTTGCCATTGCCACCACTCACTTCAGTCAATTGCGGGAGTGGGGCATGGATCAGGAACCCGTTTTGCAGGCCAGTATGGCCTATGATCCTCGCGAATTGAAGCCGCTGTATCGCCTTGTGAGTGGAAAGCCAGGCAGTTCATTTGCCTTGGAATTGATGCGAAAAACGGGCTTTGATGCTCAGTGGATGAAGCGCATTGAGACCTTGAGCGGGAAAGAGATGGGCCGTACCGAAGATCTGATGATGCAGGTTGAGCGTCAGACCCAAGAGCTGGAAGAGCGTATAGGGCATGTGCGCAAACAAGAGGCCAATTTGGAACTGTTGACGGCTGAATACCAAGCCTTGAAAAACAAGTTGCAAGACAAGCGCAGAGAGGTTTTGGCTCAGGCTAAAACCGATGCTCAACGATTGCTCACCGAAGCCAATCAACAAATTGAACAAACCATTCGGGTCATTCGCGAACACGGGGCCGATAAAGACAAAACCCAGAAGGCGCGCCAAACGCTACATTCTTTCAAGGCCAAGGTGGAAACCCAAAGCGAAAAACGCTTGAAGGCCCTGCCTCATGCAGCCTCAGATAAGACTCAAGAAAAAGAAGAGCCGCTTCGGGACTTGATGCCGGGAATGCTCGTTCGAAGCCTGCGCGGCGACCAAGAAGGTGAAGTCTTGGAGCTTTCCAAAGACAAAGCATTGGTTGCTTTTGGCTTGCTCAAAATGTGGGTGCCTAAGTCAGAATTGGGCGCGGCTCTCTCCAAGCGTCAACAAAAAAAGCAAAGAGGGCAATTGGGCTACAATTGGATCGAAAAGCAGCAGCAATTCAGCGAGATTTTGGATGTTCGCGGTCTACGGGCCGATGAGGCGATTTCCAGGGTGCATGTTTGGCTAGACGAAGCCTATACCCTGGGGAATCGATCGTTGAAAGTCGTTCACGGAAGGGGGACAGGAGCTTTGAAGAAATCGCTGCGGGAACTGTTCAAGAGTTTGTCGTACATCAAGCGATTTGAGCACGAAAGCGAGCAATTTGGCGGCGATGGAGTCACCCAAATAGAATTGCTCTGATTGCCTATTTTTGTTCCATGCCCCAAATACTGAGTGGAAAGGAAGTTTCGTTGAGTCTAAACGAACAAATTGCAGCCCGAGTGGCAGCTGGAAAAGCGAAAACCGGTATGGTGCCCCATTTGGTAGCCATTCTGGTGGGTAACGACGGGGCAAGTCAGACCTACGTTGGGGCTAAGGAGAAAGCCTGCCAAACGGTGGGTTTTGATTCCAGTATTTTGCGCTATGATGCGAGCATTAGCCAAGATGAATTGCTGGCTGAAATCGAGCGCATCAACCAAGACGATACCTATACGGGATTGATTGTGCAGTTGCCTCTTCCCAACCACATTGACGAAGAGGTTGTAACCCATGCCATCCACCCAGACAAAGACGTCGATGGTTTCCATGACATCAACATGGGCAAATTAGCCAAGGGTCATCCAGGTGTTAAGCCCGCAACTCCCTACGGCATCACCCTCATGCTCAAACATTATGGCATTGAGACCCAAGGCAAGCATGTGGTCGTTTTAGGAAGGAGCAACATTGTGGGTAGGCCCATGAGTTTGCTGCTGAGCGATAGTTCAGAAACGGGAAATGCTACCGTGACACTCTGCCATTCAAGAACCCGGGATTTGGCCTCCTATACCCGCCAAGCCGATATTTTGGTCGTGGCCCTTGGAAAACCTGAGTTTGTAGGGGCCGATTTGGTCAAACCCGGTGCGGTTGTCATCGACGTAGGGACCACCCGTGTTGAAGACACCAGTCGGGAGCGCGGATGGCGTTTGACCGGTGATGTGTTGTACAGCGAGGTTGCCGAAGTAGCCTCGGCCATTACGCCTGTTCCCGGTGGGGTTGGCCCCATGACCATTTCGGGCTTGATGATGAATACCTTGCAAGCTTTTGAGCGCAAATACGCCTAATATGCCCAGCAGCCGCACTGACCTGCCCTTGATGGAGGCCTTTTATACCGTCCAAGGAGAGGGTGTGTTTGCAGGCCATGCCGCCTATTTCATTCGTTTGGCTGGATGTGATGTTGGCTGCGTATGGTGCGACGTTAAAGAAAGTTGGAACGCCGAAGATTATGCACGGGTTTCTGTGCAACAGATGGCTGAAGACGCTTTTCAGTCAGGTGCACCCATAGCGGTGATCACCGGCGGTGAACCCGCCATGTACGATTTAACAGCCTTGTGTGAAGCTTTGCACAGCAAGGGGATGCGGGTGCATATAGAAACCTCGGCGGCCCACGAGATTCGCGGTCAATTCGATTGGATTACCCTGTCGCCCAAGAAATTCAAGTTCCCCTTGGCCTCTGAGTTGAAGAAGGCGCATGAATTGAAAATCATCGTCTTCAACAAGAGCGATTTTGAATGGGCCGAGACTTGGGCGAAAGAAGTGTCGAGCTCTTGCGTGAGGTTGTTGCAACCCGAGTGGGATAAGCGGGATTGGGCGGCTCCTCTGTTGGTGGAATACGTGAAGCAAAACCCGCAGTGGCGCATTTCCCTGCAGACCCATAAAATTTTGCAAATACCCTAGGAAACCCACAAGGTGTGTGTAAATCCAATGGGTGCCCGGTCACGGGCCATTGTATTTTTGGATTTCATGCGTTTTTGGCGATTCATAGCGGTGAGCATTATTGTAGGAACTTTGCATTGCGGTTCTACGCGCGGGCCCTTGGCGTCTTCGATCGCCGAGTCCTCTATGGGGCATGATTTTCGGCAGAATCCGAGCTTGGATACGAGCTGCGTACACCGCATCGATAGTTTTTTCAACGCCGTATACCGCAGTGGGATTTTCAACGGCACCTATCTGTTTTTTCGAAACGACAGCCTGATTCAAGGGGCGCGGGGATTCAGCAATTTCGGTGCACGGCAATTGGCTGAGCCCAATGATTTGTTTCAATTGGCGTCGGTGAGCAAGACCTTCACAGGGGTTAGCATCATGAAAATGCAGCAAGACGGTTTGTTGAATATCAACGATTCGGTGCACTGGCATCTTCCTGATTTTCGCAGGCGCAACTTGACCTTGCGGCATTTGTTGTCTCATACCAGCGGCTTGCCTGATTATTTCAATCTGGCCTTGCCCTCAGGAGTGACCCCGTCTCAGCACATGCGCAATGAAGATGTCTTGAGGTTGATCAATGACCAATCGTATCGCATGTTTGCGCGTCCTGGATCGTATGATTATTCCAATACGAACTATGCTTTGCTGGCTTTGATTGTGGAGCGCAAAACGGGAATGGATTTTCGGGAATATGCGCGTGAAGCCATTTTTAAGCCCGCGGGAATGCGCTACACGCACATTTGCAATTACGATTCGTTTCCCTTGGTTCGATACCCGGTACAAGGTTATAAATCGGGCCAAGTCTACGACGATTTGCCCCACAACGGCACTACGGGTGATAAGGGAGTGTACAGCAATGTGTATGAAATGCTGTTGTTCGACCGGGCCCTTCGCACAGATTTGATCTTGCATGCCGATGCCAAAAACGCCATGTTCACGCCCCAAGTGGCCACGAGCAGCGAGGCCCATTACGGCTTGGGCTGGCGCATGCGGGTGATCGACGGCAAGAAATGGGTCTTCCACAACGGGTGGTGGAAAGGTTTCAGAACCTATTTCTGGCGCTGTTTAAGCGAAGACAAAATGTTCTGCGTGTTGACCAACAACGTTCGCGGATCTTTCCTGCCCACCATTGAATTGGTTCACCTGCTGGATTAACGCACTGAGAAACGCAAGGTTTCAGTTTCGGGGCTGCGATAGAAATACACGCCAGGTGCCAAAGCAGGAAGGCTCCAATTTTCTACTTGAGCAGGTTTCTTCGCTACAATTTGGCCATTCGAGGCATACAAGTAACCCGGCGTTTTGGGGCAGGCTTCCAAGCGGTGTTCACGCGATGAATAGAAGGGGCTGCCGGGCTGGTAGGGGCCGGTCCAAAACAAAGCGTTGTGCAGGATGCCCACTGCTTCCAAATCAAAGCCAGAACTGGGAAAGGGAGAGGGCCAGGGGTCGTTGATCAGGCGGCCTGATGCATCGCGGCTGCCCCAGCTGCTGTCTACACTGCCCACCGCATCCATGATGCGCACATACACGATCCACTGAAGGTCGATTCGGTTGCTGTCTTTCAGTTCATCTAGATCGAAGGGAGTCCCATAGGGGCTTCGGTATTTGCCGGCCAAATTGTGAATGCGCTGGGGCTGAGTATAGCCAAAGGCAGGTGTTTGGGTTTGGGTTTGGGTGAGCGATTGGCTTGGAAATCGCACCCAATCGATCCCGTTGCTGCTGACCTCTACATGGGCCAGTTCCAAGAAGCTGTCGTTGAAAGCATTTTCAAACACGGCAAAGTCAAAACCAGGGCCGTTGGCTATGGGAGGACTGAATTCCAAAATGGCTCGGCCGGCATCTCCCAAACTGACTAGGCCGTTACCCGGTTTGCCGCAGGCATTTTCAGGTTCTCCAACGCTGGCTCTGCCTGAGTCGGGCAGGTTGATTTGTTTGAAGCCGCGTTCAACCCGGCAAAATAGAGCCCAATCTACCAGGCAAGATGAATCGGCATGAATCGCGGTGCTGCCGGGCTGCCCCGCTGCTGGCGCAAATTGGCTCTGGGCATTGAACCAAAGGCATGAGCTCAAAAGAAAGGCCAGCAGCTGCTTCATCTTATTTGCGCAGCTCTGCTTCGATGGCCAGAATGATGGCATCGCAAGCTTCGTGGTTCTTTTTCAAAAGGGCCTCGGCATCACTCACGATGCGGTTGGCAAAAGCTCGATCTTTCAATCCGGGAGCATTGATCAACACGTTGAGCCATGCACCGCGAACGGCCGTTTTGATGCAAAGGGCACCCACCGCGACATCGCTAGCAGCATTGGGATTGCCGATTTCTTTCATAGCTGCTAGGACCTCCACACAAGCATAGGCTGTTTTCATGGTGCGGTATGGGATTTCGGTGGCATATTGGTTGGCCGCTTCAATGGCTTGGCTGCGAATGGTTTTTTGCTCCTCGCTGTCTTTGGGTAGAGCATAGGCGTTCATGATTCCATCAAAGGCACGGGTGTCCTCATCGATCAAGTAAAGCAGCTCATCTTTTAGTTTTTGGCCTTTTTCGGCCCATGGGCTGAATTCCGCTACTCGCTCTTCCCATCCGCGTTTGTTGGCTGACCCATTGGCCACCATGGTGCCAAGCGCAGCGCCCAATACACCGGCCAAGGCTGAAACGCTTCCCCCGCCGGGAGCCAAGCTTTCGCTGGCCGTTTCATTGGCGAAGTCAACCACGCTCAAGCGCGCCAATTTTTCACTTTTGCTATCTTTCAGCAAGTATTCGATGATCTTCTTTTGAGGGTCGAATGGAGCCAATTCGTCGAGTCCCATGCTGCGAATGGCGGTGTGAACCAATTCGCTTTCGCTCACACCGGTGCTCAGGCCTTGCTTTTCCAAGAAGTAACGACCGGCTTCCAACATGGGTTGCAAGGGAACCAGCCCCACCAATTCAGAGCCCGTCACCCGCGCGCCTCGTTCCTCGGCGCTTTTGCACGTCTCGTCAAAGGCCTGGTGCAAGGGAGTTTCACGGTAGTTCGTCAAGTTCATGGAGATTTGAGCCAGGTTGTACTCTTCGATGTACCAACCCACCGCTTTTACGTGTTTCAATTTGCCGGGAATGCGAACCGGTTCCCCGTTTTCATCCAGTACAGGCTTGCCGCTAATGGGGTTGCCATCTCGTTTGATACGACCGGCCTCGCGCACGTCAAATGCGATGCGGTTGGCTATGCGAGTGGAACGAGTATTCAGGTTTACGTTGTAAGCAATCAGGAAGTCTCGGGCCCCAATAACCGTGGCCCCAGGACCAGCAGGGAATTGGCTGGGCCCAAAATCGGGTTTCCATTCGGGCAGTTTGATCTTGTCGAAAAATCCTTCGTACTCACCGCTGCGAATCACAGACAGATTGCTGCGTTTTTTATTCGGTTGGGCCGCCTCGTAGAGGTAAGTTGGAATGCCCAATTCTTCTCCAACACGCTGAGCCAATCGCTGGGCGTAAGCCGCCGTTTCTTCCATGCTGATGCCGCTCACAGGAATAAGCGGGCAGACATCGGTAGCCCCCATGCGTGCGTGTTCGCCGCTGTGTTGACGCATGTCGATGAGTTCTGCAGCCTTGGCAATGCCTCTAAATGCAGCCTCGATAACCGATTCAGGATCACCCACCAAGGTTACTACGGTTCGGTTGGTGGCCTTGCCGGGGTCGACGTCCAACAATCGAACAGATTCCACACTTTCAATGGCATCGGTGATGGCTTTGATGACCTCGGGTCTACGGCCTTCTGAGAAATTCGGTACGCACTCAATGAGTTTTTGCATGGGGCAAAGGTAACAGGGGCCGTTCAACTGTGAAATAATGCGGTATTTTCACTTGGATTCGCAAAAGGGTCTGCTGCGCATTGCCTATTTTTGCCACCCATTTTATGACGCTGATCAAGTCCATTTCAGGAATACGGGGAACCATAGGCGGTGCCCAAGATGAAAACCTCAGTCCCATCGATGTGGTCAAGTTTGCTTCGGCATTTGGCACATGGATATTGCAAAAGGGGCAGGGGAACGAAGTGGTGTTGGGTCGCGATGCCCGCATCAGCGGCCCAATGGTGTACGAATTGATTGCTCAAACCTTGGTGGGCTTGGGCATTGATGTCATCGATTTGGGTCTAGCTACCACACCTACCGTTGAAATGGCGGTGGTTGATGCCCAAGCAGCCGGGGGGATCATCGTGACGGCCAGTCACAACCCCAAGCAATGGAATGCCTTGAAATTGTTGAACCACCGCGGGGAGTTCATCAGCGGGGCTGATGGCGAGCAAGTATTGGCCATCGCCGAGTCGGGCGCCATTGAATTCGCGAGTGTTGACCAATTGGGTCAGCGTCGCTGCTGGGATTATTTGCCGACCCACATTGAAAAGATTTTAGCGCTGCCTTTGGTCAACAAAGAGGCCATTGCCGAGCGCAAATTCAAAATAGCGGTAGATGCAGTCAACAGCGTTGGAGGGTTTGCGGTTCCCGCCTTGTTGAAAGCCTTGGGTGTGGAAGAAGTATTGGAGTTGAACTGCGAGCCCAGCGGCCATTTTGCTCACAATCCTGAGCCCTTGGCCGAACATTTGGGTGAGATTGCCTCCCTGGTAAAGTCTCAAAAATGCCATTTGGGCATTGTGGTGGATCCCGACGTAGATCGCCTGGCCCTGGTTCAAGACGACGGGGAAATGTTCGGCGAAGAATATACATTGGTCGCCTGCAGCGATTATGTGCTCAAGCATACGCCGGGTCCCACAGTGAGCAATTTGTCAAGCACACGGGCCTTGCGCGAGTTGACCGAGAAAGCGGGTCAATTGTATACCGCAAGTGCAGTGGGTGAGGTCAACGTAGTTGTAGCCATGAAGGAAACAGGCGCTGTGATTGGCGGGGAAGGCAACGGGGGTATCATTTACCCCGAATTGCATTACGGTCGTGACGCATTGGTAGGCATAGCCTTGTTCTTGTCTCATTTGGCTGAGTCAGGGATGAAATCCTCAGCACTGCGGGCCCAGTACCCCCAGTATGTAATGTCCAAGAACAAAGCCGAATTGCAGCCTGGAACCGATGTAGATGCCTTGTTGGTCAAGCTTCAAGACAAATACAAAAAACACCCCATCAATACCGATGACGGGGTCAAGATTGATTTTGATGGCGATTGGGTGCACCTGCGCAAGAGCAATACGGAGCCCATCATTCGCATTTACGCCGAGAGCGCCAACCAAACTACGGCAGATAATTTGACCCGTAAAATTCTCCAAGACATTGGGGATTTACTCAACCTTTAATCACTGAACCTATGTCCATGCAATGCGGTATTGTGGGTCTTCCTAACGTAGGAAAATCCACCCTATTTAACGCGGTTTCTTCGGCCAAAGCCCAAAGCGCCAATTTCCCTTTCTGTACGATTGAACCCAACGTGGGAACCATTACGGTACCCGATGTGCGCATGAATAAATTAGCGGCCTTGGTGAATCCGCAGAATTTGGTTCCTACCACCATCGAAATCGTCGACATCGCAGGTTTGGTGAAAGGGGCCTCCAAAGGCGATGGATTGGGCAACCAATTTTTGGGAAACATTCGTTCTACCCATGCCATTTTGCATGTGCTGCGCTGCTTTGATGACGATAACATCATTCATGTAGATGGTTCGGTCAATCCTGTTCGAGACAAAGAAATCATCGATACAGAGCTCCAGCTCAAAGATTTGGAAACCCTCGAGAATAAAATCTCGCGCATTGCCAAAGTGGCCCGTACCGGTGGCGATAAAGATGCAGCCCGCATGTTGGAGGTTTGCGAAGCTTTTCGCGACCATTTGATGCAAGGTAAAAACGCCCGTTCCTTGTCGATGGAC
Source organism: Bacteroidota bacterium (assembly GCA_030833525.1). Taxonomy (GTDB): domain Bacteria; phylum Bacteroidota; class Bacteroidia; order NS11-12g; family UBA955; genus JALRLA01. The sequence continues at coordinate 50,520 of JAURGZ010000002.1, read as the reverse complement.
AAAGAAAAGCGCCGTTTGATTCACGACATGCAACTGCTTACAGACAAACCTGTACTCTATGTGTGCAACGTCGATCCCAACAGCGTCAATACGGGAAATGCCTACGTAGACCAGGTGCGCGAGCTGATCAAAGATGAAGAAGCGGGGTTGCTTATGATCTCAGCCGCGATCGAAGCTGAAATTGCTGAATTGGAGTCTTTTGAAGATCGCCAATTGTTTTTGAGCGAAATGGGCTTGGAGCAAAGCGGTACCGAAAAGTTGATACACGCGGCCTACGATTTGTTGAATTACATCACCTATTTCACCGCAGGTGTTAAAGAGGTTCGCGCTTGGACCATTACCAAAGGCACGAAAGCACCCCAAGCCGCGGGTGTGATTCATACGGATTTTGAAAAAGGCTTCATTCGGGCAGAAGTCATTGCCTATGCCGATTTTGTAGAATTGGGCAGTGAAGCAGCTTGCCGCGATACAGGGAAGTTGAGGGTTGAAGGCAAAGAATATGTAGTGGCCGATGGCGATTGCATGCACTTCAGATTCAACGTTTAACGCAGGCGTTGTTTCAGTGCTCAAGGATACCGGCCTGATCATGGGCGGCACAGTCTGATTATTCAATGTTTCTTGCTTGTTACGGCGTCGCCGGGGTTTAAACGGTGTTGGTGACGGAATCGCGTCCCGCGGATCAATAGGCCAACAAATCACGCATGGCAGCTTCCAATCGCTGCCAAGGTAGGAATCCGTCTTCTAGATTCTTGGCCAAGGGAATGGGAGTGTCGAGACTGCCCAAGCGCACGATCGGGGCATCCAAATGCTCAAATGCATGCTCGGCAATCCAAGCCGAAATGTCGCTCAACAAAGAACCTGTTTCGGTGGCTTCGCCCAATAGCAAGACTTTTCCGCAATCTTGAACGGCTTGTTTGACGCGCTCTTTGTCCCAAGGCAACAAGGTGCACAAATCAATGACCTGTATGGGCCATTGGTTTTTCTCAGCGGCGGCTAAGGCCTGATGGACCCCCCAGCCGTAGGTGATGATGCAGGCGTCACGGCCCAAATCGTGCACCCGGGCTTGCCCTTCTTCCAAACTGTAATAACCTTCGGGTACGGGACCAGTCAAGCTGCGGTACAGGTATTTGTGCTCGAAAAACAAGACGGGATTGGGATCTTCGAATGCCCGCAAGAGTAGGCCCTTGGCATCGGCGGGGTTCGAGGGGTAATAGATTTTTAGACCCGGTATGTGGTAGAACCAAGATTCAGTGCTTTGGCTGTGAAAGGGCCCGGCCTGAACACCGGCTCCGGTCGGCATTCGCACGACCACATCAGCGGCCTGCTGCCACCGATAATGGCTTTTGGCTAGGTTGTTGGCAATCTGGTTGAACGCACAGCTTACGAAATCTGAGAATTGCATTTCAACCATGGCTTTGTGCCCGCTAATGGCGAGACCATAAGCGGCGCCGACGATGGAACTTTCGGTAATGGGCGTATTGCGCACGCGCTCAGAACCGAATTCAGACAGAAATCCCTCTGTTATCTTGAATACACCGCCGTACTCGGCGATGTCTTGCCCCATCAAAACCAAGTTGGGGTGTTTGCGCATGGCTTCTTTGAGGCCATCTTGAACCGCATCGACCAGACGAAGTTCCCGGCTTTGGCTACCTGCTGGGGTGGTGGGAACGGTTACAGGAGCGTATACATCGGCTAATTCACGCTCAGGGTTGGACTGGGGTTCTGCTTCTTCGAATACCCGTTCTACCGCTTCGTTGAGTTCGGCCAACATTTCGTTTTCCCACTGGTTGAGTTGCGATTCTTGGGCAATGCCTTCGTCCAGCAGGTACTGCTTGAAATTGCGAATGGGGTCTTTGACCGCCCATTCATCGAACAAGTGTTGGGGTACGTATTTCGTTCCCGAGGCCTCTTCGTGTCCCCGCATGCGAAAGGTCATGCATTCGAGCAAAATCGGGCGCGGATGGCTGCGCATGGATTCGCTCAACTCGCAAGCCTTGTGGTAGACTTCCAATATGTTATTCCCATCGACTTGATGGGCCTCCATGCCGTAGCCAATTCCTTTGTCTATGAATTGTTTGCAACGAAACTGATCCTGGCTGGGGGTGCTGAGTCCATAACCGTTGTTTTCAATGACAAACAAAACGGGCAGATTCCATACGGCAGCGGTATTCAGGGCTTCGTGAAAGTCGCCCTCAGAGGCGCCGCCATCTCCCGAAAAGGCAACTGAAATTTCAGGGCGCTTGGCCATTTTGGCTGCCAAAGCTGTTCCATTGGCAACCCCGAGCATGGCTCCCAAATGGCTGATCATGCCCACGATGCGGTACTCTTGGGTTCCAAAGTGAAAGCTGCGATCTCGCCCCTTGGTGAATCCCGATTCTTTCCCTTGCCATTGAGCAAATAACTTTTGATAGGGGATGCCGCGAGTTGTGAATACTCCCAAATTTCGGTGCAGCGGCATGATGTATTCTTCGGGTTTGAGCGCACAGGTAATGCCTACCGAGATGGCTTCTTGGCCTATGCCCGAAAACCACTTTCCAATTTTCCCTTGACGCAGCAACACGAGCATGCGCTCTTCTATGACCCGCGGTTTGATTAACGCACGATACAATTGCAACAATTCTTCGGGGCTCAGGTCTCGGCGATCAAACTTCATGGGTTGAGCCAAAAATAATACCCGAAAAATGGGCTTTTCGCATGTTTTCTTCGCGTTCGCTATATTTTTTTGTAACCTTTACTACTTTCTGCGTCATTAATCCGAAACCCTTGATCAGCAACGATGTCCTCATAGCTGGGTGTATCAAAGGCGATCGTCAATTCCAAAAGGCTTTGTACGACCGCTTCGCCCCCAAAATGTTTGGACATTGCTTGCGCTACTCCGGGAATACGGATGACGCGCAAGATTTGCTGCAAGACGGTTTCATCAAGGTCTTTGACAGCATTTCTGCCCTAAAAAATCCCCAGCAATTGGAAGGATGGATGACCCGGGTGTTCATCAACTTGGCGCTAAGTCGTTACCGCAAAGAGCGAAGCGGCCCACAGTTTCAAGAGTTGCCAGAGTCGGATCAGTTGTCAGAAGAAGAGACTTCTGAGCCGCTGCCGGTTTTGGAACTCTCTGAGGTGTTGGCTTGCTTGCACGCCTTGCCACCGACCTACGCAACGGTATTGAACCTCTACGCCATTGACCAATTGCCTCACCGAGAAATTGCTGAGCTGATGGGGGTCAGCGAAGGGAACGCCAAAACCTTGCTGAGCCGCGGGCGGAAAATGCTGAAAGAAGAACTGAAGAAAAGAAAGAAATGAACCGCGACAATTCGCATATCGATGAATGGCTGAAGCAACAACTCGAAGGAGTTGAACTTACGCCTGCTCCCGAAATGTGGGAGGCCATTGAGGCGAAAATGGATGCTCGTAAGCGCCGCTTCCCCTTGTGGGCATGGGTGTCTGCTGCGAGCATCGCCGTGGTGAGTTTGGGGGTTTGGGTGGCTAGCCACTCCGTTTCCTCGAGCGCAGTGAGCGAATCAGGTGCCCAAGGCCCTGCATTGGTTGAATCCCAGAGCCCGGTGATAGCGCCTTCCCCAGAACAATCGGTTTCTGCGGGTAGTGCTGAGCATGAGGCTAATGTGGGTTTGTACCGCGCACCTATTCCTTCAACTTTTCCTTCTTCTTCCTTGGCATCTACCTCAGGGGTAGGTGAGGTTTACCAGGGGCTTTTGCCTCCTGTTTTCGAACCTTATTCCAAGGCCTTATCCATTCGAGTGTTTCGCTTGGAACCGTTTTTACAGAATCAATTGGTGGTATCCGCACCTCGAGATTCGCAGCGATCTGATAAAGGTCCCTGGTATCTCGAGGTCGGGTTCGACCAAAACCAAACAGGTATTCTGTATTCGGCCGTTCCTGTGCGTTCTTCCTACATACATAAAAATTATTTTGATCGCGTGCAGCAAGGCGAATTTAGTTTGCAAAGCGCTCGCCTTTCTTTTTCCGTTCAACGCGATATTCAAGAACATTTACGCTTGCACGCGGGTTTGGCTTGGGCGCAAAATCGCCGTGGCCAGTCTTTTGATTTTCAAGATAGCATGCCCGCCAGTTCAGCGGTTGGAACGGTTGCCGATGCCTTTGGGAATTATCCCATTTTCGGTTACCTCAGTCCGGGGCCAAGGGTGCAATACCAAGGCCAAAGCACCTTGAATTTCTTGAGCATTCCTATAGGGTTGTCTTTCCGTCCTGAAGCGGGTCGACATGGAAACTGGGTCATGGATGCTCAACTGCAAGCCAACCTCATTTCGGGGCAGGGTGGAAAAACCTTGAATTACCATTATTTGACTTTGGAAGATTGGTCTGACGATGCATTCCAAACCTGGTTCTTGTCGGCTCGAGTGGCCGCCGGTTGGGAGCGTGAATTGCGCCCGGGTTTGAGTTGGTCCATTCTTGGAAATATGCAAGGCGCTATGACGCCTTTGTATCAAGCGGGTTCTGCCGTCAAGGCCCATGCGTGGTCTGCGGGTTTGAGTACCCAGTTGATTTGGTCTTTGAAAGGAGGCCGCCCATGAGAAAATTGTGTTTCATCAACCCTATCTTGCTAGGCATGAGTAAGCTCGGATTTTTCCTGCTTGCTTGCGTTTGGACAATGGGGGCCAATGCGCAGGTGCTACAACCGCTGGGGAATGGTGTACCCGGTAAGGTTGTAGCATCGTACGCGGCGGGCAACGAGTATGTCGTGCTCTTCGATGAAACGTCTACCCCTGATAACAATGACTTTACCGCCGCCTCTTGGGACGGTGTGCACTGGACCTATTTCCCAGGTCTGACGACCCCACCATTGGTAGAAGGCACCCAAGGCAGTTACAATTTCCACAGCGTGGTTTTGTACCACGATACCTTATATGCCGCCGCTTACATTGCGGGGGCAGCGCAAGATGCCACCACGGCCATTAGCCATTTGTACCGTTGGGACGACAACCAGTGGCTTCAAGTGAATGGGATCGCATCGACCAATTATGGCATCATGGCCATGACCGTTTACGACAATAAGTTGATTGTGGCCGGTCGTTTTACCAATCAGGTAGACGGTGTAGACGTTCAAAACATCGCTGCCTTTGACGGGACGAGTTGGTCCTATTTGGGAAGTTCAAGCTCAGAACAAGGCACCGATGGAACCATCAAGAGCCTATTGGTTTTGGGCTCTCGCTTGTACATCGCCGGTGATTTTCAATATTTTGCCAGCACTTTTACCGGGAACATCGCTTATTACACGGCTTCCAACGGTGAATGGGGCGGGATCGGTTCGCCCTTCAGCGGTGAAGTTCTTGATTTTGCGACAGTCGGCACAGAGATTTACGCTTTGGGCCAGAGTGCCAGTAGTGATTACGAGATTCGTAAGTTTATCGGTACAGGGTGGTCAGATGCATTGGGATTCGATTCCTTCAGCATCGCTGAACCCCGAACCATTGCCGGTGCGCCCGACTATTTGATGATTGGCGGCCAGTTCGAAAAAGACGGTAACGGATCTTCTTTGATTCGCTATGAATCAGGTGCCTTGGCTTTAACAGGAAATCGCATTTCGGGGACCTTTCAATTGGGTCAACGCGGCGATGATGCTTTCATATGGGGCGATTTTACAGAACAAAATACTGGCATTCGCTATTTCTCTAATTTGGAAAACGAAGCAGGTAATTTGGTGGGAGATGTGTATTTCGATGCCAACTCCAATTGCAGCAAAGAAAGCAGTGAAGTCGGCATTCCCACTTGTCCCATTCGCTTGGAAAACAAAGCGACGGGCTCCATCTTTTTTGCCATTACTGATGACCAAGGGCATTTCTCGGTAGCCTTGCCGGCTGGCGATTATCAAATCAGTTTGCAGCCAGGTCGCCATTTATATTCGGTTTGTTCCAACAACCAAACTTCCCGCATTCGTCAGGGCATGTATGCTTCTACCAGCTTGGGCTATTACCAGCAGCCCAGCATCCAAGACTTGGAAGTGCATTTGGTGCCTTTGAGTCCTCAAACGAATCAGGCAGGGGAGTCGGCACGTTTCCTGATTGTGGCTCAAAACCACGGTGCGTCTACCTTGACAGGTCCTACCTTGCATGTTCAGCACGATGCCGCTTTGACCCAGTTCCAAAGCAATCCCAGTCCTAGCAACTACGATGGTAGTCAAGCCGTCTTTACGCTGGTCAATCTGGCTCCTTTTGCTAAAATGGTGTATGAGGCAGAACTGAAAATTGCCCCCGATGCCGAAACAGGATCGCCCAAATCTGTGCAGATTCACGTGGGCAGTTTCTTTACCAAAGACGACAAATGGGCGGCTGATAACCAAGATACCTTGCTCATGGGGCCTGCAGAGGGTGGCCAATTGCCTCCATCTGTGAGCAAAAAGAGCCAAGGCGGGGAAACGATTGATTACCGACTTACTTCATGGAATTACCGCGTAGACTTCCTGAATACCTCCAGCGGTTTTGTGAAACGCGCGGTCATGATCGATACCCTAGACGCCAATCTGCCCCTGAAGCGATTGTTGGTGACGAATCACTATCCCTTGAAAGCTAATTTGAGCATTGTTCAAGGGCGCATTTTGGTGGTAGAGTTTCCTGAAGCCAATTTGTCTTCGTTGGAAAGCAACAGTGCGTCGGCTGGCGGTTTCGTGGAATATCAAGTCGATTTGACCCAAAAACTGAGTCTCAATCAAGAAATAGACAACATCGCTTGGGTTGATTTTGATTCGCGATTCTTGGAATCATCGGGTGTTTGTACGGTTACCTTAGCTGATTTGTTGGCGAGCCGCACCGACATGACGCCTTTGGCTTTTGAGGTTTATCCCAATCCCAGTTCTGAAATTTGGAACGTGACATTCGGCAACAACCGCGCCCGGACCTGGACTTTGTTTGACGCCAAAGGTCAAATTTGCCAAGAAGGGGTTGCCCTCTCCAAACAAATGAGCATTTCTGCTTCAGCTTTGAAACCGGGCTTGTACTGGTTGTCCATTGAAGGGCAGGGTACTGTGTTGATCAAGCCCTAAGCGGTTTAGCCTAATCTTTTCGCGAGTTCGTAATTGTAGATCAAGAAGGACTCCAATCCTTGGTCGTATTCTTGATTTCCAAGGGAAAGACCTTGTTCATCCAAGACATGCGGTGTGAATTGACTTTCGAAGTTTTTCGCTGACACTTGGCTGAATGCTCCGAGATGCCCGATGATTTTATTCAAAACATAGCCCAGTTGAACGGATGGAATTCGACCGCCTCGACCGCTGCTAATTCCTACGGTTGCCCAGGTTTTGTTTTCCCAACAGGACAAGAATATACGGTTGCCCAATTGGTGCAATAAATTCACCGCTTCAGCACTGGGGAACCAATTGTATTCGGGCGATAAGAAAAAGACCAATTGGCTCTGGGTAAGTGCATCCACTACTTCTTGCTGAAAAGAACTGAGCTTTTGGGGGTCCAGGTAGGCTTCATTGAAAAATGGAATGTCGTATTGGGTGAAGTCAGGCCTGAAAATGAGGTGCTTTTCGGGATGGTTCTCAAAGTAGTGCTCAATGGCTTTTCCTACACGGGCTGTATTGGAATGAGCTCTGGAAGAAGTGCTGAGAATGGCAATGTTCATGCGTCGTAATTGTTCACAAAATCATACAAATTAAACCCGGGCTTTGTTTGAGCAGAGGCCAATTGTTTCTTTAAAATTTCTTTGTGAACACCGCGCATGCGGTTGCGCTGAATGAGCTGATAGGCCTTTTCCATGAGCAAATGCTGCTTCTTGGCTGAAATATGTCCTGATTTGCGGTGCGATTCAAGGGCTTCATCCAAGGCCTCAATGCCTTCTCCTTGAGTGGCTACTGTTCCAATAACAGGCACTTCCCAACTTGACTGGGCATGCGTATGAGCCAGCTCGCGCAAATGACGCAGCATGGCCTCTGAGCCCGGTCTGTCGCATTTGTTTACTGCAAAAACATCGGCAATTTCCATGACGCCGCTTTTGAGGGCTTGTACATCATCGCCTCCTTCTGGAACGGTGAGGACCAGGGTGGTATCGGCTAATCCGGCGATTTCAATCTCGCTTTGTCCAACGCCAACGGTTTCAACGATGATGCGATCAAAAGGGCCTTCTTGGACCAAATCACAGACCTCCATGATGCTGGCGCTGAGCCCGCCCAAAGATCCGCGAGCGGCAATGCTTCGAATGAAAACCGATTCTTCCAAAAACAGCCCAGGCATGCGCAGCCGATCGCCGAGCAAGGCTCCTAAATGAAAGGGAGATGAGGGGTCAATGGCCAAGATGGCCACGCGGTAACCCTTGCTTACCCAATGGCTAACCAAGGCATTGACCAAGCTGCTCTTGCCAGCTCCCGGGGCTCCCGTTATGCCAATGAGAGGCACTTTTTTGCCTGTCAACTTCAGCAACTCCAGGCCCTGAGGGTGCTGATTTTCTACCCAACTGATGCCGCGCGCCAAGGCGCGCTGATCGCCTTGCCGTATGCCGTTCATCAAGGTAGAAGCATCCATGGCCCACGAAGATAGCCAAATCTAGAGCGAATGGAGTACAAGCACTTGCGCCCGATGGCGATATGCATACGCTCCATCAACGAGCGAATGGCAGGGCAGACAAGGGGGTGCTTTCTCCCTGTTCCAATTGCATGGATCCTGCCTGGGCAATCATGGCGGCATTGTCGGTGCAATAGGTGAAGGAAGGAATGCAGACTTGAATTTGTTTGGAAATCCCCAATTCGGTGAAGCGCCTGCGCAGCTCAGAATTGGCTGAAACACCGCCCACCAAACCCATAGAGGCCGGTTGGTACAGCTGAATGGCTTTTTTAACCCGCTTTAGCAGGCTGCTCACCACCTGCCCCTGGTAAGAGGCGCAAATGTCGGCCAGTCGATCTTGGGCGAATTGGGGATTCTCCTTTTGGGCTTCTCGCAAGAAATACAACAAACTGGTCTTGATGCCTGAGAAGCTAAATCCCAAGTCGGGCGTTTGGCTGTCTGGAAAGCTAAAGGCTTTGGGGTCGCCCCCAGAGGCCAATCGATCGATGTGAGGCCCGCCTGGGTAACCCAAATTCAGGAGCTTGGCAGCCTTGTCAAAAGCTTCACCAGCTGCATCGTCTTGGCTTTCGCCGACTATCTGCATGCGACCGGGTTCGGGTATCCACAACAATTGGGTGTGCCCACCGCTGACCAGCAGGGTTAACAAGGGGAATTTTACCTCGTGTTCCAAATGCAAAGCGGCTACATGCGCCTGCAAATGATGCACTCCGATCAAGGGTTTTTGCAGAGCCAATGCAAGGCCTTTGGCGGTATTCCACCCTACCATGAGCGAGCCCATCAAGCCCGGCCCTTGGGTACAGGCTATGGCATCGAGTTGTTCAAGGCCAATTCCAGCGCGGTTTAAGGCGTGTTGAATGACCGGCAGAATGTGGCTTTGGTGGGCGCGTGAAGCCAATTCGGGTACGACTCCACCCCAAGCTTCGTGCACCGGCTGCCCCGCCGTTTCATTGGCAAGGATTTTGCCATTTTGCCATACAGCAGCCGAGGTGTCGTCGCAACTGCTCTCTATGCCCAATATGGTGGAATAGCGGTACATGTGTGGATGGAAGCCTCAGGCCGGGATTTAATTTTGGTTGGTTTGGCTTTACGCGATTCAAAAATAAGGAAGAAAGCGCTGTCGGCCCTCTTGTGGGGCTTGTTCTTGCTTTCGGCCTTCGCCGTAGCCACCCGAAATCGCTTGGTGCAAAATGCCTTGGCCGATTGGGTCATGAAGCAGGTCTCGGCATACCTGCAAACCCCTGTGTCTGTGGGATTGGTTCAGGTTGATTTCCTTCGAAATTTTCACCTGGAAGATCTTTCTGTAACCGATGTGCAGGGCGATACATTGCTGTGGTTGCCCAGTTTGGATGTAGCGTTATCCCGCATCAATTGGTGGGATCGCCAGATTCGAATTCGGCAGGTGAACGCCCGAGCATTGCAGCTCAGCATGGGTTTTCACAGCGGTTCAGAAGGCAATAACTATCAACAAATTTTGGATCGCTTGAGCGTTTCCTCGGGTGGTTCAGGCCCGGCATGGTCCTGGTACATCCAAGAGATTCGCATCGACGGGGGGCGTTTTCGCTACTTTGATTTGCGCGAGACAGGCTTGAGTTTGTTGCAAGAAGAGGCCTATTCGACTCGGTTGACGGCGGGCAGGTTTGCCCCCGAATACATGGATTTTCAGGCCGTCAAGTTGCTGACCGGCCCCTGTTTTTCTGACTCGGCAGGCGACCCACAATTTCACATAGAGCGCTTGAGTACTCAAGAACGTTCGGGTTTGTTCGTGCAAGAATTCAAAACCGATTTGAATGTAAGGCCCCAGTTCTTGCGTTTCCGAAATTCTGAATTGCGCACTCCCTGTTCACAGGTGAAGTGGCTCATGGATTTGGATTATCGCCACGAATATGCCCTGGATAGCGTGTTTGAATACATGCTCTGGATGGGAGATGTCGAAGAGGCTGAAATCTGCACCCAGGATCTGGCTTATTTCCATGAATGGTTTGATCACCGCAACGGTAAGATTTCGATGTTGGCTTCTTTTGAGGGCCCCTTGGGGAATTTGGAGATACCTGGATTTTCGCTCAACCTAGGCCAGGGTACGAACCTCAACGGTACCTATTATTTGAGAGGCTTGCCCTATGCAGATTCCTTGGTGCACCGCATCGAATTGGCCGACTCCAAGCTGGTTCCCAGTGACTTGGAGCCCTTATTCCCCGGTGAATCGTGGGTGGGTGAATTGGCCTCTTGGGGGGCTTGGGTGGCCGACGCCAACTTTGATCTCGACGCTCAAGAGCTGTATGTGCAAGGTTCGGTCAACAGTGGAAAAGGGCAGTTCAACGGTTGGTACGCTTATGATTTGAACAGCGAATGGAGCGAGTTTTCAGCCTCTCTTCAATCGTTCGACGCCGGATTCGCTCTAGGCGATTCACGCCTTGGATTGTTGCAAGGTCAACTGTTGGGGCGCTTTCGAGATGTGCCCGGCCCGCGCATGGTGGTCGATGTAGAAGGCAGCCTGGAAAGCCTTCAGCTCATGAACAAAGATGTACATGACATTGAACTCGAACTCGCGCTCACTCAGTCTTCGGCTAAAGGTCAGTGGAAATGCCGAGACCCCTTTTTGACCCATGAAGCTTGGTTGCAGGTTGAAGATATGCTGGATCTCCCCACATGGAGCCTAAGTGCCAATCTCTTGGCCTGCGATTTGCAGGCTTTGGGCTGGGATTCTCTGCCATCGATTTTGAGCACGCAATTGGAGATCGAAGGCAAGAGCTTTGATATCGATGCTTTTGAGGGGCAGGTGTTGGTTCGCAATTTGGATTGGCTGCACAATGGTTCGGCCTTGCACGTGAATCGCCAGAAATTGAGCCGACCTCGAGCCCTGGCATGGAACCTGGAGGGTGATGCCATTCAAGGGAAAATTCGCGGGCGTTTTCAGCCTAGTCAGAGCCAAGCATTGATTCAAGCTTGGTTGCACGATGCGGTTCCGCAGCGATTTGCCGCCCCCATTCACAGCCCAAGCGACAGCTTTGAAGCTTCATTTGCAGTTCTTCAAACTGATTGGTTGGAGCATTTTGTATTTCCGGGAGCCCAAATGGACCCCTTTGAATGGAGTTTAAGCGTTCGCCCCGGCAATCAATTTGCCTTGAAAACAGGGGCCATTCACTTGGAATGGGCAGGCTTTCAAATGGAAGGGGTTCAAGTCGAAGCTCAACGCAGTGCAACCGAATCATGGACCTTGAGTTTGGCGTCTAAGTACATGCGGGTGGGAAGAACCGAATACGACGATTGGGGCCTTCAAATGACCGCCCAGGACCAGGTTTGGAGAACCCATGCTTGGGTTCACGATTTGAAAAATCGCTACGCGGTCAATGCTCATTTGAGAACTCGAGTAACCCCAGAGTTCATCAGTACACGCGTCGATTCGAGTCATTTGCGTTTGTACGACAAGCAATGGGTCATGGATACCTCGGCTCGCATACGCATCGAGCGCAGTGGGGCTTTGGATATCAGGCGTTTAGCCCTGAGCGATGGAGAACACTATTTTGAATTGAAGGGTCGCATAGGGGCTGAGCTCAGCGACACCGCCGTGGTTGAGTTTTACAACCTTACGCCTGAAATCTTGGAGCCTTTTTTGGCTGAACATGTGCTGGATAGTTTAGACGGCCATGCCATGGGTAAAATCAAGGGAATTGCTTTGCTAGGCAGGGCTAAACTCAGCGCCGATGTATCGGTAAACGATGTGCGTTGGAATCAACACGATTATGGAAACTTGGGTTTGAAAGTGGTGCAACACAAGACACATGAGATGCTGTCGATCAACGTTGATTCTGAATCGGGTCCCTTGAAGGGCATAGAGTTGTATGGGGGAGTTGACATCAGCGGCTACGCCCAAGATGAGTACAATTGGGATTTGTATGCCGAATTGCCCAAGACCACTCCTGTCCAGGTTTTGCAACCCTTGTTTCAGGGTGTACTGACGCTGGAAACGGGTTATTTGAGTGGCTTTTTGCACAGTTATTCGCTGCAAGGAGAAGCCCAAATTGAGGGTCAAGTGCGCGCCAAGAATTTGGGGGCCAAGGTCGATTACTTAGGGACCCGTTATTACACAACGGCTGATTTTGAAATTGACAACCGCGGCATTTCAAGTGCACGTCCGTTTCGGGTCACGGATGAGTCTCGCTTGAATTATGCATGGGGCTCTTTGAAGCTGCAGCATCAGGATTATGATAATCTGCGCTTAGACCTGAGGCTCGATAGTGCTCGAAATTTGAAGGTCTTAAACACCACGGCTCGAGACAATGACTTGTTTTATGGTACGGCGTGGGCCGATGGTCGCATTCGGGTTCACGGACCTTTGACCGCCTTGGACATGGACATCGATTTAACTCCAAGAAAAAACAGCGAACTGACCATTCTGTACGAAACCGATAACTACAACGAAGTATCGGGAGCCATTCGATTTGCAAGCAAAGGCGAGAAGCCCGCTGAAGAGCCAAGTGAAACCAGCAGCGATTATCTGAATCGAGTGAATGTGGTGGTTCATGCCAATCCCGATTTGGATGCTCAATTTGTCATCGATAAACAGTTGGGTGATGCCATTCGTGGCCATGGAAAAGGGACCTTACGCATGCTCTACGATGAACAAGAGCAGTTTTTCTTGTACGGTTCTTTAGAGCTTCAAGATGGAGAGTATGTATTTTCCATCCCGGGTATCAACGTATTGACCAAGCGTGTCACTCTGGATCCGGGTGGAAGCATCGTTTGGACCGGCGATCCCTACAACGCCGACATACAAATGGTGGGTCACTACGAGAAAAAGATTTCACCGGTGGCCTTGTTAACAGGTACGCCTTCTGCCTCAGCGGTGGCACCCACTCGCATTGTTTCGGTATTGAAGCTTTCCGGGAGTCTGATTAGGCCCACCATCGAATTCGATATTTTAGCACCCGACTTGGCCAGTTCGGCCACGGCTTCAGCCAACGAGGCCAATGCGGTCATTCAGCGCATTCGCAGCGATAAAGATGAAACCATGCGCCAAGCGGTAGCCTTGTTGCTGTTTGGAAATTTCATTCCGCCGTCGTTTCTATCGGGAAATTCACTGGAGACCAATATGCTCAGCGGGGCAGGGGTGGCGGGAAATTCAGTTTCCACGATTGCCTCTAGCGTGGTCAATGACCTCTTTGCCAAATATGGAGTTCCCACCCGAATTCAAGTGAACATAGACGATGTGCGAAATGCATCGGGCAACAGCAATACGCAGGTATTTGTGAATTCAGAATGGTTCCTGAGCGATCGCCTTCGCTTGGATCTCAATTACGACCCTACGGTGAGCATGCTCGTGAACAACCTCGCTGTTCCTTTCAACTTCAATTTGGAGTACATGACCCGCAACGAAGACTGGAAATTGAAGGCCTTTTCGCGCAGCAGCAATCTGTTGCTGGACCAAAGTGGATCAGGCTCCATCGGCAACGGAGTGAGTGGGAATACCTTAGGGGCCGGCGCGATTTACCGCCGCGAATTTCACACATTTCGCTCCCGTTAACCGCCAAGGATGCACGTTGGTCCAAACAGCTGCGGCTGCGAACCCATAAGCCTGTATCTTTGAGCCATGCACCTGGGCAGTTCCTGGCTGGAATCCTTTCGCTTTTCGTTTCGGGCCATTCGGCAGAACAAATTGCGCAGTTTTCTGTCGGTCCTGGGCATTACCATTGGTATTTATTGCATCATTGCGGTCTATGCCCTAGTGCATTCCATGGAGCGCAGCATCAACAACCAGTTTCGCCAATATGGGACCGAAGTGTTGTTTGTTCAAAAATGGCCCTGGGATGGAATGGGGGGCAATTACCCCTGGTGGAAATATTTGTCTCGACCCATTGTTACTCCTACTGAAGCTCAGTTTTTGCGCGATCGATTGCCAGCCAACCGGGCCTCGGCGATTGCCTATTCTTTTTCCTTGAACAAAGGGGTCCAAACGGCTGAATCCCGGGTAGATGGTGTTTCCATTCGCTGCGTCGACCACGCTTACGCCGAAATTCAAAAGGTGAACTTGAGCAAAGGGCGTTATTTTTCTCCGGCCGAAAGCCGCGCCGGCAGGGCTGTGGCGGTTGTAGGGGCAGATGTAGCTGAAGCCCTTTTTGGAGACAAAGATCCCATTGGTCAACCCATTCGCATATTGAATGGAGTCGTTCATATCATAGGGGTGTTCGAAAAAGAAGGAGCTAGTATTTTGAATAATTCGGCAGACAACAGCCTCTTGCTTCCGCTCAAAACGGGTTTGGGTTTGTCTAGTTTCAAAAACAACGATGACGCTCAAATTATGATCAAAGCAGCTGAAGGAGTTTCGTTAGATGACCTTCAAACTGAAGTTGAAATGACCATGCGTCAAATTCGCCACGAGCGTCCTGCCCAAGAGGCCAGTTATGCGGTTAACCGCATGAGCATGATAACCGAAGCCGTCACTCAATTGTTCGCTCAAATACAAAAAGTGGGTGTGATCATCGGAGCATTTGCGATGTTAGTCGGATGCTTTGGCGTAGCCAACATCTTGTTTGTGAGCGTAAAAGAACGAACCCAGGAAATTGGAATTCAGAAGGCTTTGGGGGCTCCATCTTCCTTCATTCGTCGACAATTTTTACTGGAAGCGATCTGGCTGTGTACGGCCGGAGGTGCAGTGGGACTAGGGTTTGTAGGGCTTACTCTGATGGGAATACAAGCCATCGCAGCCCAATCATTGGGCAACTCGGTGGAGATAGGGTTGGATGCTTCTGATGCCCTGTTGGGGCTCTTGGTTTCGATTGGCGTGGGAATTTTATCGGGCTTTTTGCCGGCTCGTTCAGCAGCCCGCTTAAATCCCGTTGATGCCATGCGTTCAAAATAGAACGTATTTTTGCACCCGCTATGCGTTTTTGGAGAACTTGGATGTTGTTGGCCTGTTTAGGTGCAACCGTAGGAATGGCACAGGCTCAGCCTCAACAAGGTGGTCAACGCCCCGATGGAATGCGCCCAGGGGGATTCCCAGCTAATATGCCTGCATACATGGTAGCAGGTGCTATTGTAGATTCTGCTACCCAAGTTCCATTGGAGTTCGTGGCTGTTGATCTCATTAGCATCGACGAACAGAAGATTGTTGACGGTCTGTTGACCGATAGCAGCGGTCGTTTTCGCTTTTCGGTTGAATTTCCTGGGGTTTACCGTGTGCGTGTCTTGGCGGTCAACTACCCCGTTTACCGCACCAAATTTTTCACGCTCAGCGACAGCCAGCGTTTTGCCCGAGTGGGCAAGGTTGCATTGCCCCGAAATTGGGAGCCAATGGATTCTGTTGAACAAATAGAAGGGGTTGAAATCATAGCCCAGAGTCAAGTGGTAGAGAATCGAGTGGACCGTTTGGTATACAACGCTTCTCAAGATTTAACGAGTCGCGGTAGCAGTGCTTCAGAGCTTTTGGCCAAGGTGCCCATGGTAGAAGTCGATATGGATGGAAACGTTTCGATTCGAGGCAGTCGCAATTTGAAGGTGCTCATCAACGGCCGCCCCAGCGGTTTGATGACCGGTAGCGTAGCAGACGCCTTGCGAGCACTTCCTGCCGACGAAATCGAACGAGTCGAAGTCATCACCAATCCTTCAGCCAAATACGATGCCGAAGGCACGGCGGGTATCATCAATATCATCATGAAAGAGTCTCGGCTCAAGGGTACCAGCGGTAATTTTCGGGCGGGTATCGGGACTCGCAGTGCCAATTTGAGTGGCAACGTGTCTCACCAAACCGGTAAATCCAATTTCAGTGCTCAATTGGGTGGCCATTTTTGGCGCACTTGGGGCGATTACCGCACCGAGCGCTACAATTCCATCGATGGGGTTTCCTACGCCATGTTGCAAACAGGAAGCAACAACAATTGGGGCGGTGGTCCTCGTTTGACCCTGAGTTTCGACCACCAATTCAATGAAAAAAATGGGTTGAGTGTCAGCTCTACCCTGCGCAGCCACATGCGCTGGACCAACCAAGATTGGAATACCCTTCAAGGAATCAAAGAAGCTCCTTTAGACTTCAGTTGGTCTCAAGAAGCCCAAAATAACAGCATAGGCTTGGGTACTGATTTCAACATCGATTACCGCCGCAAATTTGACAAAGCCGATCGTGAGTTGGGTGTCAGCCTTCAAATGTCCAACAACCGCGACCTGGCCGATTACGAAGCCAATCGCTTGAACGGCCTCGCATTCAACCCCTACCAGGAAATCAGTTCAAACGTGGCCGATAACCGCGAGTGGACTGCCCAGTTGGACTACACCGAGCCTTTCAGTAAAAAAGCGGTTTTGGAAGTGGGAGCCAAGACCATATTGCGCGATGTAGCTTCTGATTATCATTTCGATACCTTGGACTACGCCACCAGTTTTTACCATACGTTGGAGAGCCGCAACAATGCTTTCACCTATTACCAAAACGTGTATGGGGGCTATGCGCAAATGTTGTTCAACTTCAGCAAATCCTTGAGCCTGAGGGCCGGCGGTCGATACGAGTTTACCGAGTTTGGTGGGGGAATGCAAAAGCCCAGCGACAGCAGTTTTGTGGGCAAGCCTTACGCCAATTTCATTCCCTATCTGAACTTATCTAAAAATGTAGGTCGTGGCGGTTTCGTTCGCTTGACCTACACCCAGCGCATACAGCGTCCCAGCTTGAATTTCTTGAACCCCTATCGCAATACCTCTGACCCCCTTAAAGTTTCTGAAGGCAATCCCGAATTGGAGGCTGAAGTGAGCAACAACGTGGAATTGAATTTGGGCAAATACGGCCGCGGCGGCGGTTGGGGCTTGAGTGTATACAACCGCACAGTAGGCAATGCCATACAAACCATTGGTCGGGTCACCGGTGAGGGTGTTTTTCTCAGTACCTATGAGAATTTGGGTATTAGCAATACTACCGGCATGGACTTGAATTTGAACCTCAAAGGCGATCAATACATGGTGAATTTCAACGGCGGTTTGGGTTACGTTTACCTCAACTCTGGAATCAGTACCGGTCCTTTGGCGGGTGTGAGCAACAGCGGGTTTACCTACAGTGCTGGCTTGAGAGGGAATGTGAACTTGAAAAACAATTGGCAGCTGGAAGCCTTTGGTCGTTTCAACGCACCCAATTTTACCTTGCAAGGAAAGACCACCAACTGGTTCTTTCACATGGTCGGCGCAAAAAAGCGTTTCGCCGGTGACAAAGGTGGTTTGGGCTTCGGATTGGATAATCCGCTGGCGCCTCGCCGCGATTTTGTTACCCTTACCCAAGGAGCCGATTTTTATTATTCTGATATTCGCCGCACCAACATGTGGGGAGTTCGCGTGAATTTCGATTACCGATTTGGTGAGATCGAAGTGGACCGCACTCCCAAGGTCAAGCGCAAATTGCAAGTCGACGACCTGAAAGACGGTGGAGGCGATGTGGGTATGTAGTGAATAGGGAGTAGGGCAATTGTTCTACTTTTGTTTGCATGGAAATTACTGGTAAAGTCGTGCAATTACTGCCCAAGCAAACGGGGCAAGGGAAAAACGGAGTGTGGGAAAAGCAAGAGTACATCTTGGAAGTTCCCGGAACCTACCCTAAAAAAGTGTGCTTCAATTTGTGGGGCGATAAAATTGCCAAATTCGCCATTCAAGAGGGTCAGGATTTGACTGTGAGCATCGATGTGGAAAGCCGAGAATATAACGGCCGTTGGTACACCGATGTGAAAGCGTGGAATGTGCAAGCTGCCGGTGCGGCTTCTCCTGCATCAGCCCCTGCTCCTATGGCCAATCCTTTCGCTTCAGAAGCGCCCGTGGCGGGTGATGTTTCAGCCAGCGACTCTGCTGACGACGATTTGCCTTTCTAAGATTAGGCCCCAGCGGTCAATAAACCATCATGTTTTGCTCGTTTGCAACGCAAACCTGTTTTTAATTGTCTTTATGGCAGTAAATTCGTTAGCAAAACGCAGCGTTTTTAATTGAATCCATTCCAATGAATATAAAACTTAGAATTCTCGCCTTGTTTTTGAGCTGGGTGGGAGCCTCCTCGGTATTCGGGGCATCATGGTATGTTTCCACCTCTGGAAGCGATTCTTATGATGGGACCTCGGCCACTTTTGTCAGTGGAACTACCGGCCCCAAAAAGACCATCAATGCAGCCATGGCCATCGCATCTTCTGGCGATGTCATTAACATTTCCAACGGAGTTTATTCTGAAACCATTACCCTGAGCAAGTCGCTCGAGTTTGCCGTGAGCAGCAGCGGTTCGAGCAATGTTCAAGTGCGCAGCTTGCACATGAATGGTTCGGGTGTAACCTTGACGGTTTCGGGCGATACCCTCGATGTGAAAGACACCTTGGAATTGACCTTGGGCCACATTAGCACCACGGGTTCTAAAGCCTTTCGCACCATGGCGGGTGCTCAGCGCTTGGGTGGCAGCAAGAATAGTTTTGTCAAAGGAGCCCTTTGGATCGGTTTGACCAGCGGTGCTACCAGTTTGGATTTTCCCATTGGAGTCAACCAAGACTACCGCTATACGCAGCTCAATTTCAATAAGACGGTGAGTGGCTTGGTTTACTACCGCATGGAAGTGAAAAGTGGAGGTCCATCAACGGGAGGGGCATTGCCCACGGGCATTCGCAACATTTCAAAGGTCCACTATTGGGAATTGGGATTGTTGCCCACAGGGACGTCAAACAATTTTGAGTTGACGGCCTCATATGATTCTGTGACCGCTGACGACCAAGTATACGAGGCAAACTTTTTACGCATTTTAGGTCATGCTCCTGCCGGTTCTTGGGTGGATCTCGGCGGCATGGGATCTGCCAATCGAAAAGGCCAAATTGCGACCAATACCTTTCAAACCCAAATGACTTTTGTTCTGGCCAACGTCAAGAACGGCGTCAACGTATTGGGAAGTACCAATGCGTTTTCCAAGTTTGAATTGGCCAAGGGTCGTTGCGAGCGCGATACATTTTTCTTTACCGATTTGTCGAAGAGTACCGCTTCTCCCATTACATATTGGAAATGGAGCTTCGGCGATGGCAATACCTTGACTTATACCAATACCGGTATTCCAGCTAAGATTTTTCGCAAGTATGCTGCCTATGGCAACTATACCGTCACCTTGATTGTAGGCAATAGCACCGATGAAGATACCTTTAGCTACAACCTTCGCGTGGGTGTATTGCCCACGGTGATGTTCAACAAAAACATCTATACCAATGGAGTTTGCGTAGGCGATACCTCCTTGTTCATCGATACGTATACGCCCCCTTCGCCCGAAAGTATTTTCTCGCGCAAATGGGATTTGGGTGATTTGACCACTTCGACTGCTCAAACCATCAATCACATTTATGCCGCCGGTGGCAACTACAAGATTTATTTGACTCGCACCACTGCCTTGGGTTGCAAAGCCATTGATAGTTTGGATTACTTGGTGCATTCCTTGCCCGCGCCGGCGATCAACTTCCCTCCGGGAGGCGATCCCATTTGCTTTGGTAAAACGTCTTTCTATTCCAACGGCACTCAAGATCCCGCGCCAGACAAAGTGAAGACATGGGAATGGGATCGTGGAGATGGAAGCCCCAAGCTAACGGGTAACATCACCAACAACCTGAATAAAAACATCGCTTACAAATACCCGTCACCCGGTGTGTACATCATCAAATTGAAGGTAACTTCTGATTTTGGCTGCGTCGATTCAACCGAGTACTACCATACGGTGAATGCCATTCCCGATGCCAAATTTACCCTCAGCCACACCTGCTTGGACGAGGTAACCAATACGAACGATCAGACAAACTTGAAGAACACCGTAGCCGATATTTACGTGTGGAACTTCGGTGATTTCTCTGCCAACGATTCAACTTACCCCAATACCACGCACCAATATGCCGCAGTCGGTACCTACAAGGCGACCTTGAAGGTCATTACGACAGACGGTTGCGAAGACACAGCTTCTTATTGGATCAAAGTGCATCCAAAACCTCAGCCTTCTTTTACAACCAAGCAGGTTTGTTTGGGCGATACTACGGTCATGCGCCGCAAAAAATCAACCACCATTCCCGACAACCAAATCATCTACAACTGGGTCATTGACCAAACACCTCCCCAGTACATTGATACCATGGTGAAGAAGGGTTTCAATACCCCTGGTGCCCACGATGTGACCTTGATTGCGACCTCAAACGAGGGCTGCAAAGACTCAGCGGTAGAGCAAATTCGGGTATATTACCTGCCTAAGGTGAGTTTCTTTTTAGATCCCTTGGTGACGCCTAACGATTCAACCCAGTGTTTCAATGAGAACCATTTCTATTTTGTCAAAGAAGAATTGTTTGATGCTGATGACACCATGAGCTTTACCTCTTGGGATTTTGGCGATGGAACCACCGAATTGCCGGCCACTTCTACCGATCACATTTTCCCGGCTGCCGGTACTTACACCCTGCGTCTGTTTGCTCAAAACATACACGGCTGCGCCGACAGCATGTTCAGAACCTACACCGTGGCAAATTCGCCTGTGGCCCAATTCTATACTGAAGGCATCTGCGTTCCCGATAGCATTTACTTTTACGACACAGCTAGCACTTCTGTAGATCCCATCATCTACAAGTTGTGGGATTTTGGAAATGGAACCGTTTCGTCTCTCGATAGCCCCGTGGTGTACATCGATAACGTAGGTCCTATTGACGTGACCTATGTGTTGACGAGCGACGCCGGATGCTCAGATACCGCTCGCCAAAGCTTGAGCTTCATTCAGAAGCCCGACTTGAGCTTCTCGTACAACGGATCGCTACCGCTGTGCAAAGGCGATAGTTTGGAAGTGACGGTCATTGGAGGAGACAGCATTAGTTGGCTCAAAGACAGCAGTGTGGCGCGTGTGCGCAGTTTCTACAACAAAGGCTGGTACAAAGTGAGGGCTTACTCGGTCGGTGCTGTATGTTACACCGAAGATTCGGTTCAAATTTTGGCTTTCCCGCCCGCACAAGTGAATGCTTACAGCGACACGACCATTTACCGCGGCAAATACGCCACTTTGTGGTCAAGTGGGGCAACGAACTTTACTTGGTCTCCTGGAAATACTTTGGATGACTCCACTCAAGCAGTGGTTACGGCTAGACCCTTGTCTACCACCATGTATTACTTGAATAGTTTGGACTCCAACGGATGCGCAGACATCGACTCTGTATTGGTGACCGTCATTGATCCTCCCATCTTGAAAATCCCGAATTTGATTACGCCCAATAATGACGGTCAGAACGACGCTTGGGATTTGATCGAATTGGCAGACTTGTTCTTGTACGACATTGACATTCACGATCGTCAGGGCAAGTTGATTTACCAGAGTTCCAATTACCAAAACGATTGGTCTGCCGTTGATATGAACGGTGAGACTTTGCCTGATGGTATTTATTTCTACTACATGAAAAACCGATTTACGGGAGAACAGTTCCGCGGTTATATCCAAGTCATTCGCTAATACCCATGAACATGAAAAAAATCACAATTGCTTTGATGGGTTTGGCGCTTGGCCTTCCCTTGAACGCCCAAATGGGAGTTCGCTTGGATCAGTTTTACATGGATCACGCTTCGATCATTCCAGCAGCGGTTGGAAACATGGAAATGGGCGGCTTGAGTCTGTTTCACAACAAAATGTTCTCCGACGTGCCCGGAAGCCCCCAGCACAGTGTCATGAATGTCAACATGCCCATGGCTTCTAAGAATACAGGCTTTGGCATTTATTACATGCGTGAACGTTACGGCTTTGCCGAGACACACAACACCTATGCCACCTATGCCTATACCATCGGGTTGGGCAATGCTGCCGACCTTTCTTTGGGAGTCAGCGTGGGTGCCTTGCGCCAGAGCTTTGACCCCTCTAAGGCGATTTATGTGCACGACAATGACCCTATCATCAAGGCCTTGATCTTTTCACCGGCTGTGACTCGCGCTGACCTGCGCGCCTCTATGTATGCCAAGGGAGATAATTGGTTTGCAGGTGCTTCTTTGTCGCGTTTGCCTAAGCCCACCTTTGATTATTCATATTACAACTATACGGCCGCTTACGATATGCAATCCCAGGCTAATTTCTTGGTGGGTTTCCAAGCTGAGGTGGGTTCAGAAATGTTGTTGAAGCCCGCTTTGCATGTATACGCGTACGATTGGAGCTATTACCTGTTTCAAGGTAACGTGAGCTTGTGGTACCAAGATATGTTCTGGTTTGGCGCAGGGGCCAACAACTTGGGCCAAATTGGCGCGAATCTGGGCTTCAAACCCCAAGACGATATGCAGTTTAGCTATTCGTACAATACGCCCAGTGGGGCTTCTCGCTTAGCCTTGGGCCCCTCGCATGAGTTTCAATTGAACTTGGGCTTTGCGGCTTTGGGCGGCGGTGTTCGCGGCGATGGCAGTGGCGACGGTTCAGGTTCTGGTTCTTTAGACGAAGATCAGGGAATTGGCGGGGCTGCTGTACGCAAAGAAGCGGTGATTCGCAGTCTGGAAGATTTGGAAAACTTCGGTTTGGGATACGATACCAGCGGCATTCAATTGCCTGATTTGGAAAAAGTAGCTTCAGCTCCTGGATTCTATTTGGTCGTGGGCTTGCACAGCAGCGAAGCCAAGGCCAATAAACAAATCAAAGATTTGTACGAGAAAGATGTCATTGCTTACAAAATGTACGATCCAAAGAACAAGAGCTTCTATGTATTTGTGAAGCACTTTGGCTCTGAGAAAGACGCCAACAAGAGCATGTACTACTTCGAGGGTTTAGTGCCGCAAGTCTGGATTCGAGAAGTTCGATAAGGCATTTAAAAAAAGGGGCTTCGGCCCCTTTTTTATTGACTCAATGCATAGTGGACCAAGTTGGCTCCCATTTGCAAGGCTTGGCGGCGAACCGTTTCGGGGTCATCATATACTTCAGGGTCTTCCCATCCGTTGCCTAAATCGCATTGATAATCGTAAAAGCAGACCATGCGGTCTTCCCAAAATAGGCCCCAACCTTGGGGAGCTTTGCCATCGTGTTCATGCACTTTCGGCAAGCCTTTGGGGAAAGAGTAGGGGCCTTGGTAAATGGGGTGAGAAAAAGGCACCAGGCGAAATTCCAATTCGGGGAATACCTTTTTCATTTCGCGGCGAACAAAGGCATCCAACCCGTAATTGTCGCAAATGTGAAGGAATCCCCCAGAGAGGAGGTATTGCCTTAGGTTATCGGCCTCACTGGCGCTGAATACCAGATTTCCATGGCCGGTTAAGAACAAAAAGGGATATTGAAATAGGTCACTGCTGCCTACAGAAACCACGGCTTCTTGGTTGGAAAAGGCGGTATTCAGGTGTTGGTTGCAAAAACGACTGAGGTTGGGCAGAGCGGTTCGAGAACTGTACCAATCCCCGCCGCCGCCGTACTGCAGCCGTGCGAGTTTGAGTGATTGACCCTGACCCATAGATAGCCAAGCGCCGAGGCAAACGGTCCAGAAGATTTTCTTCATAAGTAAGCGAGATACAGCAAAAATGCTGCGCCTACAACAATTCGGTAAAAACCGAAAAAGGCAAAGCCTCGGTGTTCTACCCATTTCAAAAAGAATCGAATGGCGAATAAGGCTGTGGCAAAACTCAAGACGTTGCCCAAGGCGATATCAACCAATTCGTCAGACGAGAGTGCATCCCAATTCTTGAGCAGCTTATAAAGCCCTGCAGCACTCAGGGTCGGTACCGCCAATAAGAAGCTGAACTCCATGGCGGCCTTTTTGCTGAGGCGGCAACCCAAACCACCGGCGATGGTAGCGGCGCTGCGGCTGACCCCGGGAATCATAGCCAAGCACTGAACCAAACCTACGATGACGGCATCTTTGTGTGATAGTTCATCGAGGTTGCGCTCACCACCGGGAAGCAAGCGGTCTAAGAATACCAAAAACACACCCACGCTGATGAGCATGATGCCGACCACTGCCGGGGTTTGCAGCAGTTGCTCCAGTAGGTCATCAAAGGCCAATCCTAAGATGGCAGCCGGGATAAAACCGGCCAGCAAACGGGTGTATAAATGCCAAGCTTTGGGACCAAAAAAACGCTCCCAATACAGCAGAACCACCGAAGCAATGGCCCCAAATTGAATGCTGATGATGTAGGTGTCGACCGATTCAGCTTCCAAACCCAACAATTGGCTGCCCATCATCAGATGGCCGGTACTAGAAACGGGTAAAAACTCGGTAATGCCTTCCAAAATGGAAAGGCCTACGTTTTCGAGCCAGGTCATGGCTTAACCTTTGTCTTTGTGAAAAATGGCGTAAATGCCCAACCCAAATCCAGCCAAAACGACGATTGGCGCAAGCGTGGTGCGGCGAAAATCGTAGATGTCACCTTCGGTTCCAGTCATGAGAACGAATCCAATCACGACTACGGCCAATGCCAAGCCGGTGAGCATGTAATTCTTTTTTGTAAATACCGTTTGTTTCATAGGGTTTGCTTGCAAATTTGAACAAATGAGGGCAGGATTCAATACAGATTTTCAATTTTTGCCTTCAAATACTTGCGCGTACTGATCCAAGAGCCAAGCCCGGCCAATAGAATGCCGAATAGTCCAACCGCACTGAGCATGGCCGCAGCCTGCCAAGGCACGATGTGACGATTAAAGTCAGCCAACAAGGAAGCGGCTTGCCCGCTCAATAAACCGGCGGGGTCCAAGCTGGGAATGCCATAAATGATGCCCCACAACAGCCCTGCAGCCAAGGGAAAGGCAGCCAAAGCATATTGAATGAAGCGCCATACGAAGGGTCTTACGATGAAGGCATTGGTGGCACCTACTAGCTGCATGCTTTTGATAATGAATCGATTGGAATAGATTCCCAAGCGGGTTGCGCTTTGGATCAAGCCGGCTGAAACCAGGGTCATGAGTATGGCAAGCACCAACAAGCCCAACTGAATTCGCTTGATATTTTGAGCCATTTGTTCGACCCAAACCTTCTGGTATAGCACATCTTCTACGCCGGCACGACGCCTCAATTCCCGCACCTTGGCCGACAAAATGTTGGGCTGAGCGAATTCCGCTTTGGGATATACTTCAACGCTGAGGGGAAGGTTGACGCTTTCGGCATAGGTCATCAGTTCCGTGTCAAATTTTTCGCCCATTTGGCGCAATCCCTCTTCGCGGCTAATGAATTTGGTCGATTTGACCCAGGTTTCACGCTCCAAGGAACGTTGAAATTCTGCAATGTCATCTTGGCTGCTGCTTTCATCGAAATACACATCAATGCTGCTGCTTTCAACCAGTCGTTCAGAAAGGCCCTGAAATCCCAAAATGCTGAAACCCACCAAGCCCAAAAGGAATAAGACAGAAGTCAAGCTCAATATACTAGGCCAACCGTTGGGTTTTCTGCGTTTGCTGGTAGGGGTTTGCATACAGTATCAAAATTGAGGGCTGCTCGGTGTTCACGCAAACCAAGTTATCCATACCACCGCAGATTGTCTCGTGTCAAATGTCTAGGGTATAGGCCACGAGGGGAGAAGGATTTGTGTCTAATTGAGTACCTTTGCGAAGCCCAATGAAAAAAATCCTTTCAGTCCTTTGGTTTACACTCTTTGCCACAGCAGCGGTAAAGGCACAAGAACCAACCGTTGCTTCCAGCAACGGCAAGGTGGGAACTTTGACCTGTACCTCGGCCCAACTGTCTTGGACTTCGGGAAATGGTACATGGAGAATGGGCCTTTTGATAGAGGGTAGCGGTTCAGCCAATACCCCCTCAGATGGAACGAAATACACAGCGGTAGCCGCCTTTGGAAGCGGTACCAACATGGGTACCAACAGTTATGTGGTGTATGACAACATTACCAACAGTGTCAACATCACCAACTTGAAGAAGAACACTTCCTACGAGTTTCGCCTGTATGAACACAACGGTGGGGCTACTCCCGATTACCTGACCAGTACTTATCTGACCATTACCTTCAAGACTCAGAATTTGGTTCTGGATTTTGATTTTACCTATACCGATAGTTGCCAGAACACCAACTTTGTTCAGTTTACCAACAAAACCACGGCCACTTACAGCGGTATCAAATACACTTGGTTGTTTCAAGACGGTATGACCGATACGGGTAAAAATGTCAATCACGTCTACACCAAAGGCGGTAGCTTCTTGGTGACCCTGTTAGCCGCTCCTGCATTGGGTTGCACCGATAACTTTACCTCAACCAAAGCGGTTTTCATCATACCCAGACCGGTTTCCATTCCCATTGAGCAAAACAACGATACTGCCCAGTGTTTTGTGGGACATCAGTTTAAGTTTGACGACCAAACCCAATTGGCCAAGGTGCCCAAAACGGCATACATCAGAACTTGGTATTTCGGCCCAGGCGATAGTGCGACCATTCCCACTCCCACAAGGGTGTATCCGGCCCCAGGCAAGTACCGCATTCGCTATAAAAGTGAGACTCTTTACGACAACAAACGCACCGGTTGTACCGATACTACCTCCATGTATGTGCGGGTGATTCCCGATCCTTCATCGGGCATTTCCATCAACGATTCGATCCAATGTTTCAAGTCGAACAGTTTTGTATTTGATAACGTATTTCCAGGCTTGAGTTCTTTCAGTTGGAATTTGGGAGACGGCACAACCTCGACGGCGAAAAAGGTGACGCATTCCTACGCCGCCACCGGGGTTTATTCGGTCATTCACGCGGCTTCAAGTCCAGAAGGATGCAGTTCGATTGATACAGTATTGGTCTTTGTGAAGCGAAACGTCGATCCCTCATTCTCAGGTCTTCCCGCCACTCTTTGCTTGGGGGATCCTGCGATTACACTGAGTCCCGCAGAAACTACCAACGGCAAGTTCTACGGCAATTCTTTCAATGGATTTGATTTTTCTCCCACCGTGGCGGGATTGCAAAAAATCAAATACGTGGTTAAGGACTCATTTTGCCCCGACTCGAGCGAGCAGTCGATCACGATTTCTCCCCTTCCCAAATTCTCATTGGGTAAGGATAGCAGCGTGTGCGATGGAAAATCCATGACCCTGTACGTAGGCGCCACAGGAACGGTAACCTGGGACAATGCTACTACAGGAGCCACTCGCAGCATCAACAAAGGAGGTTTTTATTGGGCCGAAGTGAACAACAACGGCTGCAAATGGCGCGATACCATTAAGATTTACGAAGGGACCTCGCCCAAGGTGCAGTTGCCCGAAGATACCTTGATTTGCCAAGGTGCCATGTTGCAATTGAAGGCCAGTTGGCCCGGCGCGAAGGTTCAATGGAACAACGGCAGCACCGATTCGGTGATTTACGTCAGCACCAGCGGCTATTTCCAAGCGACCTTGACCAATCCATGCGGTTCGGCTTCAGACGGGGTTCAAGTCACGATCAAATCGGGCCTGTGCGATGCGTTCATTCCTACGGCCTTTACCCCCAACGGCGACGGTCGCAACGAAACCTTTACCATCACCGGTCGCGGTGTGCGCCCCACGTATTTCATCATATACAACCGCTGGGGAGAGAAGGTGTTTGATAGCAACGACAACGGGTCTTTCGAGTGGGATGGCAATGCGAATGGTGAACCTTGCATGGAAGGCTTCTATCAATACCTGTTTCGCTATGACATCATCACAGGTGATTTGAAGCGCCACAACACCATCAAAGGCAACGTCTTTTTGATGCGTTAAAAACCGATTAAATCGGGAAAACCTGTCCAAAACTATTTCATCAAGGCCTGATTGAGGTTGTACCTTTGCGGTACATGCAACAGGAATTGGCTACCGTTGAACAAGCCCAGCAACTGGGTTTGCTGGCTGAAGAGTTTGATCAAATCTGTACCATTTTAGGGCGCACCCCCAACTTTACGGAGTTGTCGATCTATTCGGTCATGTGGAGTGAACATTGCAGTTACAAAAACTCCATAACCTGGCTCAAGACCCTTCCCAAAGAAGGGAGCAAGATGCTGGCCATGGCGGGTGAAGAGAATGCGGGTTTGGTAGACATAGGTGACGGTTTGGCCTGTTGTTTCAAAATTGAGAGTCATAACCACCCTTCAGCCATTGAGCCTTATCAAGGGGCTGCAACGGGTGTTGGGGGCATCAACCGCGATATTTTCTCCATGGGCGCGCGACCCGTCGCTCAATTGAATTCTTTGCGTTTTGGAAACATCGACACGGCCCGAACCCAATGGTTGGTGAAGGGTGTTGTCAAAGGGATCGGCGATTACGGAAATGCCTTTGGCATACCCACTGTAGGTGGCGAGGTATACTTTGACGATTGTTACGAGCAGAACATATTGGTGAATGCCATGAGTGCGGGCATTGTCGAGGTGGGTAAGAGCATCTCAGCGGCGGCCGGACCCGCCGGCAACCCGGTGTATATTTTCGGCTCAGCTACGGGTAAAGACGGCATACACGGTGCGGCTTTTGCCTCCAAAGACATGAGTGAAGACTCCATCAACGATTTGCCTTCGGTTCAAGTCGGTGATCCCTTCTGGGAGAAGTTGATTTTGGAGGCCAGTTTGGAAATCATCGAAACGGGAGCCGTGGTGGGTATGCAAGATATGGGTGCTGCCGGTATCACCTGTTCGACCAGCGAAATGAGCGCCAAAAGCGATGTAGGTATGGACATTTGGCTCGATAAGGTTCCCATGCGCCAAGCCGACATGAAAGGTTGGGAGCTGCTATTGTCTGAAAGCCAAGAGCGCATGCTCGTCATTGTTCAAAAAGGACAAGAAGCGGCCGTTGAGCGCATTTTCGAAAAGTGGGATTTGACTTATGCCCAAATCGGAGTCGTGACCGATACCAAACGCGTTCGATACTACATGGGTGAAGATTTGGAGGCCGATATTCCAGCTGAATCCCTGGTGTTAGGCGGGGGAGCTCCCGTTTACAAGCGCTCTTGGAAAGAGCCCGCATACTTCCAGAAAATTGCTGAATTTGATTTGAATTCAATTCCTGACTTGAGCTTGGAAAAAGCCCAAGAAGTGGCTGCGAAAATGGTAGCCTTGCCCAACATTGCATCGAAAAAGTGGGTGTTCAATCAATACGATTCAATGGTCGGTACAGTGAACGAAACCACCAATTTGCCCTCTGACGCGGCCATTGCCAAAGTCAAGGGTACGCACAAGAGTTTGGCTTTGACCGTTGATTGCAACAGCCGGTACATCTACGCAGACCCCGATAAGGGTACACAGATCGCCGTTGCTGAAGCGGCGCGCAACATTCGTTGCAGCGGCGCGGTGCCAACCGCCATTTCCAATTGCTTGAACTTTGGTAACCCCTATAACGAAGAGGTTTATTATCAATTCAAACACGCCATTGACGGCATGGGGAAGGCCTGCCGCAAATTCGATACTCCTGTTACCGGTGGTAACGTCAGTTTCTACAACCAGAGCAGCAATGGCCAAGCCGTTTATCCGACCCCCACAATTGCCATGTTGGGCTTGTTGGAACACGAATCCAAACGCTTGAGCTTGAATTTCAAGCAAGAAGGGGATGCCATCGTATTGTTGGGTAAACCCGAAAATGATTTAGGGTCTTCGCAGTATTTGGCGAAAATCTGTGGGGTTGAATATTCTCCTTGTCCCGCTTTTGATTTGGATACCGAATACACCTTGCACGGGTTGTTGGGAGAATTGGCTGGACGCGATTCCATTCAATCGGTGCACGACATCAGCGAAGGTGGTGTATTTGTAGCTGCTTTTGAGTCGGCGTTGGCCGGCGGCTTGGGTTTTGATATCTGCAGCCAGCAGGAATACCGACTCGACGCTTGGTTGTTCGGAGAGTCTCAAAGTCGTGTTCTGGTGTCTTGCACGTTTGACGGTTTGGAGTCACTCTTGGCATTAGCGGCTAAGCATGGTGTGCCAGCCCTTCAAATAGGCACTGTTACAGGTCCCAGTGTGACGGTGAATGGTCGCGTTTGGGGCAGCATGGCCGAATTCGAATCGGGATACTTCCAAGCATTGCCATCGCGTTTGAATGCCTAAATCGCTGCTTGATCTGCCCGTTCCGGCCCCCAGTTTTTGGGTCAAACGCGAGTGGGATCGAGCCGATATCGTTGTAATTGGAGCTGGTTTGGTAGGCTTGCTTACCTCCATTCGACTCAAAGAAAAATTTCCCCGACGCAGCGTTTGGGTGTTGGACCAAAAGTCTCATTTTTTTGCTGCCAGCTGGCGCAATGCTGGTTTTGCCTGTTACGGTTCGGCAGGGGAGTTGCTCGATGAAGCTAAACGCAGTTCGCTGGATTCGGCCTATCGACTGTATGAGCGACGTTTTCGCGGTTTGCATGCGCTGAGGCAAGAGTTTGGCGATGCCGCATTGGGTTTTGAATCCTCTGGAGGTTGGGAAATGTTTCCAACTCAAGAAGAGGCCCATAAGGTGGTCGATCAACTCGAAAGCCTCAATCAAGATTTGCATGCCATCGCGGGTCAATTTCCTTTTCAGCCCAAAGCAGCGAAATCATTGGGAATGAATTTTGCCGATACCGCCATTTTTGCCGCCCAAGAAGGAGCCATTCAAACCCATCTGATGATGCGCTCCTTGAGACAAAAAGCGCTTTCCATGGGTGTTGAACTTTACGAAGGGGTTCATGTCCATGCATTAGAGGCTGAAGGGATTTATTGGCGCTTGAACCTGGCCCTGGGTTGGGATATCAAGGCCAAATCTGTCTTTCTGTGCAGCAATGCTTACAGCTCCTGGCTGCAAGATTCGCTCGATGTTCAAGCCGCGCGCGGCCAGGTTTTGGTCACGAGTCCCATCCCTGACTTGCCTTTTAGGGGTATTTTCCATGCTGACGAAGGTTATCTTTATTGGCGCTCTTTGGGTACCCGACTGCTTATTGGGGGAGGGCGAAACCAGGATTTTAGTGGTGAACATACCTTTGAATCGCAAACCTCAGCTCCCATTCAGGCGCATTTGATGCGCATGTTGCGGGAACACATAGTCCCGGGCAAGGAATTCGAAATCGAGTCGCAATGGGCTGGGATTATGGCCATGGCCGAGAGTCGAGAACCCATTGTCAAAACGATAGCTCCTGGGCTGCTGGCAGGCGTTCGAATGGGTGGCATGGGCGTCGCCTTGGGCGCTGATGTTGCAGTCCAATTGGCGGGTTTGCTTGAGCCATGATCCTAGGGTATTTTCGTGCGATGCGCGCAATCATCTGCTGCTTGATCGGGTTGGGGATTTTCCCCTTGTTTGGCCAAATCGAAGAACAAGTCGAAGTGGAGATTGGTTGCGGCGATACCGCCATCTTGGGTGTTTCGAGTCGAGGAGAAGGAATGGATTTCGTGCACATTGATGCCTATCGAAAAACCCGGTTTACGGGCGTTGAGAAAGCATACGACACTGCCACAGGTCAGGGATTTTTTGAAAGTTTCTTTCGTTCTGGTGATTTTGATGCGGCTGAATTGCCAGCCTCGTATGCCGGGAAAGCCCTGGTTATTTTAGGGGTTGAAGAGGTTCCCTTGACCACGGCCAATTCGCAAACGCGCTGGGCTCGAGTGGTCTATCTGCATGGCGATGTTCGCAATACTGTGTTTTGGGTTGATTTCGATGAAGCCTTGGCGAGTGGCGAAATCCAAGAGTTCAGGGCCAATTGGGATAAGCGGGAAGGAGTAGAGCCGTGATGGATAACGCCAGCATACTGGGCTACCTGAATTTGTATGCCAAATTGGGTGAACTTCACGATGAGAATCCCTTTAAAATCAGGGCCTTTTCTTCGGCCGCCTTCAACCTGAAGAAAATCAAAGATCCTTTGGCTGATTTGTCGGCTGAGCAATTGTTGGCTTTGCCCGGGGTTGGTAAATCGGTCGTACAAGCCATTCGTGAGATCACAGAAATGGGTCAATTCGCGGCCCTGCAAGAATTGGTGCAACGCACGCCAGAGGGCGTGTTGTCCATGTTGAAGATAAAAGGATTGGGTCCCAAAAAAGCCAAAACCCTATGGCAAGATTACGGCGTAGAAACGGTCGAAGACTTGTTGGATGCTTGCCGAGAGAATCGCCTGGTCGAGTGGTCGGGCTTCGGGCCCAAGACTCAGGCTGAACTCATCAAGGCCATTGAGTTCGCCATGGCCTCCACGGGTCAGGTTCATTTGGCGAGGGCTTATCCGCTGGCTCAATCTTGGCTCGCGGCAGCCCAGGCACAAGGCGGTCGACATTCCTTTACCGGGGCCTTGGCTCGCCACTGCGATACCTTGGAGCAACTCGACTTCATCAGCGATTGCGAAATTGAACCCGTATTGAAGCAGCAGGGCATTGAGGCCACGCAAGAGGAAACCGTATATCAATGGGTCGACGAAAATGGGCTTCGCTATCGCCATCGCTTGGTAGCCCCCGATCAATTTGAGCGAGCGCTTTTTGAGAGCAGTTCAGAGGGCGCGCACTTGTCGGCTCTGGGTTATGATTCCTCGAAATGGGCCGGTTCAGATTTGGCTACCTACCAGCAGCTGGGTAAGCCGTTTATACCCGTTTGGCAACGCGAGGGAGTAGGGGAATTTGAGTATCTCCAGGGTACTCCCATCGCTTATGAACATTTGCGTGGAACCTTGCACAACCATACCCATTATAGCGACGGCCTCAATAGCTTGGAAGAAATGGCCAAGGCGGCAGAGCGCATGGGGTTGGAATATTTTGGCGTTTGCGATCATTCCAAAACGGCAGCCTATGCGGGAGGACTCTCTGTTGAACGGCTGCTTCAGCAAGGCCAA
The DNA here is from genome assembly GCA_030833525.1 of Bacteroidota bacterium. GTDB lineage: Bacteria > Bacteroidota > Bacteroidia > NS11-12g > UBA955 > JALRLA01. Next base: position 17,350 of record JAURGZ010000002.1, on the reverse strand, counting down.
GAGGTAGATCGATGGAACTCGGGGCAACCCAAGTGTCGAATTTTCAAGGGCATAGAAAGCGATATTCTCCTCGACGGATCCTTGGATTACGATTCCGAAACCTTGGCTCAGCTGGATTTCGTGGTGGCTTCCATTCACGCGGTGTTGAAGATGGATTTGGATCGAGCCATGCAGCGCCTGATTCGGGCCATTGAGAATCCTTACACCACCATATTGGGTCATATGACGGGCCGGTTGTTGCTGATGCGCTCTGGGTATCCCGTTGACCATCGAAAGATCATCGATGCCTGCGCCGACAATGGGGTCGCCATTGAGATCAATGCCCATCCCTATCGATTGGATATGGATTGGCGATATGTCGATTATGCGCAGAAAAAGGAAGTGATGCTCTCCATCAATCCCGATGCGCACGAACAATCGGGTTTGAAGGACATGCATTGGGGGGTGTTATCGGCGGCCAAAGGAGGGTTGTTGAAAGAGTTTACATTGAATGCCTTGTCTGGCGCAGAATTCGAGGCTTATCTCGAAAAGCAAAAAACCAAACGCCCATGAAAATCGCCGTGGTTCGCTTGAGTGCGCTGGGAGATATCATCATGATAGAGCCCTTGTTGCGTGCATTGATGAACCAAGGGCATGAACTGCATTTGATTACCAAGCCGAGCAATTGTGCTTTGTTTGACGATTATGCAGAACCGCTTCGGGTGCACGCTTGGACTTCTTTTGCAGAGGCCAATGACTTGAGGAATTTGGGTTTTGATGCCGTGATCGATGCGCACAACAACCTGCGATCCAGGCTCATTTCAGCCTGGCTTTGGCCTGCAGCAGTATACAGGGTTTCCAAAGAGGCTTGGAAAAAAGGGGCACATGCCCTTGGCCTGAAATGGCCCGTCACTCCCTTTCAAACTCGCTTGCTTCAGGCAGCCAAACCGCTCTTGGCTAGCGGGGCCGACATTCAGGGCTTGTGGCCTGTTCGATCCGCTCAGACGGGCGAAGGGACTTATCGCGTATTGGTGTTAGGGGGGACTTATGCCACCAAGCAAATACCCTTGTCTTTGTGCGCCGATGTACTCAATCGAGCAGGCGGTTCTTGGGTGCTGCTGGGTGGATCTGATGATTTAAGTCGTGCGCAGGAATTGCATGCCATGCTCAATGCGGGATTGCAAGTGCAAATTCACTGCGGCCAATCCTTGTTCGCATCTCAGCGCTTGATTCAAGGAAGTTCAGTCGTAATCTCTGGAGATACAGGTATGGCTCACTGGGCGGCTGCATTGGGCAAGCCGTTACAGGTAATTTGGGGCAATACGCATCCATTATACGGTTTGAGTCCAGGGCAATGGCCGGGTGCTCGCGTTACCCATCATCAAGTTCAAGATTTGGATTGCCGTCCGTGCACCAAGTTTGGGCATGACCGTTGCCCCAAGGGCCATTTTCGGTGCATGATGAATCAAAAGGCTGAGGCCATTGTGGCTGAGTTAGAAAATCTTGATTAGGCGCGATTTGGGGCCTTTTTGGAAGCATTTTTTGCTTATTTTCGCGACCCGTATTTATTCTCTTTGAATCAACACAAATGAAAACCAATAAATCCATTGTAGGTTTTTCCGTAATCTTGGCACTGGCCTGTTTGTACCAGTTGTCTTTCACTTGGAAGGCCCGAAACTTTGAATCACAAGCCCGTTCTTTTGCTCAAAAGCAAGCTAAACTCGGTTTTTCTGAAAAGGAAATGTACCGCCGTTACATCGATAGCTTGGGCAATAAGGAGTTTTACAACCTGGGTATCGCAAATTATACCTATTTCGAGTGCAAACAGCGCGAGATCAATCTCGGTCTGGATTTGCGCGGGGGTATGAACGTGATTTTGGAGGTTGACAAAGGCGCCATCATCAAAGGTTTGGCCAACGATAACAAAGACGCCGGTTTGTTGAAAGCCATTGCCGCTACTGACAACATCATTCGCAACGAAGGCGGTGATTACGTAGAGGTGTTCATGGAGCAATTCAAGAAGGCCAATCCTGATCGCAAGCCCGCTTACGTTTTCGCCAAAGGAAACCGCGGTACGATCAAATCATCATCGGGTGATGAAGAGGTGAAATCCATGTTGGAAGTAGAGACTGAGAGCGCCATCAATCGCGTATTCGAGGTAGTTGAAAAACGCATCAACCAGTCGAACGTGACTCAACCTACCATTCAGAAGGTTGACGGAGGTCGCATCAGCGTGGAATTGCCCGGTGTAGACAATCCTCGCCGCATGGAAGATTTGGTAGAGAAAAGCGCCAAATTGGAATTCTACGAAGTATACAGCAATTCAGCCACCAGCCAAGAGGCGGCCCGCATTTTGAACGACTTGTACAAAGCATCAAAAATGGGCAATGTAGTGGTTGAAGAAGATACGACTGCTGCTGAAGGCATCGATACCACGGCTGTTGCAGCGGCTCCTGAAGAGGATATGAGTTCGGCCCCCTTGGCCAGCATCTTGCGCACCTATGGCAATGGCCAGGGTTCAGCCATGTGTGTCGTGAAATCAGCCGACCGCGATCGTTTGGTTACCATGCTCGAGCAGCCTCAATTCCAATCGGTATTGGAGCCTTCTGTGAAAGTAGCTTTCAGTGCGAAGCCTACCGAATACGACGCCCAGGGTAAAGAAATTCAAAACTCTGATGAGTACTTGGTGTATTTCTTGAAGCGCGATCGCGATGGAAATGCCGCCTTGTCTTCAGATGACGAGAACATCATCGCGGATGCTCGTGAGAATACCAACCAAACCGGTCAATTGGAAGTCAGCATGACCATGACCCCCACAGCCGCTTCACGTTGGGCCCAAGTGACGGGTGCTAACGTAGGCAAGTTCATCGCCATTGTGTTGGACGACCGGGTTTATTCTGCTCCCGTAGTAAACGAAAAAATTGGTGGCGGTCAGAGCCAAATCAGCGGCAACTTCGACATTCGCGAAGCCCAAGACTTGGCCAACGTTCTGAAGGCGGGTAAACTTCCCGCACCCGCTCGCATCGTGGCGAGCGAAGTAGTCGGTCCTTCTTTGGGTGATGCTTCGATTCAGCGCGGTTTGAACTCCTTGTTGTTCGGTTTCTTGTCAACCGTTCTGTTCATGATTCTGTACTACAACCGCGCCGGCTGGATTTCCATCGTGGCGGTGTTGGGTAACGTATTCATCATCTTGGGTGTGTTGTCTTCTTTGGGAGCAGCCTTGACACTTCCCGGTATGGCCGGTATCATCTTGACTGTCGGTATGGCAGTTGACGCGAACGTACTGATTTACGAACGCATCAAAGACGAAATGGCTGCAGGTAAAGGGTTGAAATCAGCCATCAACGATGGTTTCAAACATGCCTTGAGTGCGATCATTGACTCTAACATCACGACTTTGTTGGCTGGATTCTTGATGACCTTCGCCGGTGCAGGTCCTGTATATGGATTTGCCGTGATTTTGGTCATCGGTATTTTCTCTTCCTTGTTTACGGCCTTGTTCATCACGCGTTTGTTGTTGGACCGCCGCGCCGACTCAGGCAAAGAAATTGCATTTGATACCTCATGGAACCGCGGTTTCTTGAAAGGAGCCAACATTGATTTTGTCAGCAAGCGTCGCTATTTCTACATCGGTTCTTTGGCGTTCATCGCCATGGGTATCGTAACCTTCATCATGAAAGGTGGAATCAGCACGGGTATTGACTTTAAGGGCGGTAACGCTTACATCGTTCAATTCAATCCTGAGAAGAATTACCGAGCTGAAGACATCAAAGAGACCTTGAATGCCGCTTTGACTGAGAGCAGCAACGAAGTGAAAACTTTCGGTACTGACGGTCAATTCCGCATCGTGACTACTTATTTGTTGAACGAAGATTCTCGCGAGGCTCGTGAGAAAGTAGCTCAAGACGTGGTCAAAGCATTGGAAGCGAAGTTTGAAATGGTGAAAAACGCCGACGGCGAAGGGCCCATTTTGAGCAGTTCCAAAGTAGGTGCCGCCATCGCCACTAGCACCCGCAACAAGAGTGCATTCCTGGTGCTTTTGGCTGTCGTGGGTATCTTCTTGTACATCATGTTCCGATTCCGTAGCGTGAGTTATGGTTTGGGTGCTACCGTAGCCTTGATCCATGACGTGGCAGTGGTATTGTCGGTATTCGTTATGTTGGATGGTGTAGTGCCATTCCCCACTGAATTCGATCAGCATTTGATTGCAGCCTTGTTGACTTTGTTGGGTTACTCGATCAACGATACCGTGATCGTGTTTGACCGTATTCGCGAATACTTGACCGAGCGTCGCACAGAGAAAAACAACGCAGTCATGATCAACGACGCTATCAACAGTACCTTGAGTCGTACCATCGTAACCGCGGCTACCGTATTCTTGGTATTGACCATTCTATTCATCTTCGGTGGTGATGCTTTGAAGAGCTTCTCCATGGCCTTGTTGGTAGGTGTAATAGTGGGTACCTATTCCTCTATCTGCATCGCTACTCCTGTAGTGATCGACTTTACTTCTAAAAAGAAACAGTAAAAACCCGCTCACGGCCGGTGCCGTGAAGGCGGGGTGATTCAACACCCCGCCTTTTTTATTTTTATGCAAACACAAATAGAATCATCACAGTGGCTGGAAGGGGCCCGGCTCTTTGGAACGCCCTTGTACGCCTACCACGGCGAGCGCATCGTAGAACAGTACCACAAGTTAAAAGGGGCTTTCCCGGGCGTTCAGGTTCGACTCCATTACGCCATGAAGGCCCTGAGCAATGTCAATATATTGAGATTGCTACGCGAACAAGGCTCAGGACTCGATGCCGTTTCCATTCAGGAAGTTCAATTGGGTCTTAGAGCGGGTTATGCACCTGAAGAAATCATGTTTACGCCCAATTGCGTCGATTTTGCTGAGATTGAAGAAGCGGTAGAATTGGGCGTTCACATCAACATCGATAACATTTCCATTCTGGAACAATTTGGAAATCGATACGGTTCCTCGGTTCCCTGTTGCTTGCGATTGAATCCCCACATCATGGCGGGTGGGCACAGTCACATTTCAGTGGGTCATATCGACTCCAAGTTCGGCATCAGCATTTATCAGTTGAGGCATGTGTTGCGGGTTGTAGAATCCCATCAGATTCAAGTGCATGGGCTTCACATGCATACAGGTTCTGATATTCTCGATGCTGATGTGTTCTTGCGCGGGGCTGAATTGCTGTTTGATGCAGCGGCCGAATTCAAAGATTTGCGGTTTATGGACTTTGGAAGTGGCTTTAAGGTTCCATACAAGGAAGGAGATATTGTAACCGACATACAAGACACTGGAAATCGCATTGCAGAGGCTTTTAAGGCATTCTGCGGCCGTTATGGACGTGAGTTGGAACTCTGGTTTGAACCGGGGAAATACTTGGTTTCTGAGTCAGGTGTGCTTTTGGTTTCAGCCAATGTCATCAAGCAAACCACTTCGACGGTTTTTGTAGGGGTGAACAGCGGTCAAAATCATTTGATACGCCCCATGTTCTACGACGCCTTTCACCGCATTGAAAACATCAGCAATCCGGGCGGGATCCCCCGTTTGTACAGCGTGGTGGGATACATCTGCGAAACCGACACCTTGGGTTACGATCGCAAACTGAGCGAAGTGCGCGAAGGAGATATTTTGGCCATCTACAACGCAGGTGCCTATGGCATGAGCATGAGCAACAATTACAATGCTCGATTGCGCCCAGCCGAGGCTCTGTTTTACAAGGGGCAATGGCATTTGATTCGACGCAGGGAAACCTTGGAAGACCTCATGCGAACCGAAGTTGAGATCAGCTGGTCGTAAATGAAAAAGGCCCCGAGCAACCGGGGCCTTTTCTTTGCAAAATTTCAAACTGCCTATTCGCAGTAAGGATTGAAAATGTATTCGTAGGTACCGTCAACCGTATCGTCAGAATTCTTGATCGTCTTGCGAACCACTTGGAATTTCAAACCGACCAGTTTGACACCCGACGGCAAATCAGCGGCCATGAAAGTGCTGGGTACGATGGTGAAATGGAACATGCCATTGCCCATATCGCTCATGGCCAAGCTGGGCTCATTGCCCACCTTGGTGATGCTGATATTCTTGTATTTGTAGTACAATCCATTGTCTCCTTTGGCTTGCACATAAACATAAAAGTCATCGGCCGTTTGCAGGGCGGTCTTTTCCTCCAAGTTGCGGTCGTACTTCAAGGTGAAAACATCACTCGCCGAGGTGCTCATGGTGTCTTTCTTCTTGGTCTTGGGGAAGGTAGACAACTTCTGAGGGCCCGTAACGGGGGGGTCCAAGGTGATGAGCAAGTCTTCGGTTTTCGCTTCGCCGTTGGAATCGCCGGTACCGTCTTTCTTTTTTAGCAACAAATGAATGTCATTGGCGTACAACTGAGCGGGGCTGACTCCGTAAAACTCGGTTGGAACCATGCGGTAGAAATAAACGTCGTTTCCAGCTGAGGTCCAGCGCAGCGCTTCGTTAGAGGCATTCCATGTGCCGTTGTGCAAGGGGTGCCCCTGCGGATGCTCAATGGGCTTCCAAGTCCACATGTACAAGTCTTCGGTAGATCCTGCCAATTGCTGGCGATCGCATTTTTTAATGTCGACCCAAAGGGTAACAGAATCCTTCAGATTGGGGTTGTCAGAAGGTGTGATCCACGCTTTCTGGGCCTGAGCAGCCGATCCCATCAAAAGGGCGCTTGCGAATAATATAAGGCGTTGTTTCATGGGTTCGTTATTTGCGGTTGTACCAAAGGTGATAAGAAACCGTTCGCTCACCGTTGCAGAATTTGTTGACTTTGATCGCCAAATTGGGGTCTTGGGGACGAATGGGTGAAAGCATGTTGATGCGGGTTTCATCTGCCGTTCCTTCGTTGAAAATCAAGAACGAGGGATATTCATCGTTGTCGAATTTCCAGGTTCCAGTAGCAGGCCCAAACAAGGTGGAACCCGAACCGGCCGTGGTGGAATAGGTGCCATCTTTGTCAAAATTGATTTCCATGGGCTGACCGGCGATGTAGACCGAACTCACGTCCAACAAGGTATCGCTTTCTACAAAAGCCAGTTCTACGTTCACATCAATCTGAGCCACGCGGTCCAAAATCCAATTGGCGGCTATGCCGTCGAGTTGACTCACGCGAGGCCCTAATTCCTTCTTTTCAGGCTTGCAGGCCGTTAAGCTGAGCACCGCGGCTACAGCTATGAAGGCTAGGCTATTCAATACAGTTCGTTTCATTATTTGCATCCTCCTGTTGGATTGATTTCAAAAATACTGGTGCGCTCGACGATGGGGAATTGCAAGATCATGCCATCGCAATCCCATCGGTGCCCGCGAATGAACATGTTGACTCCTTCTACCGCTCCCAAGCGTTTTACTTCGTGTATGCGGTCGCCTTGGAAGAGCAATTCCATGCGGCGCTCGCTACGAACCTTGGACAGTACTTCGCTTGGGCTTGAAGAGCCAGCCAAAAACTCCCCACTGGGGTCGGTATAGGCTCGGCTTATTAGGGCATTTGCATCGGCGATGGCGACGCTGAGGTCTCCACCAGACAGGGCCAAAGATTCGGCTCGAATCAGGTGCATCTGCGTCAAATAGAGCAAAGGAACATCGAAGAACTGAGCGTCAAAAGCCGAACTCTTGACAAACATGTTGGCGGCTCCTGCATTGGCTTCGACCAACATGGCGCAGCGCTTATCGTTGGCATCTTTGACGTTGCTGTAAAGGGCCAAATCCATTTGGCAGGTAGGCGTTCCAGGGGCGTAGTTGCCGTTGAATGCACCGCTGCGGTTGTCATTCACACCCGTGCTCACAATGCGAAAGACATACTCGCTCTCGGCTTTTGAATTGAACAGGTTTACGGTGTCAGACAACTGATACTTCCCACTGTTGATAACCTGTGTGGCCATGTCGGCGGCTTGGGAATATTCTCCCATTTGGAAATATACCTGGGCCAGCAATGCTTGAGCGGCTTGCTTGTCGGCGTAGTATCCATTGTCGCTGGGCAAATTCGTCAAGGCTGTGTTGGCATCAGCCAAAATAGCCGAATAGGCCTCGGCTACTGTGCTTCGGGGATAGGGGTCGGTGCTGACCCGGTTGGCAATGGCGATTCCGGGATGTGAATTGTCGGCTGTTTTCCCATAGGGATGGGCAAACATGCGAACAGCCCAAAAATGGCAGTATGCGCGAATGAAGGCCACTTCTCCCACTATGCGCGTGCGATCGGCTTCGGTCAGATCGGCGGCACGGTCCAGGTATTTTTCGACAAAGTTGGCCCTGAAAATGGTGCGGTACAAAATCGAGTGGAAGGCCCCGGTGGTAGAGTTGAAGAACAACACGTTGTGGTTGAAAACCTCGCGGTAATCATTGTTGTTGGGAAGGGTTAGGTTGTCGCTTTGCAACTCGGCCAGGACTTGTCCAAACCCACCGAAGGTATTGGCGAGTTCATTGTAGCTCGAGTTGAGCAACATTTGCAAGTCATCGGTGTTTTGAACCGCATCATCAATGAGAATCTCATTGGGTGGAGGGGTTTCGATCATCTTATCGCAGCTGCTCAGCGCCACTGCACTCAGGCTAAGTGCCCAAAGAAATGTTTTGGTGTTCATGATTAGAAGCTCAGGTTAAGGGCCAAACTGATACTCTTCTCTTGAGGAGGAGTGAGGTAGGTAATGCTGCCGCTCATGTTGCGGTCAGTGGGGTTTTCAAAATCACGCGCGATTTCGGGGTCCAAACCGGTGTATTGGGTCCAGGTCAACAAGTTGATTCCCACCAAGGTCACCTTGGCCGCTTCAAAGCCGGTTTTGGTCAACCAAGCCTTGGGCATGTTGTAGCTGAACATCAAATTGCGCAATCGGGCGAAGGAACCGTCTTGCAACCACAAATCGGTATTGATCCAAGGTGTAGTAGAACCGTGATTGAAGGTGTTCAAGGTCATCTTGGGGTACAAGGCGTTGTCGCCAGGCTGCTGCCAGCGATCCAATACGCGGCGATCCATGTTCCAATCGGTCATCAAGCTCAATTGACGCTTCACCGAACTTTCGTAAATGCTTCCGCCTATGTTGAAGTAAACGGTGGCCGATAATTCGAAATTCTTGTAGTTGAAAACGTTGTTGAAGCTTCCGAAAGCCTTGGGCAGCACGTTTCCTACAGCCACCCGGTTATCAGGATCCCAGCTGTAGGTTTCATTGCCGTCTTTGTCCAGGTAAACAGGCGCTCCCGTTTGAGGATCTACATGGGAGAATCGAACCAAGAAATTGGTCCCGACGGGTTGACCGACCACCACGCGGGTATCGTTGGTTCCACCGCTTACGGCATCTTCGGTGTATACACCAATGCTGGTGATTTCGTTGTAGTTGCGGGCAATGTTGAAGTTGCTCGTCCACTGGGTGTTTTTGCTGCGAATGTTCACCGTTTTCAAGGAGAATTCAACCCCTTTGTTGGTGATGGCACCTACGTTGTCGTAGAAGGATCCAAAACCGGTCGAGGTGGGGATGCTCAATTGCAAGATGACATCGGTGGTGTTTTTGTTGTAATACGTCAATTCTGTGCTCACACGACCCTTCCAAAGCTGGGTTTCGATTCCTGCATCGAAGTTGGTGGTAGATTCCCATTTCAAATTGGGGTTTTCCAATCGAGCAGGGGCCATTTGAGGCATTCCATTGTATGGTTGTAGGTTGCCACTGGGTGTAATGGTACCCCAGCGGGCATAGTTGTCGAAATTGGCGTTACCGCTTTTTCCAATGCCCGCGCGCAATTTCATGAAATCGATGGCCTTGATGTTGCGAATGAAATCTTCTTCGCTCAAAATATAGCCAACTGCCGCAGCCGGGAAGAAACCATAGCGGTTGTTGCGGCCGAAACGGCTGCTGCCGTCACGACGGGCGGTTACTTGGAAATTCAGCTTGTTGTGGTAGCTGTAATTCAAACGGCCGAAATAGCTCAAGAAAGCCCATTCATAGGGCGTGCGGCTAAATACCAATCGAGCTGAATCCGGAATGACAACCTGGTCGATGGGACCGGTTGCGTCGAAGTTTTCTACGTATTTGCTGGTGCTGTAGCTGTGCTGGTATTCGTGACCCAGCATGGCGCCAAAGCTATTTCCTTTGCCCAAGTTCTTGTCGTACTGCAAGGTAGCAAAGTAGTTCTTGTTCAGGGTCCAGGTGGGGAACCACTTGGCATTGCCGTTCTGCAAGTAACTTGCATTGTAATAGCGAATCAAGGCAGCTGGCTCGTACAGAAACTCGTTGTAGTCCATGTAGTCGATGCTTCCGCTGGCGTTGACGGCCAGGTTTTCGTTGATTTGGTAGGACAAAGAAGCGTTGTTGATGGTGCGCACCTCGATGCTTCTCCAGTTTTTCAAATCGCGAATGGTTTGCAAGCCAACGGGGGTGATGTAAGATTTGGAAGCGCTGTCGTACAAGGGCTCCAGCGGATAAATGGGCAACATGGTACTCATGGCTGAACCCAATCCACCGGCCCAAGCGGCATCGACACGCGTGTTGGTGCCTTGGCTCAAAGAGTGGGAGAGTTGTACGTTCATTTTCTTCATGGGCTTCCAATCCACGTTTACACGTTCGCTGACGCGGTTGTAATTGTTGCCTATTACATAGGAACCATTGTCGTCATAAGACAAAATCGCTTTCACGGCTACATGGTCTTTCTTGTAGTTGGTCGAGAAGTTGTAGCTCTGCTTAAAGCCTACGCCAATCATTTGGTCGATCCAATCGGTGTTGATGTTTTGGGCTTGGTCCCAGCTGAGGCGAAGCCCCACGGCAGACAAGTCGGGCTTGCCGACATGTCCGTCGTTTTGCCATGCTTCTTCATAGAGTTGCAGCCACTCAGGGCCGCTCAACATATCGGGGCGAGCCGTGGGCATGGCCACAGACCAACGCGTGTTGAAATCGAATTTCAAACCTTGCTTGCGGGCGCGCTTGGTCGTGATCAAAATAACACCGTTGGCACCGCGTGAACCGTAAATGCTGGTGGCGGCTGCATCTTTCAAGATTTCGATATTTTCGATGTCTTCAGGGTTGATGCTGGCCAAGGGGTTGTTGTTGAAACCGCCGCCCCAGTTGGAGCCGTTGGCACGGTTCATGAAATAATCTTGGGTTACGGGAATCCCGTCGATGACATACAAGGGGTCGCCCGCCGCTGAAATCGAAGCAGCTCCACGAATGCGAATCAAAGAGGCAGAACCGGCCATGCCCGAACCAACCGTAACTTGAACACCTGCGGCTTTTCCTTGAAGGGCGGCCTCGAAAGATGGGGCAGGGGCTTCGGTTAACTCACGGCCACTGACCGAAGAAATCGAACCCACCACGTTTCGGCGAGACTGTCGACCGTAGCCCACAATCACAACATCATCGATGACATCGGCCTGGGGCATGAGGTTGATGTTAACAGATTTGGTTTCACCGGCTGCAAGCTGAACGGTGATGGAGCTGGATTTGTAACCCGAATGGCTAGCCGTCAGCGTATAGTTTCCGGCCGGCAGCTCCAGAATGAATGATCCATCGGCGCTGCTTTTGGCATCTTGGGCAGTGCCCCAATTGATGCTTACGCCTTCTAGGGCTTGCCCGTCGTCGTTGCTGATTTTGCCTCTGATGGTGCCGTTTTGGGCCCATGCAGACCCCAGCATCAACAGCGATAGAAACAACAGGCTTAGTGCCTTTCTAATCGAGGAATATTGATTCATAGAGAATGTTTTGCCGGGCAATTTAAGCAAAAAAAATGACAAGTGTCAATTGTACAATTACTAAAATTGACTCCAGCTCTTTATGGCTTGTAAAAGCGAATGACTGGCCTAAAGCCCAGGTCGGGTTGGCGCTGGTCCAAGCGCAGGAACTGGGCAGCAGATGCCTGTAAGTAGTGCCATTCATCGTCCCATGAACCACCCCAGACCGCAAAATGCGTTTGCAGATCCTGGGGGCTGTGCAAGCGACCTTCCAATAGTTTCTCAGTGGGTATTTGGTATTGGTTGACAATGATTTGATCGCTGGTGTTCAAGGTGTAACTGATGTTGTTGAACAGGTGATTTTCAGCGGGGCTTGAGGTCCATTCAGCCACATTGCCGAGCAAATGATGAAAAGGGCCCCAGCTGGCCGAAGGCACTTGGTTTTTTTTCTTTTTGGCCGTGGCGGCAGTGGCGGCAGGCTGAGGTTCCAAAACGGGAACAGTAAAGGGGCTCGCGGTCTGACTGGGCATAAGCAGCGCCCCCCGATTGCTGCGCAAACCTTGTTCTGCCCAATTGACATAAGGGTTTTTATGGCTGCTGATGGTGTATTCCAACAAGGGGTCTGAATACTGATGCGGGCCTGTGCTGCGTTGAAACGGCTCGCGCACTTGGACTTGATAAAGCGCTTGATATTCCATCAAACTGGGTAAATCCACCTCGAACCAGGCGTTTTCTCCCCATGCATTTCGCAGCTGACGCATGAATTCGGGATTCTGTTCCAAACGGGTTTTCAGCCAGCGGCAATACTCTTTTGCTTGGGTGTGACTGACTCCGATTACCGGGTATTGGGAATAAGCATCATGCTGAAAATAATACTGTTTGTATAAGGTCCATTTCCAATCTTCAGTTTCATCTGCACGTAAACAGCTGGTGTCAGCGGGTCGAAGCACTTGCGAAGAAAACAGGCTATCCTTGACAAATTCGCGGTATTCTGCATTGCTAACCTCATGGCTGTAGGCCATGAAAGCTCCTACAGGCATGTTGTATTCGGGTACTATGAACAAACTGTCATAGCCATTGCAGATGGTTACATCAATCGATAGAGCGGGCACCCAGATGAATCCGGGTACTTGAAATTCGGGGTTCGAAAGGTTGTTTGGGGTGCGAAACAATCCTTCACTCATGCGAACGTAATAGCGCTGGCGGTATTGCGGATGCGGCGAGCTCTGGGCTTGAAGCGAGGCGGCTATCGAGAGAATAGCCCAAGCAAAGAATCTGAATTTACTGAGCGAATGGCGCATAAAAAGATTCGCGTTTGTTGAGTTTTAGGTCTTGCAATAACGCACTTTTGGGCCGCAAGGTAAAGGTCCAACTCTTGCGGTAACCGTCTGGGATCCAGGAAAATTCCATTTGCCAGCAGTGCAAGCTGCGCACCACTGAAAACTGACTGCCGGCCATGCGCATGTTTTTGAAGTCATAACCCGTATTGTATGCAATTTTCCATTCGGGCGTGATGCTCAAATCGCCCGATAGGGTTAGCCTGTGATTCCCCAAGCGCTGGCTCTCCAATACGGCTTCGTTGTTGTAGGCCACCAAATACGTGAAGTTGATGGACCAGGGAATGTTGAAATCATAGTAATTCCAAGGCTCTCGCTCGATCATGGCCCTTTCGGCTTCGGTGGCTGATCCAGCGGTCTCGGGAGCGCCCAGTACCGGATTTTGGAATTCTGATGAGGCCTCTGTCGTTCCTTTTGCAAGTTTCTGGAAGAGTTTGGGGTCAAGTCGAGTGTTCAAGGAAATGCTGGCATTGCGAAAGCGAAGCAACTGACCCTGGTCGTGCCATTGCCATGCGTTGATGGTTCTTCCATTGGCCATGGCATAGGGCGTGTAGCTCGCCGAAGCGCCTATGCGCAGTTGCTTGAAGAGTACGGTGTTGAAGGTCAGCCTCAAATCATCCCAGTTTAAGCTGTCGGCCAAGATATTGTACCCCGAATTCAAGTTGAATTGGTCAATCAAATTGATTTTCTCGGTTATGTCTTTTCCTGTGCTGTCAGAACCCGTCGCTTTCTTGGCTTGCAAGTTGTTGGACAGGCCAAAATTGACAAACCCGCCGCTGCTGCTGCTCAAAGAGCCGTAAATGCCATTCTGGAAAGGGTTGTATTCAATGGCTTTCCCGCTGCTATCCCAATAACGATCTTTCCATCCCTTGGCGAATGGATCGGTATCAGGTCGGTATCCGAACGAAACACTGGGGGCCAGGGTGTGTCGAATGGCCCTGATGTTGCCCCAATGCAAATTCGTAAAAGTGCCGTAAATGTTGGTTTGTAGGCTCGCATTGACGTCGTAATTGTACAGTCGAAAAAAACCGAGACTGTCTCGTGACTCTACGGCTTTGCTCAGGGGTTCGTAATAGCGAATTAACCGTTTTTGATACCAAATTTCTTGGTAATTGGCGCTGGGCGTTAAATTGACGATTCCGTTGAACAATTTGATGTTCGTCGAAATGGGAATGCGGTGTTTCATGCCGCTTCTCAAATCTTGCAGGGCATCGCGAAACTGGGGGCTGAAAATCAAGCTGTCTTTGCTCTTGAGTTGATTGCCCAAATTGGCGTTGTAACTCAATCGCAGCTGCTGGTACCACTTTCGGTTGGAACCGGTTTTAGAGGCAAATGGGGTCAAGCTCGAAACCCCAAAATTGACATTGGGCAGTTCCACTGTAAAATCCCGGGTTTGGGTGTTTTGGCTGTGGCGGGCGCTCACCGATAGGTTGGCCTTGTTCTGCCAAAGGCCGCGGCTGTAATTCAAACTCGATTGAAATTGGTTGTTCGAGATGCTGTTGATGTCGCGAGCATTGAGACGGTTGAAATCGCCGGTGACAATGTTGAGGTTTCCATTCAAACCGATGCCCGGTAACCATTTGGGGTCAGCTGTAAACGAACCTTGAATGCTGAAATCTGTGCTTCGTCCAAAATTGGGATTGGCTATGTCGAGCCCATTGGAAAAGCGCGATGCCTGAACGGCGAGTTGGCCTCGGTATTTGTAACGCCGAACCAAATTGCTTCTCAGCCCCAATCTCAAATCGCCATTCAAATAAGCGTCGGCCGTCGCTTGAATGTCAGCGTAGGGTCCAAGGCCGCGGTAATAGCCCAAGTTTTGGAGGTAATAACTCTTATTGAATTGGTTATAACCATAGCTGGGAAAAATGAGTCCATTTCGCTGCCCTTTTTTGATGGGGGCTAAGCCAAATGGCAAAGCAAGGGGAGTGGGAATGCCCGCTATAACCAGGTTGGCTGGTCCAAACAGCACTTTATTGTCGGGCATGACTTTTACCTGTTTGGCGTTCAAATAAAAATGCGGATGATCGTCTGTGCAGGTAGTGATTTTGCCCGCAGCCCCCACAAAATGGCCGTTGCTCTCTTTCAAAACGGCGCCCAATTGAATTTGGGCTTCGTCTTGGCTCAAGCGCAGTCCATACACTCGGCCTTTTTGAGTTTGTGCATTGTACAGAAGGCTGTCGGCTATGTATCGATCGGCCCCGTCGGCTAGTTCAGGCTTGTCGCTGTATAATCCGCTGCTGTCGATGTGCCCCACCGCATGCAGCATTTTGCTGATCAGATTTACATCGATTCGGTAAGCATCCAATTCGGTAGGTCCCATGTCCAAGTGGGCCTGGTGAAACAAACTCACGCGGTTATCGCCGAGGGATAAAACCATGGAATCGGCCGCTTGGTAGTGAATCACTTGGTCGATTCCCCCTGGTCGAACGGGGCTGTCTGTAATTTTAGACGAATCAACTTGGGCCTTAGCCGTATGAGGCATGAGGGCTGCTCCAATAGCGAAAACCCCGGCTATCAACAGAGGAAGCGAAGAAAAGGATGGGCAGGCCTTGCGAAGGTTGAACACGGCAATGCGAAATTCGGCAAAAATTTTGCCAGGCTATCATTTATGCAACGATTAATCGCATTTGTCCATCATTCTACACGATCCTTGGGTCTTCTTTTGCTGAGTTTACTGCTCATGCTCGGTTTGGCATCGAATCAGCAAGCGCCTCGTAGCGCCAGTGGCCAAGTAAAAACCATTGTCATCGATGCCGGTCACGGTGGTGATGATCCCGGTAGCAATGGGGCAGGAGAAGTTTGGGAAAAGCAAATCACCCTGGCCATAGCCCTGAAGTTGGGGCAAATGATCAAAGACTCCATGCCCGAGATCAAGGTTTTGTATACCCGCACCACTGATAAAACCTTGAAACTCTCTGATCGACCTGCCATGGCGAATCGCAATGAGGCTGACCTGTTCATCTCCATTCACTGCAACTCCAATACGAGTTCGGCGCCCAAAGGCAGCGAAACTTATTTCATGGGCTTGCACAAAACCGATGGCAACTTGGATGTGGCCAAGCGCGAAAACGCAGCCATTGCCTATGAGTCTGATTATCTTGAGAACCAGAGTTACGGGGGATTCGACCCCAATTCGCCTGAGGCTTACATCATTTTCAGTTTGGTCCAAAACGCATTCTTAGAGCAGAGTTTGCGCCTTTCGTCTTTGGTTGAGCAAGAAACTCCCAAGTTGAGTCCCATTCGCAGCCGTGGGGTCAAACAAGCCGGATTTTTGGTGCTCTGGCAAACCTCCATGCCCTCCATTTTGGTTGAAACGGGATTCATAAGCAATGCCGAAGACCGGGCCATATTGCGTTCTGCCGAAGGTCAGCGCAACATCGCCAAGGGCATTTTCAATGCGGTGCGCTTGTACAAGAAGCAAATGACTGCTCATTGATGCATATCGCATCTTTTCTAAAGTCCCTTGATTGTCAAAGGGCTAAAAAAAAATAACATATTATTTGAAAATTATTTGAGTATTCGCTTCATTTGTGAAGATAACTCAAAAAATTTTCTATGAAATCAACCTTTACTAAACTCAAAAAGGGCGCTGCATGGATGCTTTTTGCTTGGGGGGCGTTTTCGGCTCAACAAGTGGAAGCTCAGCTGTGTAGCGGCCAGTCGAATTACGGGTCAGGCAATTGCTTGGTTGGTGGTTCGGACAAGCCAGGTGACATTGAATCGGTCACCATCAAGGACAAGTCCGGGAAAGTGCTGGGATCTTGGGGTAGCCTGAGTACCAATTGCCAGCGCGGTGCCGGTACTTACTTGGGTGTTTTGAATGCCAGCAATCCCATTGACGTTACAGCGGGCGAAGAGCTTACGCTGGAAATCGCTGGCGGAACCTGGGCAACCGGTGGATGGAACACCCGCGTGGGTGTTTGGATCGACGCCAACCGTGACAACAGTTATGCGTCAGCTGAAAATTTGATTGATCCCAGCAACAACTCGGTGGGATCCACGGCACAGTCGTTTGCTGTCAAGATGCCTTGCTTTACCTCTGCCGGTTCCAGTCACATGCGGGTTCGTGGCGGTGCGAGTGTTTACACCTTGACGAAGAACAACGGTTGTGGTACAGTGAATTCTTACGGTAATGCCTTGGATATTGCCGTGAATTTGGTAGTTCCTCCTCCTCCCGTAGCTGGATTCATTGTGCCCACGGGCCCCAACTATGAGAAGACGAGTGTGACTTTCTTGGCTACGAACCCCAACAACGGCGCTGATTACACTTGGACTTTTGACAAGGCCAGTGCTGTCATTCAGGGTAAAACCTCACGTGGAACGGCTCGTTGGGATAGCCCCGGCACTTACGACGTGAAGATGTTG
>JAURGZ010000036.1 GCA_030833525.1 Bacteroidota bacterium | reverse complement strand
GATTTGAAACAGGCAAAGGCCTTGTTTGAGCAGTTGGGAGAAGATCACCCGGGCAGCGCCGCTGCACAGCGAGCCGAAGCCCATTTGCGGGCACTGCGCAACCTCGAGGCCCAAGAAGACGCCGATTCAAGCGCTGCGGCCGCTCCTGCGAGCAGCGGTTTCCAAACTTGGAATGGAACCGATGAATTGGTTTGCTTGGTGGCCATACCCAAAGGCAGCAACGCCAACATGGCTCGGGCCGCATTGAGCGATTTCAACAAACGCAATTTTGTATTCGAAGAGAATCTGGAAGTGGGTTCAGCCATGCCCATGGGCAGCCGTTGGCTCATACCTGTCCTAAACTTCACTCAATCATCTGTCGCCCAACAATATGCCGAGTTTGGCAATGGCGCGGGCAGTTTCTTTGGTTCCAAAGGGCTATTTGAAGTCGAATTTGTTTGGATCAGTACCCCCAACTGGGCCTGGTTGAACCAAAAACAAAATTGGGAAGCCTACAAGGAATTCTTGCAGCCCTAAGCGGGGTATTCGCGATCTCAGGATTAGGGCTTGTGAATCAGCGGTTTACCTGAAATCCAGGCAAACTTGAACCCAAAAAACCCCAGCTCAAGAGCGAATTCTTAGCGCGTGAACAGAGCCCGAATTAGGGCCTTATATTTGTACGGCAAGCCCAGCTTATGAAGCCCAAAAGTTCCTTCGCCTTTATTCCCGTAATTTGGAAAACAGCCCTCTGGGGCTTCGTTGCCTTGGTCATGATGTTCATGCTCGCCGGCCTAGGCCTGTTTGGCGAAATGCCCGAAATTGAGGAGCTTGAAAACCCTAAAAGCGCGTTGGCTTCAGAGATCTATGGCGATGACGGGAGCTTGATCGGCAAATTTTACCTGGAAAACCGCACCAACATTCACTTCAATGATATAGCCCCTTCTACCGTAGCGGCCTTGGTCGCTACTGAAGATGTTCGTTTCTACCAGCATTCGGGCATTGACCTTCGGGGCTTGATTCGGGCTGTAATTCATTTGGGCAAAGACGGCGGCGCGAGTACCCTCAGCCAGCAAGTAGCCAAGAATCTGTTTCACCGAATGGACAAACCCAGCAACAAGCTGACCCGCATTCTGCAAAAGTTCAAAGAACAGATCATTGCCGTTCAACTCGAACGCCGATATGCCAAGAAAGAGATTGCAGCCATGTATTTGAATACGGTTCCCTTTTCGGGCATATCGTTTGGCATACATGCCGCAGCTATGGAGTTTTTCAACAAAGACCCCTTGGAACTGACCATAGAAGAATCGGCCGTATTGATCGGCATGCTCAAGGCCAACCACCGTTACAACCCCAAATTCAATCCCGAGAATTCCCTGTTGCGCCGAAACACGGTATTGGAGCAGATGAACAAATACGGCTTGTTGAACGACGACAGCTTGGCCATGCTAAAGGCCCTTCCCATTCAGTTGCAATACCGCAGCGCCTCTATGGATGGGCTCGCGCCTTACTTTCGCACCCAATTGGGCGAATACCTCAAAGGTTGGTGCAAGGAACGCGGGCTGAATTTGTACAAAAGCGGGTTGAAAATCTACACCACCATCAACCCCGTCATGCAAGAGCATGCCGAAAAAGCGGTTCGAAGCCACTTAAGCGAGTTCCAAGGTCAATTCGATCGCAGCTGGGGCAAAGATTTGCCATGGCGCTACTTGAGTGACCGCAAAGTGATTCCCAATTTTGTCGAAACTCACCTCAAACGCACCGAGCGCTGGCGCAGTTTAGCCGCCGAATACGGCGACGATGAAGCCCGCATTCTGGCCGAATTGAAAAAGCCCATTCCCATGAGCATTTTCACCTGGAGGGGCGAACGAGATACCCTCATGAGTCCCTATGACTCCTTGGCCTATGTGAAACGCTTGTTGCAGGCGGGCTTCTTGGCCATTGAACCCGAAACGGGTTTTGTCAAAGCTTGGGTAGGGGGCATTGACCACAAATTTTTCAAATACGACCACGTCAACCGCAATGCCCGTCGTCAAGTGGGTTCAACCTTCAAACCTTTGGTGTACGCGACAGCCCTTGACATCAATAAATTTCACCCTTGCACCGAGTTTGAACGAAAGAAAATCACCTTCGAATTCGACGGTCAAACTTGGTCGCCCAAGAACTTCGACAATTCAGAAGGGGGAATCTATACCTTGAAAAAAGGGTTGGCCATGTCAGACAACCTGATCACCGCTCAAGTCATGCAATCGCTGGGTAGCAACGCGCCCGATTTGGTGGTGAAATTCGCCGAGCGCGTGGGCATTGAAAAAGACCGTGTTCCCGCCGTACCCTCCATCTGTTTGGGAACGGTTGAGTTGAGCCTGATGGAAATGGCTTCGGCCTATACAGCTTTTGTAAACAAAGGGCTGTGGGTCGAACCCAGCTTCATCACCCGAATTGAAGACAAAGACGGCAACGTACTCGAAGAGTTCCAAAGCCCCAGACACGACCAGGTACTCAGCGAAGAAAACGCCTACATCATGTTCCATTTGCTCAAAAATGTGGTCGATGCGGGCACTGCCGCTGGTTTGAAGGGGCGCTTTCAAGTTTCGGGCAACATTGGCGGCAAAACGGGTACCACCCAAGGGGCTGCCGACGGTTGGTTCATGGGAGTGAGCAAAGGCCTGGTTTGTGCTACCTGGGTGGGGGCCGATGAGCCCGTTGTTCGTGTTCGCAGCAGCGCCATGGGACAAGGAGGCCGAATGGCCATGCCCATATTCGGCTACTTCTTTGGCGCCCTCCAGAAAGATCCCCGAATCAAAGTCGACACTGACATGATTCCGGCTCCGGCCAATTTACCCCCCAATTTCTTGGACTGCGAGAGCTTCAGGCAAAGCCAAGGCTCGAATTCAGGGGGACAAAATCTCAATATTGATGGATTGGGAATCTAAAACCCTTTTTTACAAAACCAATTCATTGTATATTTGCAGCCCCAAAACTGATTAGAATTTAACATGAAGACCGATATCCATCCTTCTAGCTACCGCAAAGTTGTATTCAAAGACATGAGCTGCGACCACGCTTTTATCACCAAAAGCTGCGTAGACACCAAAGAGACCATCGTATGGGAAGATGGCAACGAATACCCCTTGTACAAGTTGGAGATTTCATCAGAATCTCACCCCTTCTACACCGGCAAGCAAAACTTGATCGACACCGCTGGACGTATCGACAAGTTCATGAAGCGCTACGGCAAAAAATAATCGGGTACGCACAACGAACCTTCGAAGCCCAAGCTGACGCTTGGGCTTTTTTTGTATCCCCTGCCGTTTATCTTTGTTGCATGCGTGTTGAATTTTTTGACGACGATCGAATTCTAGACCTGGCTCCCTTGAGCAGCACTCGACCCGCCGCTGAGCTCAGGGTGGGCATTTGGCGCATCTGGGAAAAATGGATGCACGCATTGCAGGCTCAAGAGGCCTCGTTTTTCACGCGTGATTATCTGCAACATCGATTCCCGGCTAATGCCCATGCCGATTTCCGCATCAACGGCCGTGTATTGCCCACTTCAGACCTGTTGCTAGCCATACAGGATTTAAGGCCCGGCCAAACCTTGGTGCAGAACGAGCAAATTTTGGCATCGCGAAGCGGCGAAAACCAAGGCTCGCCCATTTCCTTTCAGGGAGAACTCAGGCAAATCCAACGCCCCTACGATATTTTCATACTCAACGGCATTGAAATCAAACGGGATTTCGAGGCCATCACCCAAGGTCGCAACAGCCAAGCGTTGCCCAGCAGCAACTCGCATTGGGGCCAATATCCTGTTTTCATAGAAGAAGGTGCGCAGGTGCAAGGTTGCAGCTTGAACAGCAGCGAGGGACCCATTTACATTGGCAAGCACGCCGAGATCATGGAAGGCAGCCTGGTGCGTGGGCCCTTCGCCCTCTGCGATCATGCCAAGCTTAAAATGGGCACCAAAGCCTACAACAACAGCACCCTTGGCCCCTACAGCGTAGCGGGAGGTGAAATTTCCAATGTCGTGTTCCAAGCCTATTCCAACAAGGGGCACGATGGGTTTTTGGGCAATGCCGTATTGGGAGAATGGTGCAATTTGGGCGCCGATACCAACGCCAGCAATTTGAAAAATAACTACGACGAAGTCAAAGTCTGGAACTACCGCAGCAGCCGTTTTGAGAAAAGCGGGCAACAGTTTGTTGGCTTGATCATGGGCGACCATAGCAAAGCAGGCATCAATACCATGTTCAACACAGGAACCGTGGTGGGCGTGGCTTGCAACGTATTCGGCTCAGGGTTTCCCCGCCAATTCATTCCCGACTTTTCGTGGGGAGGCTCCAGCGGATTTGTCACCCACAAATTGGACGCTGCTCTTAAAACCGCTCAGTTGGTCATGCCCAGACGGGGTCGAGTCTGCGATGAACACGAAACCCACATGCTGGATTTCATTTACCAATGGTCCAGCCCGTTGCGAAGCTGGGAAAAAGAAAACGCTTAAGCCCTAGGGTCGGTGGGCTGCCAATCAACGCGGGTCATCTAGGCCGTTTTTTTCGCGCTGCGAACGTTCAAGAACATTCCCAGCAACACCAAGCCCATTCCCAGAAACTGCCCCATTTGGTAGCGTTCGCCGAACCAAAACACACCGAACAGGGCCGCCCACAATATGCCCGCGTAGCTCACGGCCGAAACCTTGGAGGCCTCTTCGCGTTGGTAAGCCCGGGTCATGAAATATTGACCGTAATGGGTAAAGATCCCCATGGCCAAAATCCAGGCCCACTCCTCACCTACCGGCCACCGCCAAGCAGAAGGGTCAATCGCTCCATGCAGCAGACTCAAAGGAAAGGTGACCAATGGGAAGTAAAAGATGATCACATTGGGGTGCTCGCTGTCTTTCAAATGCCGAATGGTATTGTAAGCGCCCGCCGAGAAAACCGCACCGGCTAGGCCTCCCGCAATGCCGTACCAAGTAATGGCATCGCTCAAACCGTTAACCACGATTACGCCCGCGAAAGAAAGCCCGAAAAACAGCCACTGCGAACCCTGCACGCGCTCCTGAAACAAGAGCATGGCGAGCAAGGCCGTGAGCATAGGCGACAAATAATGAATGACAATGGCGTTGCCCAATGGCATCACTTGCAGGGTATAGAAATAACCCACCAAGCCCAGCGACCCGAACAAACCCCGAAGCACCAACCATTTGGGTTGTTTACCCCAGGGTGAAATTCCAGCGCGGTAAATCAAGACCGAAGATATCAAAAGCTGCACCACGGCTCGAAAAAACACCACCTGAACCACGTGCATGGCCCCGAGCATTTTGACCGAAACATTCATCAGGCCAAACGAAACGCTGGCCACCAGCATCAAAGAGATGCCGCTATCTGAAATCTTGAGGCGATTAAGCACCCAATACAGCCTCTAGGGCAGCATTCATGTTGCGCACGGCGTTGGCGCTCTTTTCGAACTCGGCTTTTTCGCTGTCGCTCAAATCGATGGAAACAATGCGCTCCCAACCGTTTTTACCCAAAACAACAGGAACTCCAATGCAGATATCGCTTTGACCATATTCGCCATTCAATGAAACGCAGCAAGGAATCATGCGCTTTTGATCGCACACAATGCTCTGAACCACTGCGGTTACGGCAGCACCGGGAGCATACCAAGCACTGGTACCCAACATGCCCGTCAAGGTAGCTCCACCCACCATGGTGTCAGCCTTTACCTTATCCAACACATCAGCGGCCAAGAATTGAGAGGCAGGAACCCCTTTGTACGAAGCTTTGCTGGTCAAGGGAATCATGGTGGTATCGCCGTGGCCACCGATCACCATCCCCTCTACTTCCATAGCGGGAGCTCCAAGAGCCGTTGACAAATAGTGACGGAAACGAGCGCTATCCAAGGCACCACCCATACCGATGATGCGGTTAGCGGGAATGCCGCTGGTTTTCATGGCCAAATAGGTCATGGTATCCATGGGGTTAGAAACGATGACGAAGATGGCTTCTGGAGAATGCTTCAAGCAATTCTCCATGACACCCTTCACAATGCCAGCGTTGATGCCGATCAACTCCTCTCGAGTCATACCGGGCTTGCGGGGCACACCTGAAGTGATCACCACCACATCGCTGCCCGCCGTTTTGCTGTAATCGTTGGTCGAACCTGAAATGCGGGTTTCAAACCCATTCAATGCGGCTGTTTGCATCAAATCCAAGGCCTTGCCCTCAGCAAAGTTCTCTTTGATGTCCAGCAACACTACCTCTGCGGCAAAGTTCTTCATGGCGATGTATTCTGCACAGCTAGCTCCTACATTACCGGCTCCGATTACGCTAATTTTACTCATAGTCTGATTTCTGCTGCAAAGGTAAGCCCCTTAGGGGGCTTGTAAAACTATTTACCTAAAGTTTGGCGCTAAAAATGCACTCCATTGATCCCGTACTTGAAATCCAAGTGAGTTACATCTCTGATATTTTAATCATCTAAATGAGTTACATTTGCCAACCATTTTGGCTTTAAGGCCTTTTTGACATGAAAAACAAATACCTCGACCTCATTCAACAGACCTTTGAATTCCCGCAAGAAGAGTTCACGCTTAGCGACAATGAAAACAGCTTGGTCTACCACGACATTCCCCTAATGGAATTGGTCGAACAGTATGGAACCCCTTTGAAATTCACCTACTTACCCAAGATTAGCGAGAACATTCAAAAGGCCCGAACCTGGTTCAATGTCGCCATTGCCAAAGCCGATTACCAAGGCAAATACTACTATTGCTATTGCACCAAAAGCAATCATTTCCAGCATACCCTTGACGAAGTACTCAAGAACAACGTTCACCTCGAGACCTCTTCTACCTACGACATCAACCTGATCGAAACCTTACACGAACAGGGCAAAGTCAGCAAAGACAAGTTCGTCGTTTGCAATGGATTCAAGCGAGACAGTTACATTGAGAATATTGCCGGCCTGATCAACAACGGTTGGAGCAACGTCATCCCCGTTTTTGACAACTCAAGAGAGATAGACCAGCTCCTTACCTATACCGACAAAGAGATCAACTGCGGCATACGCATTGCCGCCGAAGAGGAACCCAAATTCGAGTTCTATACTTCTCGCTTGGGCATTGGATACAAAGACATTTTGCCTTTCTATCGCCACAAGATCAAAGGACAGCCCAATGTAAAATTGAAGATGTTGCACTTCTTCATCAACACAGGCATCTATGATACAGCCTACTACTGGAATGAATTGCACAAGTGCCTCAAGGTGTATGTAGAACTGAAACGTGAATGCCCAGAACTTTGCACTTTGAACATTGGAGGAGGCTTTCCTATCAAGAACTCCATGAACTACAGTTACGACTATGAGTACATGGCAACTGAGATTGTTGCGCAAATCAAACAGGTATGCAGCGAAGCTGGAATTGACGAGCCTGATATCTTCACCGAGTTTGGCTCATTCACCGTTGGCGAAGCCGGTGGGGCGATTTACAGCGTATTGGATCAAAAACGCCAAAACGACCGCGAGCGCTGGAACATGATTGACTCCAGCTTCATGACTACCCTACCCGATGCCTGGGCCATCAACAAGAAGTTCATCATGTTACCAGTCAACCGCTGGGGCGAAGAATATGAGCGCGTTCTACTCGGAGGTATCACTTGCGACAGCGATGACTATTACAATTCTGAACAGCACGTAAACGCGATTTACCTTCCCAAATACGATCCTGAAGACCCTTTGTACATTGGTTTTTTCAATACGGGAGCGTACCAGGAAACCATCGGCGGATTCGGCGGTATTCAACACTGCCTAACCCCTGCGCCCAAGCACATCATCATTGACCGGGACGAAGACGGCGAATACTACTTTCGCATGTTCAGCAAGGAACAGAGCTACAAGAGCATGTTGAAGACCTTGGGTTACATGTAAGGCAACCATACCCGGTTGCCTGCAAAAGCCTGGCCTTATTCAGCAGGACTTAGGCCCGGCGCAGCCGGGCCGCCAAACCGAGCATCAAAGCCGTCAAGGCCCCATTGATGATCAACAGCTCAAACCCAAACTGGTATCGCTCAAAGGGCCATTGTTTGAGGCCGTATATGAGCAAAGGAGAAAGCATGCAAGCCACCACCAAAGCCTTGGATCCCGGTTTCCAAGAGGTGAACATCCCTACGAAAAACAAACCCAACAAGGGCCCGTAGGTGTAATTCGCCAAATCCAAGACCGTATCAATCAAAGCCTGTTGGTTAAAAGCCTTGAAACCCATGATGCAAGCCCACAATGCCACGGCAAATCCCAGGTGCAAGCATTGGCGGTATCGCCGCTTTTGCTCCTCACTCAAGTCTTGCCGCGCATCCAAGTTCCAAAGATCGAAATAGGTACTGGTGGTCAGGGTGGTGAGCACACTGTCGGCGCTGCTGAAGGTGGCTGCGGCCAATCCCAAAATGAAAGACAGACCCGCAACCGGCCCCAGTTTGGTCAAAACGATGTGCGGGAAAAAGGAATCGGTTCCGGCTTCGCCACTCAGGGCTTGCGGCAACAAGGCATCGCCAGAAGCTGACAAAAATTCGATCATCAAGACACCCAGAGACAGGAAAAACACATTCACCAACAAAACCACGGCTGCTGTGGCCAACAAGTTCTTCTGAGCATCGCGCAAGCTGCGGCAAGACAAGTTCTTCTGCATCATGTTTTGATCCAGGCCCGTCATGGCTAAACAAATGGCAGCCCCTCCCAGGAAATGCTTCCAGAAATAAGATTTGGACCAAGGATCCGCATTGAACCAAGTGCTGTGGGGGCTCGACCCCACCAAATGCCAAAACCCTTGCTCGCGCAAATCCAAGGGCAGGCCTTGGTAAAGGGCGTATATGCAAACCGATAATCCGCCGATGAGAAAGGTACTCTGCACGGCGTCGGTCAACACCAGGGTCGAAATGCCTCCTTTGAAGGTGTACAACAATATCAAGGCAATGATCAGGCTTACTGAGACCCCAAAGGGAATGCCCCATGGGCCAAAGAGAAAAGTTTGCAAAATGGCCGCTGTCAGGTACAAACGACCCGCCGCACCCAGCAATCGACTGATCACAAAAAACAAGGCCCCGGTGCGCTGAGCGCTCAACCCAAAGCGGCCCTCTAAATAGGTATAGATGCTGGTTAAATTGTGTTTGTAATACAAGGGCAGCAACCAATAGGCAATGGCCACATAGCCCAGCACGTAGCCCAAAACCACTTGCAAATAGCCAAAATTGGCCTTCAAAACGGCACCCGGCACCGATATGAAACTCACGCCGCTCATGCTGTCGCTGAGCATGCCCAAGGCGACCAAATACCACAAACTCTGCCGGTTCCCCAAAAAATAGGCCTGATCACCGGCCTTGCGACCGGTCCAGTAACCCAGGCCCAGCAAAAGACCAAAATACAAGAGCAATGCCATCAGGACCAAGCCTGGACTGAGCGTGAGTTGATTCATTGAGGTCGTTTTTTTATGCCCAACAAGCGATTGATGCCCGCTTCGTTCAAAGAAGCCACCGGCACTTCATTCATGGGCAAGTACAAAGCAGTCAAAGACTTGGTGTTCAAGGCTCGAAATTCATTGCCGCTCAGCACAAAGCAGCGACCCAGCTCATCGCGGCAAGCCAAGGCCTGCAGCCTTTTGGCATCGATGCTGACCCTGAACTCTTCGGCCCCGTTTAGGCGCTGGCAAAAAGAAGGATTGGAGTACACCACCATCAATTCTCGGGCCTGCAAGGGAACCGATCCAGCCTCTGCCAATCGAAGCGTCAAATCCAGGGGATTTTGCAATTCGTTGGGCGCGGCCCAGGCAAATC
Source organism: Bacteroidota bacterium (assembly GCA_030833525.1). GTDB lineage: Bacteria > Bacteroidota > Bacteroidia > NS11-12g > UBA955 > JALRLA01. Next base: position 9,474 of record JAURGZ010000036.1, on the reverse strand, counting down.
GACCAAAGGAACGCAAGCGCATATCCACGCGCTGGGTTCCCTTGCCGCCAGAACTGGGATCTAAGATGTTGTAGCGCGCCGTTTGCCATTGGGCCTCTACTCCTTCCATGACCCAAGCCAGGTATACGTTGTTGCGCGTTTTGTAGGCCGAAAAATAAGCGGCCATGGCCCGTTCGAATTGACCTTGTTCGCGCTTGGCCCGGGCGGGATCATCGCGAAACTGGTCTTTGGGCTGCATCAATTGAATCGAAAACGCTTGATCGGCGCTTCTAAACTCAGCAAAGTATTTGCCCGAAGCTGTGCGAATGCGAAAATCGACCCAATCGTGTGCCCGAAAGAAGGAATTCAATATGGTCTTGGCGTCCAAGACACTGCGAAACACCAAGGGAGTTTTGGAAAGGTGTTTGAGTTCGGGAAACAAGGCTTCGCTTCGGTCGTACACTTGGAAGGCAAATAAAAAACGATCCAAGGGTTCAGAGTCGGGAAAACGACGAGCCCCAATGATGGATTTACCGCGGCGCAACACATAGGTCTCTTTGGCCTCGCTGCTGCCGTATTTATGAACAAACAGGCTGCTGTAAGGCTCCAATACCACGCGGGTTTCGCCTGGATCGAGCAGGGAATTGTAGCCCCGTGTTTCAAACCGTTGCTGCAAATCGGCGCCCGATTGGCTCGCATAGCGCTGGGCCGTCGCTCGGCCGGCATAGAACTGATAAAAATCGGTTCCCGCAAACCAATCGTCTGAAAAGGCGAAATCGTAATCGTACCCGTTTTGCCATTTGGAACGCTCCGCATTCCATGCATAAAAGCGCGATTGTGGCAGGGCTGCCCCCAAGGCAATCACCTTGATGAAATAGCCGTTGCGCAGTTGCAAAGGCTTATACGAGCCACCGGCCTGCGTTTGAGCAAAGGCCTGAATGTCAAACAGCAGCGAAGGCGACAAGCCAAAACGGCGACCGGCTGAATCCAAACTCAAATCAACCCCTGCTGCCATAGCCAGGGTGGGCGACTCGAACCAGCGCAGGCGGAGTATGTATTCACCGGTCCATTCCTGGCCATTTTCATCCATCATGGCCGTAGCCGGCAACAAGATCACCGCTTTATCGCCTGCCATGAACAGCGCATCTTGGTTGGCCTGGGCCACCCAAACTTGGTCGCCGTCTCGAACATCGGGAAAAATCGGTTGGGTGATTGCTTGGCCCAAGCGATCATAGCCAGGCAGAGCTTGCAGTTCTAGGGTTTGAACAAAGTCCAACACCAGCATTTCTTCTTCCCAATACAACTTGGACTCGGCCGCAGGCAAAGCGGGGAAATAGGCCTGTAAAAAGTCTTCTTCGCGCTGACTCAAGCGGGGATCCAAAGCTCTGTACACCACCTTGACCGGCCGGTTTTTGGGATAAGCTGAAAAACCGTACAAAAACTCTACTGACCCCAAATCCTCCAGTCGCCCGGCCTCCATCCAGCTGGCATTGTCGACCAGTTGCAACTCTTTCAAGCGGGGCATGGTTTTCAATACGGCAGGCAGTTGCACCAGAGCATCCATCGAAAGACCCAAACGCTCCAACTCGGGCAAATATTCAGCAATGGATTGAGCCGCACGCTGAACATCAGCTGCTTGAAAGGGGGCCAGCACAAACAATTCGCGGCAGCTTTTCCAGTGCTGCAAAAAAGCAAAATCATCGGGCACCTGTTCCAATACCAAACGAACAGCCTTGAGTTGAGACCAGCGATCATTCAACAGCAAGGCTTCTTCCATGCCATCGGGCACGTGCAACACCACACGGGGTATCCACTCCAATTCCAATAGATCTTCGTCTTGCAAGACCCCACTGAAGGACTCCAAATGCAACTCTTCCAGGTTGTCCAGGCGACCGGCTACATGAGCCACCTCGGCAATGTCCAAAGGCCCATCGATGCGCAAACGCTCAACCGCTTGAAACTGAGGAATGTTGGCCGATAATTGGCGCAAATCAACGGCGGTCTTCAGTTCCAAATAGGTTGAAAACCCGTTGATGGCCTTGGCTGGAGAAACATAAACCAAGCCCTGTGCCTGCCCTGCAGCAAGCCCAATGAACATGATTCCTATGAAAACCAGTCGCTTTAAAACCATTTTCCAAACAGGCCGCCCATTTTACCCAGTAGGCCAGCATCCATTCCCAAGAATTTCATGACACCGGCTGCATCTGCGCTGTAACCACCGCGCTGAAAATCAGCTTGCAACTCCAGGAGCAAAAACTCCAAGATGCTCAGTGCCAATTCTTCTTTGCGCGATTTCTCCCAGGTCAACCCGTAATACGATTGCGTGCACTGTTCGACCAATTGGGCTTTCAAGGGCGATTGCTGAATGGCCTCAGGTCCCGCGCTCATCAGGGATTTCAGTTCTGCCAGTTTGCCTGACATCATCATAGATTGCAAAAACCGCAGGGCTGCGGCAAAAGTCAAATCTACATGGGCTTCGCATTGGGATTCGGTCAAGCCGAATGCGGCGCCACCTCGTGCGTGGTAGCGGGGTTTGATTTCGTTTACAAGTTGCTCCAGTCTCATCGCCAAGAGCGAATATCGGCCAAGCGGTGGCTAGGTTTGCTGCCTGATTTTTGCACAATCCCTTCGGGAGTCAAGGCATCTACCCGCACACGGCCATAGGCATGCAAGATGCGGTCAGGGTCAATCAGCAGACCTACATGGGTGATTTTACCCGCCTGGTTGTGAAAATAGGCCAGATCACCCGCCTGTCGCTCTCGGTATAGCTTGGCATTGCCCATCAAGGCTTGCTGCCAGGCATCGCGGGGCATGGACTCCCCTATCAAAGAGCCCAAGACTTGAATCAACCCTGAACAATCGATGCCGAATAAGCCGCGCCCACCCCAGAGATAGGGCGTATACAAAAACGACTGGGCCAATTCGACCAAAGTGGCTCCACTGGACAAAGGCCCTTGGCGTTGAAAACCCCGATCTTGGGATACAAAATAATCACCGGGAGGCAAGAGAGAGCCGGGACTCAAATCGATGCGTTCACCGCGGTCACTTTCCAAATATTGACCCCGCGTGATCACCCGAGTGGTAAAGGCCTCTCCCAATTGAACGGGCTCTACATACAACCGTGACACCCAGCCTTCGTATTGATCGTGGTCGCAGCGCACGCGCATGAATTCTTCTTGTTCTTCCAAGACCGTACAGGTCTCGCCAAACAGCAGACTGCTGGTCATTTCAGAGGCCGAACTGGGCTCTTTTCGCAAGGGGCACCACGATTGTAGGCAGCGGTATTGGCTCATAAGCTTATGATTTCTGAGGAACGCAATTCGGTTTCGTACAAGGCATAGGTCGATGGACCCATGAGACCGGCAATTTCACCGGGGTTCAAGAGCAAGGAAGGTCCAAATTTTTGACGATGCACCTGGTGACTGTGGCCAAAAAAGACAGCATCGTACCAACCGGTCTTGACCATGGCCTTGGCATAAAAGGGGTAATGGGTAACGCCAAACTTCTGCCCTCCCAATTCCAATACCTGACCCTCATCGCCTATGTACTCGCCGTACAAGCGAAGACGGGGGTACTCTTCAGCTATGCGTGCGATTTGATAGCGATCGCCGTCGTTGTTTCCAAAAACAGCATGCACATTCAAACCCGATTGGGCCATCAGGCGGGCTGAAAAGGGGGCGCAGAAATCTCCGCAAAATACGAGTTCTTGAATGCCTCGTTGTAGCAGTTGTTCCAGCGCCTTCTCCAATTGTGGAAGATTATCGTGAACATCGCTGAGTATGGCAAATTGCATGGTCGAAAATACAAAAGTGTGGTAACTTTGCGCTGCACATGGCTATCATCATTACCGAAGAATGCATCAATTGCGGAGCTTGTGAGCCCGAATGCCCCAACAACGCCATTTACGAGGCCGGAATGGAATGGGCCATTGCCGATGGCAATGAGGTCGAAGGCACCTTTTTGTTGGCCAATGGAAGCGAAGTCGATGTTCACGAAAAATTCAAACCCGTGAGCGATGAGGTCTATTACATTGTGCCTGACAAATGCACCGAATGCGTAGGCTTTCACGAAGAACCCCAGTGTGCAGCCGTTTGCCCTGTTGACTGCTGCGTTCCCGACCCCGACCACGTCGAAGATGAAGCCACCTTGCTAGACCGCAAGACGCGCCTTCATTTGTAATCCAGGAATCAACCCCAACTAGCCGTAAAATCGAGGCTTTGCTGCGAGGGCGCAAAATGCACTTCCAGGGATCAATCCCAAACTAGCCGCAAAATCCAGGCTTTGCCGCCATGGCGCAGGAAGCGCTAGCATGGGCCATCAGATATTTCCCAGAGCCTCTACCACCGAAGGGTGAGCGTGGTTCAAAATGCGATCGATGATGTATTCCACATCTTCGTGCACGGGGCCGTCGTTTTGAATGATCAAATCGCAGCGCTCCCGATGCGGCTCAATGAACTTCTCGTAGGCTGGCATTACATGATGCTCCCATTGGTGCAAGGAACGCTTGTGGGGAATGCCTCGAAACTTGACGTCGCGTTTGATGCGGCGATCAAAGCAAAGCTGTGTATCGCAGTCGATGAACACGCGGTAATCGAGCAAAGAATCGACTTGTTCAAATTCCAACACAAACAAACCCTCTACCAACAAAACAGGGGCTGGGGAAATGATTTCAGTTTGTTCGGGCGCATCGTAATTCTCGAACTGATATTTCTTGATCAACACGGGACGATACGCGATCAACTGACGCAAGTCTTCGTAAAAACGCTCGTGGTACAAGGCCGTAGGCAAATCGTAATTCGCCTCGCCGAAAGCATCGATGTGCTGGTCTTCCAAGGGCCGGTAATAATCGTCAAAGCCCACAATGGAAACCTGATCGCCCATGCGGTCTTTCAAAGCCCGCACATAATGGCTTTTGCCCGAGCCCGAAAGCCCTGTCATTCCGATCACAAAGGGGATCATGAGCGTTTTTTGCGTTTGTGAAACTTCTGTTTGATCAATTCTCCCTGATTGTCATACCACTGGGTGGCTAGCAAATATCCCTCTGCATCATAGAGCTTCCACTCCCCGACCATGGTTCCCAATTCGTAGCTTCCTTCTCGTTGCTGATAATGCGAAACAAAGCCGTGCTTCCAATGCCCATCGAGTTCACCTGAAACGTATTGCCCTTGCTCTTCGATATCCCAAACGTTTTTCAACTTTTCGGCATCCCAATGCTCTTTGGCGATTCGATAGGGACCGTTCAACACTCCTTTTTCATAGGTCGCCACCGTCAAGGTGTCGCCAAAAAAGCCAAACGTATAAAAGGAGCCATCTTTTTGCCCTTGGGTATACCAACCCTCTTCCAACAAAGAGCACAACACCGGGTCAAAGGTCCTGCGCACGCTGTCCAATTGGCCCTTTTTGTAATATTCTTCGATGCCCGGGCAGCCGCTGCGGTGGGCCACGTAATTGCGACCCTGTTGCATACCGTGCTCGTAATCGCGAATGTAGCGGTAGGTCGAATCTTTGTAATAAGCCACCACCTCGCCGTGAGGCAAGCCATTTTCAAAATAGGTTTCTTGTTCGCGAGCGCCGTTTTCGTAATACGTAACCGACCAACCATGGCGAACCCCTAAGGCGTAGTTGACCTCGTATTGCTTGCCCCCAAAGGCATAAAAGCCTTCGATCAGACCGTCGAGTTCATCGCAAGTGAAAGTACCCCTGCTTTTCAAGGCTCCATCGGGGTAATGGTAATCATAGGCCCCGTTTTTTTGACCGCGCACCCAGGTTTCGTGCGCCATCAAAGCCGACTGTTCGTTGTATTCGAAATACTCCCCGTGCCGCAAACCATTTTCATAGCCTATTTCCCGGTAGATTCGATTGTTGGGCCACATTTCAAAGGCACGGCCGCTGAAGGGTTGTCCCTTGTAGGTGGCCAAGCCGCTGGACTGCTCCAAGGCTTCGTACTTGATTTTCTTGGTACTGGCCGCTGGAGCTTGAGCCCATGCGAAATTCGCAGAACACAGCGCAAGCAGCCAAACACAAACCGTTTTAAGCATGTTTCAAAATTAGACCTGTTCCCTAGTTTTGCGTTCCCAATTTGTTCACAGTGAACTTCGAAACCATTCAACAAATTTGCACTGCCCGGGCGGCCGTCAGCGAAGAGTTCCCCTTTGACGAGCACACCTTGGTGTGGAAAGTCGCCGGGAAGATGTTTTGCCTGATGGACATTCGCGAATGCAGCAGCCTGGGCCTAAAAGGGGATCCAGAACGCATTGTGGAATGGCGCGAGCAGTACGCGCAAATTGGCAGCGGGCCCTATTTGAACAACAAGCATTGGATGTTGGTGCAGCTAGAAGGGCTGAACCCTACCTTTGTGCAATCGTTGATTGAACACAGTTACGATTGTGTGGTACGAAAATTGCCAAAAGCCCAACGAATCCATTTAGAACAACAAAACAAATGACCATGAAGACGAAATCCATATTGACTTCTCTGGCCCTTCTCAGCACTTCGGCGCTGTTGGCCTTTTTTCCGTTTACCATGAATTCCAATGAATATTCCAGCAGCACTCCTACCGACCTGGCCGATGGCATGTATGCCAAAATGAGCACCAGCAAAGGAGACATTTTGATCAAATTGCATTACCAAGAATGCCCCATGACTGTTTGCAATTTCGTAGGATTGGCAGAAGGTACCATCACCAACAACGCCAAACCCTTGGGCACCCCTTATTACGATAGCCTATCCTTTCACCGAGTGATCGCCGACTTCATGATCCAAGGCGGTGACCCTGCCGGAAACGGAAGCGGCGGTCCTGGTTATCAGTTCGACGATGAGTGCACCCCCAGCTTGAAGCACGACGGACCCGGTGTTTTGTCCATGGCCAATGCCGGCCCTGGCACCAACGGTTCTCAATTCTTCATCACCCACTTAGCTACGCCCTGGCTCGACGGCAAGCACACCGTTTTCGGCCGTGTCTTGACGGGTCAAGAGGTGGTCAATGCCATTCGTCAGGGAGACCTGATCACGCATGTAGAAATCATGCGCATTGGCAAAGACGCCAAAAATTTCAAAAGCGATGACAAGGCCATGAAAGGGTACCAAGAGGCTGCCGTTGCCAAGCAAGCCGAGGCTTTGAAAGCCCAAGCCGCTGCCTTCGAGGGTTGGGTATTGAAAACCTATCCTGGAGCCAAGCGCACCGAAAGTGGCTTGTGGTACTTGGTCAAAGAGGAAGGAAACGGAGCTCTTGCCAAAAAAGGCGCTAAGGTGGCCGTTCACTACTCGGGCATGTTGGACAACGGTTCTGTTTTTGACAATTCATACCAGCGCGGCGAACCCATCGAATTCACCTTGGGCATTGGCCAGGTCATTCCCGGTTGGGACGAAGGCATTGCCTTGATGCGCGAAGGAGCCAAATACACCTTGATCATTCCTTCTAACCTCGGTTATGGCGCTCGCGGTGCCGGCGGAGTTATCCCTCCCAACGCCACCTTGATCTTCGACACTGAATTGATGAAAGTATATTAACAATCAATTGCTTAACAATGAAAAAGCGACCCTGTTGGGGGTCGCTTTTTCATTGTTGAAAACTACCGAATTACTTTCTACCCCTCCCTTTCTAGGGGGAGTACCTTTGTATCCCGTAACGTCTAAATCACGCTGCTATGAGTCAAGCTAAATATGTTTTTGTTACGGGAGGAGTAACGTCATCACTGGGAAAAGGCATCGTAGCCGCCTCCCTCGCCAAATTGCTTCAAGCACGTGGATACCGTGTTACGATTCAAAAATTCGACCCTTACATCAACGTTGATCCAGGCACTTTGAATCCCTACGAACACGGGGAATGTTACGTAACCGAAGACGGCGCTGAAACCGACTTGGACTTGGGTCACTATGAGCGTTTCTTGAACGTTCCCACCAGCCAGGCCAATAACGTTACCACGGGTCGGGTCTATCAAACCGTCATTGAAAATGAGCGCAAAGGTGTTTACCTAGGCAAAACCGTTCAAGTCATTCCCCACATCACTGATGAAATCAAGCGCCGCATGCGCATTTTGGGCGATAGCGGTGACTACGACATTGTCATCACTGAAATTGGTGGAACCGTCGGCGACATTGAGTCACTCCCCTATGTAGAGAGCATGCGCCAACTGATTTGGGACATGGGCGAAAGCAATGCCATCGTGGTTCACCTTACCCTGATTCCCTATTTGAGCGCCGCTGGAGAGTTGAAAACCAAACCCACTCAGCACAGCGTTAAAAGTTTGCTCGAATTGGGTGTTCAGCCTGATGTGTTGGTTTGCCGAACCGAGAAGCCCTTGAACCAAGATTTGCGCCGCAAATTGGCCCTGTTCTGCAACGTACAGCCCAATGCGGTCATCGAAGCCATTGACTTGTCAACTATCTACGAGGCTCCCATGGCCATGTTGAAGGAGAAGTTGGATAAAGCGGTATTGACCAAACTCAAACTCAAAACGGCAGGTGAGCCCGATTTGGCCCATTGGAAAGAGTTCCTTTTCAAATTGGAACACCCCAAGCAGCAAATCGACATTGCCTTGGTGGGCAAGTATGTCGAATTGCCCGACGCCTATAAATCCATTGCCGAAGCCTTCATTCATGCCGGCGCTAGCAACGAGTGCAAGGTTAAATTGACCTATGTGCATTCCGAGTTGTTGACCGAAGAAAACGTAGCCCAAAAACTGGGCCCTTACCAAGGCGTTTTGGTGGCTCCCGGTTTTGGAAACCGAGGCATTGAAGGCAAATTAACCGCCATTCGATACGTGCGCGAAAACAACATTCCCTTCTTGGGCATTTGTTTGGGCATGCAGTGTTCGGTCATTGAATTTGCCCGCAATGTTTGCGGTTTGGCCGGTGCACACTCTTCTGAAATGGATCCCGATTCTGCCCACAAGGTCATTGACCTGATGGAGGAACAAAAGAAAATGAGCCAGTACGGCGGCACCATGCGCCTGGGTTCCTACGATTGCGAGTTGAAGAAAGGGAGCTTGGCTGCTAAAGTATATGGCAAAACAAAAATTACGGAACGCCATCGCCATCGCTACGAATTCAACGATGCCTACAAATCCCAAATCGAAGCAGCGGGCATGCAGATAACCGGAACCAACCCCATGACGGGCTTGGCAGAGGTAGTTGAGATTCCCGAACACAAATGGTTCATTGGGGTACAATACCACCCCGAATTGAAGAGCACCGTAGCCAACCCCCACCCCTTGTTTGTGGGTTTGGTGAAGGCAGCCATGAACAGCTAATCCTTGAGCTCAAAGCCCAGCCGGCTTTTACAATCCTTGAGTCGAAAACAGCAAGTCGGTGTACACCGGCATGTGATCGCTGTACCCGCCCAAATAGGTCGATCCTCCAAAGGTGCGATTGGGCCAACCCTGGTATTTGCCCTCTTGTTGCAGCATGAAGTCGTATTTTACGATGTTCATGGGCTTCTGGGCATCAGCCGGTTCTGCGTTCGTGATGATCTGATCAAAGAAGTCCCAGCCGGTC
>JAURGZ010000079.1 GCA_030833525.1 Bacteroidota bacterium | reverse complement strand
TCGAGGAAAACCAACGGGTAAGTCCCTATCCCAATTATTGGTTGATTGGCGGCTTTTATGGAGTAGCGATGGTATGGGTAGTGGCCTTGTTGATGTACAACAGGCCCAAGGCTCAGTTGTTCTCCATTCTTGCCTTGGTTGTCATTCTTATCGCGTACGGAATTGAAATTCAAGTGACCTACTGGGTCTACCAGTCGAAGCATTACTTCGCATCGGCCTATGAAGGGAAATACTATTGGGGTGCAGCCATTCCTTATGCAATGGCCATTTTGGCGGCATTGATTGCCCTGTACCTATTCAAAAGAAGAAGCGCATGATGAAGAAATTGATTTCAGCCGTTTTGGCTTTGACGGTAGCTGGTTTTGGTCAGGCTCAGCATTGGTCTTACAATGAATCTGCCGCTGACTGGGACCCTTCTGATTTCCCTCAAACACCTTATGAGGTAAGTGGCCAGGTGCACACAGCGACCGTTGATCAAGCCAGAGAGTGGTACCAAGCGATGGCCCGCGAATACCCAGATCGATGCGAACTGGTGGAAATGGGACCCAGTGATGCAGCCTTGCCTATTCAAGTATTTGTTATTGCTTCTCGAAGTTCAGATCCTGTCAAGGTGTTGGTCAATAACGCCATTCACCCTGGTGAACCCGAAGGAGTTGATGCTTGCATGTTGTGGGTGCGGGATGTTCTTTTGGCCGAAGGCTCAACGGCTTGCAATCAAGTAGAGTACCACATCGTCTTGCACTACAACGTCGGTGGGGCTTTGAACAGGAATTCCCAGTCGAGAGCCAACCAAGCGGGACCTGAGGTTTATGGGTTTCGAGGCAACAGCCAAAATTTGGACCTGAACCGAGATTTCATCAAGATGGACAGCCGCAATGCGGAGTCCTTTGAGCGGTACTTCTCGCGGTATCAATTTGATTATTTCATTGATAACCACACCTCAAATGGGGCCGACTATCAATATGCCTTGACCTTTTTCTTTACCCATGCCGATAAGCTTCATCCGGCATTGAAGGACCACTCGTTGGGCTTGGAAACGGCTTTGCGCCAAGATTTATTCTTGGATGGTTGGATCAATGCTCCTTATGTGCAAACCCGCGACCATACTCCAGAAAGCGGATTGGTTGGTTTTTTTGAAACCGGTAGGTATGCCACTGGGTATACAGCTCTTCATCACTGCATAGGCATTTGCGTGGAAACCCACATGCTGAAGCCCTTTCCTCAACGCGTAGAGGCTACTCAGGCTTTTTTAGAAGCCTTTTCCAAGCGCATGGCCAATGAATCCATGCTCAGCGAAATTCAGGCTTTGCAGTTGTCATTGCGAAAAAGTTTTAGTTCCGACCCCTGGGTGCAAGCCGGTGATTATTTGCCCATTCGTTTTGAGTTGAGTTCCGTGCCTAGTGGTACCATCGACTTTTATGGATTTCAGCACGGATACCGAAGCAGTGCGGTTCACGGTCAAGATCGATTGTTCTACGACCGCAATAAACCCCAGACCTTTCCGGTTCTCTATTGGAATCACTACGTCGCTGTTGATTCGGCTCGTGTGCCTAGGGCTTACATCCTACCCCGCGGATACAGCCGAGAGGTGCTACAGCGAATAGGTAGACAACGTGGAGTGAGCATTGTGGGCCTGACAATAGATACCACCATGGAGCTGACAGTGAGTCAATTGCTCAGCATGAAAACCAGTCAGCAACCCTATGAAGGGCATTACCTGCACAGCCAAATTCAGACCGTTGAATACCCGCGACAGGTTCGATTGCAACGGGGTGATATGATCATCAAGGTAACGCCTGAGAATGCCTTGTTCTTGGTCAATGTTTTGGAGCCCAGAGCTCCTGATAGCTATTTCGCATGGAATTTCTTCGATGCCTGTTTGCAGCAGAAAGAGTGGTTCAGCGATTACGTCTTTGAAGACATGGCTGCTGAATGGTTAGAAACCCAACCCTTGGTCAAGGAAGAACTTCAGGCCAAAATGAAAGCTGATCCTGAATGGGCGAAAAATGCTGGGGCGGTCTTGGCTTGGGTTTACCAAAAAGGACCTTGGTCGGAACCCAGCGTCAATGAAATTCCGGTATACCGCCTGTATTAGGCCATTGTGCAGCATTCGCCCCAAGAAAAGACAGGCATTCCCTTACTCCCCGAAGTATTCGACGAAGTTGTTTTGGGTTTCCCAAAGGGTGATTTTGTGCAATTGCACACCCTCGGGTAAGGCATTTGAAATGCGGGGCCACATGGCCACAGCCATGCTTTCAATCGACGGCATTTGACCTTTCAGCCACTCGACGTCCAGATTCAGGTTTTGGTGATCGAGCTGGTCCGTGACCTGATCGCGTATGATGACCTTCAGTACTTTCAAATCCATGACACAGCCAGTGTCGGGATTGGGTTGGCCTTTGACGGTTACGTACAAATCAAAATTATGCCCATGGTAATGGGGATTGGCGCACTTGCCAAACATCTCGAAGTTCTTCTCTTCTGACCATTTGTCATTCCACAAGCGGTGAGCCGCATTGAAATGTTCTTTCCGGGTCAAATACAACAAGGGCATATCAACCGCAAAATTAGCCAAAAATTAGGCGTACCACTCTTTGAGTTTCGCAACTGTCGAAAGAATATCTTCCTCGGTGTTGAATTTGCCAAAACTGAAACGAACGGTGGTTCTGTCTGTGCCAGGTCGCAGGCACTGAATGACATGGCTCCCAGCCGTTGAACCCGAAGAGCAGGCGCTGCCCCCACTGGCAGAAATGCCGGCTAGATCCAAATTGAACAACAACATGGGTCCAACAGGGTTGGGGGGAAAAGAAACACTGAGTACGGTATACAAGGATTCGCCTTCGGCATCGCCATTGAATTCAATGCCGGGAATTTCCGCTTTCAGTTTTTCCATCATCAGGGATTTGAGCGCTGAAATTTTCGCTGATTTGGCATCGATGTCGCGGTAGGAAATTTCCAAAGCCTTGGCCAAGCCTATGATGCCGTAAATGTTTTCAGTACCACCGCGCAATTCGCGTTCTTGAGCCCCACCGGTAATGAGGGGGCTGATCTTTCTTCCTTTGCGAATGAACGCAAATCCAACCCCTTTGGGGCCGTTGAATTTGTGAGCTGCGCCAGCCAAAAAATCGACAGGCAACTCTGACAAATTGAATCGGTAATGCCCCATGGTCTGAACGGTGTCGCAGTGAAAATAGGCTTGGTGCTGTTGGCACAATTCAGCCACGCGCTGCATGTCCAATAGGTTACCTACCTCGTTGTTGGCGTGCATCAGGCTCACCATGCAATTCTGGTGGGTTTGAAGCAACTGTTCCAGCGCCTGCATGTCCACATGGCCATTGGGTAGGATGGGCAACAAGTGCAGTTCAGCCATTCCCTTGTGGGCCAATTCTTCAGCCGTGTGAAGAACCGCATGGTGCTCGATGGGGGAGCTGATGATGTTTTTGACACCCAGATCTTTGACTGCGCTGCGAAGGGCCAAATTGTCAGCTTCGGTGCCGCCGCTGGTGAAGAAAATTTCAGCGGGGCTGCATCCTAGCAGTTTGGCTACCGTTCCACGCGCTTCTTCCATCATGCCTTTGGCCTTGCGACCGTGAGCATGCGTTGAACTTGGGTTTCCATAGTAATCCCGCATAACCGGAATCATGGCTTCCATCACTTCTGGATCCAGTGGGCTGGTGGCAGCGTTGTCTAGGTAAATGCGGTTTTCCATGCTTAGAGTTGCTTGTTTTGGTTCAAATAACCGAGAAAGCGGTAGCACAATTTGGCCATGGTAAACTCGGTGATAATATCGACTTCGCGGGGGGCAATTTCGACAATGTCAAAACCGACCACTTTGCGGCGTTCGCACACTTTTTTCAACAATTGGGTGCCTTGGTGCCAGCTCAATCCGCCGGGTTCGGCTGTGCCCACCGCAGGAACGATCGATGGGTCAAATCCGTCAGCATCAATGGTGACGTAGACTTCTTCGCCTAGGGCATCAATGACACGGTCCATCCACCTCTCCTCGTGCAACATGTGCGCGTACCAGGTGTGAATGTTGTCGGACGATTGAATAAGCTGGGCCTCCTCGATGCATTGAGCACGAATGCCCACTTGCACCAAATTGATGCCTTCGCTGTGTACTCGGGCCATTACAGAGGC
>JAURGZ010000020.1 GCA_030833525.1 Bacteroidota bacterium | reverse complement strand
CGGTTCCCGCGTACATCGACACCGATCAATGGTGGACCGCAGCGGGTAGTCCCTACCAACTTTCGGCCAATACCTACCTGGCAGAAGGGGCTTTCATACGCATTCAGCCCGGTGTGCGAGTCGAAGCCAGCAAGCCCTTGCAGTTCATTGTCGACGGCCGAATTGAAGCCGTAGGCAAGCCCGATTCCATGATTGAATTTGAGGGTTTTCAGTGGCGCTTGCAAGCAAAGGCAGCGGGTTACGAGCCAACCTCTGATACCGGTGCTCAGTTTAACTACTGCCATTTCTTTGGGCAATCCAATTCAGGAACTTACAACATTTATAACGAATGCCCTGGAGTTTCGGCCACGCATTGCTTGTTTGAAGACGCCTATTACGGTTTGTACAACCGGTACAGCAGCGCTAAGGGCTACATTTCGGTAACCCATTCTCGGTTCCCTTCTAATAGTAAGTACGGTTACCCCATTTACACTTCGGGGCAAGGTCGTTTGGTGCTCGAATTCGATACCTTCCAGAATCAATATGCCGTGTATGGCTACGGTACCAACATCGCTTTCAACCGCAACCAAATTTCAGGAACAGGTTCGGTTACTCTCTCGGTGTATGGTTCCTTGAATATGGCCTGCAACGACTTTAAAAACATGGCCTCTGGCCTTCAGTTGAATTGCTGGGGCTACTACGATACCCTGCACATGACGGTGACAGGAAATACCTTGGATAGCTGCGGGGGCTCTTTTTACCCCATGCTAAGCCTAAGCGGATCGACTCCCGACGGCAACAAGCCCATTCTAGCCCATTTCAATCGCAATAATTTCATGCGTTATAGCGGTACCGGCGCCAAGGTGAAATTTACGGGAACCAACAAAAATCCAGCGGCGGGTTGGGCCTTTGATTTTTCGAGTAATTATTGGATGAGCCAAGATTCGGCCACCATTGCCGCTTGGATCCAGGATTATCATGATGATTTGATGATTTGGGGCCTGGCCCAAGCGAGCAACCCGTTGGGGTCCTTGGTGGTCGATTGCCAAGACAATACCGCGGGCCAGAATAGTTCAGTCGGCTTTGCCGTATCGGCTTACCCCAATCCCAGTCAGGGGAATGTTTTGTGGGTCGATTGCCCCGGCGGTTTCGATGCCTATACTTGGATCAACGCCCAAGGTCAGATTCTCCAACATCAAACCGGTACTTTTTCTGAGCACTGTGAATTGATTTGGCCTGAGATGACCTCCAGCGGTTTGTACCATTTGGTGTTGCACAGCGGCCATCAGCGCATCAGCCTTCGCCTGCTTCGACCATAGCAGAGAGCTCGATTCTTGTTGGGACCGTGAATGGATCTGGCCTCAACCCTGCGGGTGGCAGGAAAGAGCTTGATTCAGCGGTCGATGGTTATCCCTGTGGGTCGTTTGCAAAATCGCGCAAAGCCACTAAAAGGGCTTGGGTGTCGTTTTCGTTGTTGTAATAATGCGTCGATACCCGCACGCAGTCGATGTCGTTTTCCCCCACATGGCGCAGAATGATATTCTGCTTTCGAGCGGCTTGTACAAAGGCCAAACTCTTTTTGTTGGGCAATCGAAACGAAATTTGGGCAGCCCGAGACCGGGTTTCGGTAGGGGTCAGCATTTCCAAGGAAATGTCTGAATTCATGAGTTTTTCTTGTAAATCGGCGGCCAGACTCAGGCTTCTTTGGGCAATGCGTTCAGGTCCCATGCTGCGGTAGAATTCCAAGGCGGCTATGGCGCCGTCCATCAGGGCACCTGAAAAGCTGCCGTATGAGAATCGAGCGGCCGAGTCGACCAGTTCCCCCAGGGCCGGTGGCTGCGCATTCATGTTGAATGCATCGAGCGAGTAAGCGGCTACATGGGTGCATCGCGTCTGAGCCAATCGCTCTTTTCGAATGTATAAGTAACCCGTTCCCAAGGGCCCTAAGGCCCATTTGTGCAGGCATCCCGCGTAGTAATCGCAACCGATTTCATGCAAGTTGAATGGAATCATTCCCAGCGGATGCGCACCATCCAACACCGAAACGATGCCCCGACTTCGAGCCAAATCGCAGATGTCTTTAACCGGTAACACTTGGCCTATGGTGCATGGAATATGCGGCAGGGCAATGACCCGGGTGCGGCTGCTGATAGCCGACTCTATGGCCTCTAAGGTTTGATCGGCCGTAGGTTTCAAGTCGATGACTTTGATGCTCAACCCATCCAGGCGGGCACGGTGCAGCCAAGCTGCGCACCCCCCAACATGTTCATGGCTGCTGAGTATGATCTCATCTCCTTTTTTTAGGGCAATTCCCCAGGCAATGTGGTTGATGCCTTCGCTCACGTTTTTGGTGATGGCTATCTCATCTTTGTTCGCGCCTATGGTTTCGGCCAGCAGGCTTTCCAATTGACCATCATGACCGGGGTAATGGGCTTTGGTCGCCGACTTTTTCAAGGAATCAATGCTGGCTTCCAATACCGGATAGGGGCTGACACCCATGGTGCCGTTGTTGAGGAAAACCGTGTTTTTATCTAATGGGAACAGGGCCCTAACGCGGGACCAATCGCCCTGTTCAAGGGCCTCTTGAGCCAGGTGTACATCAAGTTGGGTATCATTCAAAAGGGATCGGCTTTGCAAGGCCAGCGGAGCTGCGGCTGCAGACCAAGCCAAAAAACGGCGGCGATTGAGCATGGTTCAAGCTACGCATTTTATGGGAGTTCAACTTTTTGAGGGTTCAATATTTTTAGTTTAAGTCGCTTGCTTTTTGCAAGTTCGTTTGCTTTGGGGCATTTTTGGAGAATGAAGGTATTGGGAATCATGAGTGGGACGAGCATGGATGGAGTGGATTTAGCCTTGTGCGATATCCAACAAAACGAGGGCTCTTGGAAAGCAGACATCATCAAAGCGGTTACCATACCGTACAACGAAACCTGGCGGGTTCGCTTGAGCCAACTTCGCTACCAATATGGCGAGGTTTTGACCAAGACGGATGTGTTCTACGGCCGTTATTTGGGTGATTTAGCCCGGGTTTTTCGCGAATCGAGCGGGCTAGAAATTGATTTGGTGGCTTCACATGGTCACACCATATTTCACAATCCCCAAAAAGGTTGGACCACGCAGATTGGCGATGGGGCCACCTTGAGTCATTTTGCGCAAAGACCGGTAGTTTCCAATTTTCGCAGGGCCGATGTAGCGGCAGGAGGGCAGGGAGCTCCCTTGGTAGCCATCGGCGATCAATTGTTGTTTAACGATTATCACTTCTGCCTCAACTTGGGTGGTTTTTCCAATATTTCAGCCTGTGTCAATGGCCGAAGGGTGGCATTTGATGTTTCACCGTGCAACATTGTGCTCAACCGCCTGGCCCGCGAACGGGGTCTTTCATTCGATGAAGGTGGGGCCCTAGCCGAACTGGGTCAGGTGATCTACCCCTTGTTGGAACAACTCAATGAAATTGATTTTTACCATCAGGCCTATCCCAAGAGTTTGGGCAGAGAATGGATCAACAAGCAATTCTGGCACGTGGTGCGCGAGTTTGACGATCAGCCGGTTGAAGATCGAATGAAGACCCTGGTCATGCATGCTGCTGTTCAAGTAGCGCGCGCTGTGGAGCAATTGCAGCAAGACGGAGTATGTGAACCCGGTCGCGGCAGAATGCTGGTCACAGGGGGTGGTGCCTACAACCAAGTCTTGATGGATTTTCTGCGTTCAGAATGCCCCTGTGACATCGAGATTCCCGATTCGAATCTCATCGAATACAAAGAGGCCTTGATTTTCGCCTTGCTGGGCGCCATGCGGGTTTCCAACGTGAGCAACGTGCTGGCATCGGCCACAGGAGCCTCTGCCGACGTCATAGGCGGTTCTTTGGATGGTGATTTTTCGGCCTTGTTGCGGTAGAGCCGCGCAGAATGCGGAACTTTGCAACCGAATTAGTTGCAAAACGTGAAACTCGAGAAGCTCATAGAAAAATTCGAAGGCAAGCAGCCCGAAATTGTATTCCATTGGAAAGATGCAGAAACCGAAGCCGAAGGCTGGGTTGTGATTAACTCCTTGCGTGGAGGGGCCGCCGGTGGCGGAACCCGCATGAGAAAGGGTTTGAACCAGCACGAGGTCACTTCCTTGGCCAAAACCATGGAAATCAAATTTACGGTGGCGGGTCCCGCCATCGGCGGCGCCAAGTCAGGCATCAATTTTGACCCCGCTGATCCTAGAAAAAAGGGCGTATTGGAGCGTTGGTACAAAGCGGTTCGGCCCATTTTGAAGCATTACTACGGTACAGGAGGAGATTTGAACGTCGATGAAATTCACGAAGTGATTCCCATGACGGCGAATTTGGGTGTTTTGCATCCGCAGGAGGGAGTGGTCAACGGCCACTTCAACCAGTACAGCGCTGAAGAAAAACTCAAAGCCATTAGCCGATTGCAACAAGGTGTGCTTCTGCCCATCAGCGACGAACGCTTGACCCCGGCGCTTGACCGTGGCTATACCATTGCCGACATGATCACAGGTTGGGGCGTCGCCGAAGCGGTTCGCTTGTACTACGAAATCTGGGGCGGCTTTACCAATAACAAGTTGGCCATCATACAAGGTTGGGGCAATGTGGCAGCTGCGGCAGCCTTCTACTTGACCAAGTATGGCGTGCGCATCGGGGGTATCATTGACCGCAATGGGGGTATCATCGCTCCCAACGGCTTGGGTCACGACGAGATTGTAGCGTTGTTCTTGAGCCGCAAAGGCAATGCGTTGGAGGCTCCCAATATGCTTTCATTTGAAGAAGTTAACGAGCGCATTTGGGACCTGCCGGCTGAAATATTCATTCCTGGGGCGGCCTCTCGATTGGTGACCGAAGACCAGGTCAATCGCCTAGAAAAAGCGGGCATCGAGGTGGTGAGCTGCGGTGCGAACGTGCCTTTTGCAGACAGCGAAATTTTCATGGGTCCCATTTCCCAATTGATTGATTCAAAAATGGCCGTCATCCCTGATTTCATTGCCAACTGTGGCATGGCTCGCGTCTTCGGATACCTCATGAGCCAAGAAGCCGAATTGACCGATGTGGCCATTTTCAAAGATGTATCCAACACCATTCGCTCGGCCATGATGCGCTTGCATCAGTTCAATCCCCGTACGCAGGGATTGAGCGCCAAAGCTTTGGAAATGAGTTTGACCGAATTGGTATAATTGTATATGCAGTACCCTTCTATAGCCGAACGTTTCAGCGCCTATGCTCGCATCGATACCCAAAGCGATCCCAATTCGCCTTCTCAGCCCAGTACCGAGAAGCAAAAGGATTTGTCGCGCTTGCTGGTGAAAGAGTTGCTGGCTCTAGGCTTGAACGATGCTGAATTGGATCAGCACGGATATGTGTATGCCACCTTGCCCTCGAACGTGAGCCATGAAGTTCCCGTCATTTGCTGGTGCGCCCACGTTGATACTTCTCCTGACTGTACGGGCGAGGGTGTCAAGCCCATCATTCACCCCAATTACCAGGGCCAAGACATTGTATTGCCCGATGATCCCACCCAGGTCATTCGCCCTTCTGAACACCCCTATTTGTTGGAGCGCATTGGCGATGATTTGATCACCGCTTCAGGCACCACTTTGCTGGGGGCTGATGACAAAGCAGGTGTGGCGGCCATCATGCAGGCGGTCGAACATTTGGTTCGTCACCCTTCCTTGAAACACGGGGCCATTCGCATTTTGTTCACTCCCGATGAAGAAATTGGCCGGGGTGTCGACAAGGTCGATATGAAGAAATTGGCCGCTGATTATGGGTATACCCTCGATGCGGGCGAACGCGGATGCTACGAAGACGAAACCTTTTCGGCAGACGGAGCCAAATTGCATTTCTACGGTATTTCGGCACACCCCGGTTACGCCAAGGACAAATTGGTGAACGCTTTGAAAGTAGCCGGCGATTGTTTGTCTCGCTTGCCCCGCCACGAATGGTCTCCCGAGACCACCAGCGACCGCCAGGGGTTTGTTCACCCTGTAGCCATGGGCGGCGTAGCCGAGCATGCATGGATTTCATTCATTGTACGCGATTTCCAAACCCCGGTTTTGGCCGAGCATGAGGCGCGATTGAAAGCCATTGCCGAGTCAGTGGTGGCCGATTGGCCCGGTGCTCGATATGAATTGGAATTGAGCGAGCAATACCGCAACATGAAAGATGTCGTGAGCTTGACCCCCGCCATTTCGCGCAATGCCATTCAGGCCATCGAAGAAACGGGTTTGAAGGTTCAATTGACCAGCGCACGCGGCGGTACAGACGGTTCTCGCTTGAGTTTCATGGGCCTTCCTTGTCCCAACATTTTCACTGGGGAGATGGCTTTTCACGGCAAGCACGAATACGTCTTCGTTCAAGACATGGAGAAGAGTGCTCAGGTGCTTGTGAATTTGGCTAGAATCTGGACGGAAAATCCCAAATAACACTTTATATTTGCAGCCCCGTTCGGGATGTAGCGCAGCCCGGTAGCGCACTTGCATGGGGTGCAAGGGGTCGCTGGTTCGAATCCAGTCATCCCGACGAACGACAAGCCCCTGGCGAAAGCCAGGGGTTTTTTATTTCCCGGGCGCCGCGTGCTTGCACGCAAGGCGCCCGGGAAATAAAATCCAGCGCCGCGCAGCGGCGGGCTTGTCGTTCAGGCCCTCCCCAAAAAGATGGCCAAGGCCCCACCGGGCCGCCGGCAGTCCAGTTGAATGAGGCTATGGGTTTGACATAAAAGACAGTCCCCTCAATTCTTGCCCCACGCCTTAGCCCGCAGTATCTTTACGCCATGCAAGCCTTGAACATCTTGTTTGTGGGTGGCGCCAAACGCGTATCGGCAGCTCGCGCCTTCAAGGTGGCAGGCCGCGATTTGGGTTTTGACGTGCGCATCGTGGCCTACGAAATGGGTTACGGTTTGCCCATCGAAACCGAGGCCCAAGTGTTGCAAGGTTTGCGATTTTCTGACCCCGAAATTTTGGCAGATTTGCGAAAAGCCATAGCCGAGCACCAGATTGATATCGCCATGGCCTACCACGACCATGCGGTGGGTTTGCTCGCTCAACTCAGCGGGGAGACCTTCGTTCCAACCTGTTCTCTGCAGCGCTGCGAAACCTTCTTTTCCAAGATAGCCAGCAACCGCTTTTTCCAAGAAATTGGTTTGCCCACGGCCGGGTATCCGCAGGGAGTTCCAGCCATTGCCAAGCCCGATCGAGGCTCGGCTTCCCAAGGTCTTCGCATTTTTCGCGAGCAGGCAGAACTCGATGCATTTTTGAGCAGCCCAGAATCGTCTCAATACGAATTGCAACGCTTCATTCAGGGCCAGGAATATTCGGTCGACGGTTACATCAACATGGACGGTTCAGGCCATTTTTTTGCTGCACGAAAGCGCCTTGAAACCCTGGGTGGCGAGGCTGTTAAGTCCCTGACGGTTGAACATGCCGGCATTCTAGCCGCCTGTGAGACCTTGGCTGAGCAAGAAGGTGTACGCGGGGCCATTACCGTACAATTCATTGAAGATGCTCAATCCGGTGAGATTTTCACCATGGAGGTTAACCCTCGCTTCGGCGGAGCCATGCTTACCACTTGGGGAGCCGGCGTGCCTTGGTTTCATATGGTCATTTGCGATGCCAAGGCCTTGCCGCACGTGCCTGTGAATTTTCAACCCCATACCCTCATGGTTCGCAGTTTTCAAGAACACTTTTTTACGCAATATGGCCCAAACTAGGACCTTCATCATCGCCGAAATAGGAGTCAATCACAATGCCGATATGGCCTTAGCCAAGGAGATGATTCGCGCGGCTGCGGCTTGCCAGGTTGATGCTATCAAGTTTCAAACAGCCATCCCTGAATTGGTTCAAACCCGTTCGGCGCCCAAAGCCGAATACCAAAAGGTGACCACGGGTAATGCTGAAGAAAGCCAATTGGAAATGTCTCGCAAATTCCACTTTGCCCACGATGCATTTCCCGAGTTGAAAGCAGAGGTCGAGCGATATGGAATTCAGTTTCTTTCGACGGCTTTCGACCTCAAGAGCTTGGATTACTTGACCGAGATGGGTGAGAAGGTATACAAAATTCCCTCGGGTGAAATCACCAATTTGCCTTATTTGCGTGCCATTGCAAGCCGCGCTGAAAAGGTGTTCATCAGCACCGGTATGGCCACTTTCGAGGAGGTAGCGGCAGCCGTTGACGCGCTGTTGCAGGCCGGTCAAACCCGAGAGCAAATCACGGTTTTGCAGTGCAACACGGAATATCCCTCGCCGTTTGAAGATGTCAATTTGAATGCCATGGTAACCATGGGTCAAGAATTGGGTCTAGCCTACGGATTGAGTGATCATACCCCAGGTATAGAGGCCTCATTGGCCGCCGTAGCCATGGGTGCCACTTTGATCGAGAAGCACTTCACCACCGATCGGTCTTTGCCAGGCCCCGATCAACACGCTTCTCTGATACCTTCTGAGTTTGATGCATTGGTGAAGGGCATTCGCCGCATTGAACTCGCCATGGGAAGTTCGGTCAAGGTGCCTAGCCCGAGCGAAGAAAAGAACAAATACATCGCTCGTCGCAGCATTTATGCCGCTGTCGATTTGAAGGCAGGCGAAGTTTTGAGCATGGATAACCTGGTAGTGCTGCGTCCCGAAGGGGGGATTTCCCCCATGCGCATCGATGAACTCGTGGGACGCCGCTTGAATGTGGACTTGGCGGCTCAAACCGCCATTGCTTGGGATCATTTGGAGCCATGACCAAAGCCTTGATCTTTGATTTGGACAATACGTTGTACCCCGAGTCGGCGTATTTCCAGGCCATTTTTTCGCAGTTTTCGCAACAATTCAACCTGGAGCCTGAGCGATTTGCGTTTTTGTTCAAAGATTTTGATCGAATTCGCTTTTCTCAGCGAGATATCTTTGGTTTTGCCTTGGAACAGGCCGCTTGTTTCAGCAAGGAATACCACGAGGCTTTGTTTCAGTTGTTCACTCAAATCGATACCCATTTGATCCCATATGATGGGGTGCAAGCCTGCATCGATCAAGCGATTGAAGCGGGTCTTGCCATTGGGGTTTTAACCAATGGGCAGGTATTGGCCCAAACCCAAAAATGGAACTGTTTGCAACTCGACCGAAAAGCTGACATTCATTTCTCAGCCGCACGAAGTTTGGGCGCTGATAAGCCCGCGTCAAGCACTTATGAGGCCTTCCTGAATGGAATGGGTTTTCAGCCGCAAGATTGCCTTTTCATTGGGGATCGTTACGCCAACGATCTGGACTGGGGCATTCAACAAGGAGGAAAGGGAATTCTCATCCATTCCCATGAAGAGGTCGCTGGCGTACCTCAAGTGCGCGATTTTTTCGAGTTGATGAAAGAGATTGAGCGTCTGTAGCTCTATTGCACGGTCAGGACTGCCTCAACCGCTTCGCGGTTTCGGTGGCGTCCTTTTTCAAAGGACTGAAGACTACTTCCGTTAGGTACGAGGACTGCCTCAACCGCTTCGCGGTTTTGATGCGCCTCCATTTTATTACGGGTTAGGACTGCCTCAACCGCTTCGCGGTTTCGGCGAACCTGTTGGGCCGAATTCCGAGTCCAAAGCCCCCGCGCTGGCGCGCGGGTCTTTTTTCATTCCCTTTATTTCGCTCACACGAGGTGTGGCTCATGGGGGAATGAAAAAAGCCCTTGGCTATTGCCAAGGGCTTTGGATTCTTAGTGCCCAGAACAGGATTCGAACCTGCACACCTTGCGGCGCTGCCGCCTGAAGACAGTGCGTCTACCAATTTCGCCATCTGGGCAGGCGTCAATCGTGGAGATTGAGGGGTGCAAATATAGCAATAAAACAGGTCCAAGGCAGTCTATTCATGGAAATCAGATGAGCGCGATTGCTTAATTTGCCAAGGCCATGATTTCCACGCTAGCTCAGCGATTGGAGGCCCTTTTTTGGGGACCCAATTGGACCGAAACCAGTTTGTCTGAATTGATCGAAACCCATGAATTTGATCGATGGGTTCGAAAGCCTAAAATGGGAGTGAACAGCCCGGCTTTGTTGCTTTTTCACATCGCCTATTATCAATCGGCCCAACTGGGGGTATTGAAAGGAATGCCCTTGACCGCCAAGGATAGCGAGAGTTTTGCTGCTCCGAACTGGGAAAATGAATCCCAATGGAAAGACTGGGTGAATAAGGTCTTGGCCGAGGCCCGTGAAATGCATCAAATTCTCAAAGGGCTTGATCAGCAACAATGGATGAGTCCATTTGCCGATCCCAAATACGGAACCGTACTCCAAAACATACTGGGCATGATCGAGCACAGTTACTACCACATGGGGCAAATTCGAATGCAATTGCATTCAAACTAGACTAACCGGCCTTCTCTTCAGCAGCCTTGATGAGGGCGTCGGCCTTGAGGGAGGCTTCGATTTCCAGCGCGTTGGCTTTTTCACCAGCTTCTGCTTCCATTTTTGCCGTGGCGGCAAATGCCTTTTCTCGGGCCGCATTGGCCTTCTTCTCGGCTTCGCGCATGGTCTTTTCAGCTGCTTTTTGTGCCGCTGCTTTGGCAAGTGGATTACCAGCTTGAGCGACTAACAAATCAGCTTGTTTTTGGGCCTCGTTGATGCTGGTTTGATAAGCGGCATCAGCCAGGCTGCGCTGTTTATCGCCCAAAGCTTGGGCCTCGCTGCGTATGCGGTCGGCTTGGCGAGCCGCTTCGGCTTTGATTTTGTCAGCTTCAATACGAGCTTTGTTCAAGGCTTCGTTGACGGCTTGGTCTTTTTTCTCTTTGGCTTGGTCTATGTAAGGTTGAGCCATCTGAATGCCCAGGGCTTTGAAATCGACCTTCATCACGGGTTCTTCTACGGTACCACCTATGCTAAAGGGCAGTGATTTACCCTGGTAGCGAATGGTACCACCAAAGGCCAAACTGCGGTCTAAGCCTACCGAGCCTTTGATGTTCATCAAGGCCCCTTCAGGCATGGTGATTTTCAAAGAATCTTTCATGCGCAACATGCCCTGGCTGATTTCAAATCCAACTTTGGTGGGACTGAGTTCCCAAGCGTCGGTTTTCAATTTCAAAGGCTCTGTGGCTTTGGCCATCCATTTGGGAACGTCAAAGGCCCCTTTGAACAATTCAAATAAGCCACCGGCATCGGTGCTGGACCAATCAGGTTCCATGTTGGGTTGCAACTGCGAGGAAAGTGAAAAGCCTAGGTTGGCGAGTCCCTTGATGTTTTTCAAAATCGGGGCATAGGCTTTGATGAGGCTCAGGTGCTCAGCCAAGGTGCTAGGGTCAATTCGGTCGATGTTAAGACCCAGTGCCGCCAAGGGTTTGCCGCCCAAGGCATAGGAGTAGCGGGTATTGTTGAGGCTGAATCGACTGCCCATCCAATCGGCTTGCAAGGGATTGATGATCATTTCTCCATTTTTCAAGCTGATGTCAGCGGCGCAATTTTCCAATGTGTAGTCTTCGTAAACCAGTCGATCCACGGTGGCTTTGGCTAACAAATCGAGGTTTTTGGGCAAGATGGGAAGAGAACTGCTGTCAGTGCTCGGTTCCACGCGACCTTCGAGGGCTCCCTCACCGGCACTCATTTCTGATACGGCTTCAGCCGGTTGAGCAGGGTTTGAAAGGGCTTTCATCCACTCGTTTAAATCGATCGATTGACTCACCGCGTTGATTCGCCCGTGCAGGGTTTCGTCATGGAAGGCATAGCCCAAGAAATTGCTGAGTTGGGCCGATCCTTGAATGCGGCTTTCTCCCCATTGGAAGTCGAGCTCAGGCAGCGTGAACATGCGAGGGTTCAATTCGGCCTTCAAGCTTCGAAGGTTCAAATTGAGACCTGCGTATTGGGTCTCCAAACCCGTGATGCTCAGGGAACCTTCGGCGTTCAATTGACTGGCGCTTTCGGGGTTCATTTCGCTGTAATGGCCTTCAAATTGAGCGTGTACATTGACCAAACCATTCAAGGTCTGATCGCCCAGTGGCAGGAACTCAGCCCACTTCGATAAATCGCTGTTCAAATCCAGTTTGCCCTTGGCATAGGGGTTGGACTCGGGGTGAGTCAACAACAGCTGCATGGACAAGGGACTTGCATTGAGTTGCATGTCGAACTGTTTCAAATCCACCACCGAGTTGTCCAAGGCTCCATCGGGATTGGTGTATCGAAAATCTACGCCAATGCCTTTGATGGCCGCGGGTAGGCCAGGGTATTGAACTTCGCCATTTTGAACTCCCAATTTCAATTCAGTTGCGGGCATGCTCGTCTCGGTCATCGCACCCTTTAAACTCAAAGAGAAAGCGGCAGATCCTGCGGCTTTGACAGCATCGAAATCGGCGGTGTATGCATGGGGTACTACGGAGAGGTAGTTTTTAAACTCGGTTCCCACCGCCTGTACGCCCAGGTCCATGTCGATGTTGTCGTCGTTGAGTTGCACCCATCCTTTCGCTGTCAGGGGCAATTCGTTGAGCAAGATTTCTTTTACATCAAAGCCAAATCGAAACGCATCCAAATCCATGTCCAGCACCGTTTCTGTTTTCACAGCAACCTTGTCAAGCAGCGTCATGCCTCCATAGCTCATGTCAAGAGCCTCGCATTGCAAGGCCGTATTGAGGGCGAATTTGACATCTTTAAATTGACCATCGGCTTCCAAATCGATGCCGTTTAGAGCCAAGTGATAATCCATGGTGGCATCGTCATAGACGATCCTGGAATGGCGCAGTTCAATGCGGTCCAAATTCAAATAAAGGGGGGCGCTGTCGGCCGTATCTACTGCAGCCGTATCAACGGGAACGATGTCGTAATTGGCTTTGCCACTTTCCAAATAGACGATGTGGCTGCGCAGACCGTCTGCGTAGATGCCTCCAATTTCATATTCATCGCCAAACAATGATTTCAAATTGATGACCACTTGCAGCTCATCGGCATGCAGAAGTTCAACCCCATCAAACGAATCGATGCCCGTAATGTTTACCGATTCTATGCCCACGCTCAGATTGGGAAAATGGCGCAGAAAGCTCAAATGCACGTTGGAGTCAAACGACACCTTGGCATTCAAGGACTGATTGGCAGTCTTTTGAGCCGCCTGGACCACTTGGCTTTTGAAGGCAAAGGGCAGCAATAGCAAAAGGAGAAATAAGCTGGCAAAGCCGAGGCTGAGGCGTACGATCCACTTCTTCATAAAACGACGGCGATTCTACAGCAAAGCCTAGGCCGTTTTTTTGCAAAAAATGCAAAAAGCGCTCTTTTTGAAGATTATTTTTTGCTCTTCCTGAATTCTTCGGGGGTAACGCCGGTATGTTTTTTAAAAAACCGCACAAAATAACTGTTGTCTTCGAAGCGAAGCAGTTGGGCAATTTCTGAAACATAGCGGTCAGAATTGATGAGCATGCGTTTGGCTTCCAGCACTACGCGTTCCCGAATCAGATCGCCAGCCGAACGCCCCAGAACCTGTTGGGTTAGGGCATTGAGGTGATTGGGTGACACATACAGCAGTTCAGCATAATCGCGGGGCAGGCGACGGGTGCTGTAGTGAGCATCTATGCGAGCACCAACTTGCCGTAACCGGTCACCAAGGGGCAACTGGTGTAGCCGATGTAATGGCCTTTCATGGCAGCACCACTTCGTGCAGCCAATAGATTTTCTACCAAGACGGGGGCCTGTTTGCGAATGGCAGCCCCTGTTTTGGAAGTCGGTAATCCGCTGGCGTCACCTAAGGTATACACGTTTGAGAACTTGGGATGTTGCAAACTGTGCTTGTCTACATCGACCCAACCGCCGGCATTGGCCAGGGGAGAATTTTTGATGAAATCAGGAGCACTATGGGGAGGAGTCACGTGAATGATGTCGTAATCAACCCAGCTCACTTCGCCTTGATTGTCCCCACCCATGGCTACAAATTTGGCCTTCTTATTGGGGCCGTCCATTTCTTCGAGGCGCTGCATGAAGTTCAACCCAACATGGCCACGTTCGGCCACGCTAAGCAAGGTTTTTTCATATTTGGGAACGGCAAACAACTTGCCCGCACCGCTCCAATATTGAATGTCGATGTCATTCAACTTCCCATTTTTCCTCCAATAATCGGCGGCCATGTACATGATTTTGTGAGGCGCTCCCCCGCATTTAACAGGGGTGTGGGGGTTGTGAAAAATGGCCTTTCCCTTCTTTAAATTTTTGATCATTTCGAAGGTGTAAGGGGCGGTTTGGAAACTGTAATTTGAGCTCACCCCGTCGTGGCCAAGGGCTTCCTTAAGGCCTTTGACGGCTCCCCAATTGAGTTGAATTCCAGGAGCTACCACCAAATAATCATAGGTGATGGTACTGCCATTTTGGGTGCTGAGGCTGTTGTTAGCAGGGTCGAAAGTGGCTACAGCCTCTTGGATCCATTTGGCGCCCTTGGGAATGACACTGCTCTCAGAACGTTCGGTATCTTGAATTTGAAAAGCACCGCTTCCTACTAAAGTCCAGGCGGGTTGGTAATAATGCTTGTCAGAAGGGTCGATGATGGCTATGTCCAAACTCCTGTCTTTGATCAAAAGTTGGGCTGCCACCGAAATGCCGGCGTTTCCTCCGCCAACGATTACAATGTGGTGATGGGTACTCATGGTTTGCTGTGTAACGAACGGCATGTTAATGATTTTCAATTCAGTCTGACTGATTTGGACCCATTGCTCATTGTCTGAATTACATAGAATCCATGAAAAGTTCCATTGAGCCACCATTTTCCTTGCCCTGGAAATGCCAGGCGCATAAATCAGAGGCATTGTGTATCTTCGACTCATGGATACCGGTTTGCTTCACCTTCACAACCTGCTTCGTTGGGTTATCGTCGTGACCTTGATTTGGTCGCTTTGGAACGCCTTCAAAGGCAAAAATGGCAAAGAGACCTTGATCATGATGATCTCGGCGCACATCACTTTGTTAGTGGGTCTCTACCAGTGGGCTACTGGCGGGTTGGGCCTTGCGAACATGGGAGCCATGAGCAATTCAGCGGCTCGTTTTTGGGCCATTGAGCACCCCACCATGATGATCTTGTCCATCTTGTTCATCACCTTGGGTCACCGCAGCGCCAAAGCGGGTGACAGCAACAAAACCAAGCGCTGGCTTTTCATTGCATTGGTTTTGATTCTTTTGGCCATGCCTTGGCCGTTCCGTGAGGCGATTGGTCGCCCGTGGTTCCCTGGAATGCACTGATCGGCTCGGCCCGATTTTTGATAAGAAGAGCAGCATGAAACATGCTGCTCTTCGTTTTTTGGCCTTTTTTGGATTGGCCTTTATTGCGGGTTGGTTGGGTTCGTACGCGCAGCGCGGTTGGAGCCACGAGGCAAGAGTAGAACTGCAGGTTAGTGATTCTTCGCCCGCATCGGCGCGATTGGCAAACCTAGCTTCGGCTCCCAGTTCGTTTCAAGAGGCTTCAGCCATCTCTACACCCACGGTGGTTTTCATCAAGAATGAAAGCACGGTACAATACAACAGTCCCCTGGGCTGGTTTTGGGATTTTGATCCCTTTGGCAGCCGAGGTCCCAGCATGAGCACAGGAAGCGGTGTCATTGTGTCAGCAGACGGGTACATCGTGACCAACAACCATGTCATTCAGGGTGCTGAAAAATTGACGGTGGTGTTGAATAGCCCCAAAAAAGAATTCACGGCTAGAGTGGTGGGTGCCGATGCAGGGAGTGATTTGGCCTTGTTGAAAATCGAAGCCAGCGCTTTGCCGACCATTCGCTTTGCGAACAGCGATGAATTGGCAGTTGGAGATTGGGTATTGGCCGTGGGCAACCCCTTCAATTTGACCAGTACGGTAACGGCAGGTATCGTTTCAGCCAAGGGACGTAACATCAATTTGTTGAAGAACCAATTTCCCATCGAGAGTTTCATTCAGACTGATGCTGCCATCAACCCCGGTAATTCAGGAGGAGCCCTGGTCAATGCTTCGGGCGAGTTGGTGGGCATCAATACGGCCATTCAGAGCAATACAGGTTCATACACGGGTTATGGGTTTGCCATCCCATCGAACATCGTTCGCAAAATCGTGACTGATTTCATTGAAAAAGGAGAAGTGCAGCGCGGATTTGCGGGTTTAGAATTGCGCGAGATGAATGCCGATGAGTGGGAAGAATTGGGATTGAACAACAGCGGCCTCAAGGTAACAGGGGTGTTGGAAGATGGGCCAGCATACAAGGCGGGCATTCGAAAAGGCGATGTATTGGTTTCGGTAGCGGGGCACGCTCTTAGCGCTAAATCCGATTACGATGAGCACTTGGCTTATTTGCGTCCCGGCGATGCTTTGAATCTCGAGTGGATTCGAGAGGGGACGAAAAAAGCAGCTTCGCTGACCTTGATAAGCAAAAGCGACAACCAAGCCCTGCTGATGAAAGGGGCTGTTCCTTCGTCTCGCTTGGGAGCTGATTTTCAACCCTTGTCGGCTTCTGATCTATCCCAGTTTGGATTGTCGAATGGCATTCGCCTCGTAAACATTCAACGCGGCGGAGTCATTGCTCAAATGGGTTTACCCAATGGGTTTGTGGTCATCAAGTTCAATGGCCAAATCTACCGGGAGGCTGAATCTCTGATTTCGGCCATGGAAAAAGCGACAGGCCGCATTCAAATTCAAGGGCGCGACCCCAACGGTAGCATGCGTACCTACAACTTCTATTCGTACTAGCGTAGCGATTGGATGGAGAATATTGGGCTTGGCCCTACCTTTGAATCATGAGCTTACCCGCCATACCGCAACTTCGCGTGGCAGACCCATCGGCCTTTTTTTTAATGGCCGGTCCCTGTGCGATTGAAGATCGAGACAGTGCCATGCGCATAGCTGAGCACTTGTCTGAATTGACCCAGCGTTTGGAAATTCCTTGGGTTTTCAAAGGGTCTTACCGCAAGGCCAATCGCAGTCGTTTGGATTCCTTTACGGGCATTGGAGATGAAAAGGCACTCGCCATTTTGGCTGAGGTAGGGAATCAGTTTGCAGTACCCACCGTCACCGACATTCACGAGTCTCACGAAGCCGCGATGGCCGCTGAGTATGTCGACGTGCTTCAAATACCAGCCTTCTTGTTTCGCCAGACCGAATTGTTGGTGGCTGCGTCCCAAACGGGCAAGTGGATCAACATCAAAAAAGGTCAGTTTGCCGCCGCCAATGCCATGCAGCATGCATTGCAAAAATGCATCGACAGCGGCAACGATCGCATCATTCTAACCGATCGCGGCAACAGTTTTGGCTACAGCGATTTGGTAGTTGATTTTCGCAACATTCCCGAGATGCAGGCAATGGGAGCCCCTGTGGTTATGGATGTAACCCACAGTTTGCAACAGCCCAATCAAAGCTCGGGTGTTACCGGGGGCAAACCTGAACTGATTGAAACCATTGCCAAAGCCGCCATTGCAGTGGGTGCCGATGGATTGTTCATGGAAACGCACCCCGATCCAGCCTCGGCCAAGAGCGACGGGGCCAACATGTTGCCCTTGGATCAGGTAGAAGCCTTGTTGGTTAAATTGAAACGCATTCGACAAGCCTTATAACAAGTTCAATCCTGAGCATAAAAAAAGCCCCGAATCACTTCGGGGCTTTTTTGTTAATCCTTTTTCTTCTTTTTGCCTCCTTCACTTTCATCAGAATCTGAAGCGGGTTCTTCGGCAGCGGGCGTTGAACGGCTGCTGGTGGGCGATGTGCGGGGTTGACGCACAGGGCGCTTGGGCAGCAAGTACAACTTGCCGTCTTTCACAGGAGATTCAGGTTTGAATACTTTGAAGAAGTTCTTACCCAAGGTGGGTACATCAACCTTATCGGTGATTTGGAACGATACGTTTTTCACTACGTAATCACCTACGGTCATTTGGTCAAGGACAAACTTGTTGCTGGGCAGCTTGATTTTCTTGCCGGTGTTGGGGTCAACCGCGACAACTTTATCGCCATCCAAGAAGCTTCCTTTGTTGATCAAGCCAGATTTCAACCATTCTGCGGCTACGGCAGCGGGAACAGCCGTGTATCGACCGATGAAGTCATATACAAAGGCCTCAGCACGCACGTTGTTCACCATGACAGAAATGGCATCTTTGCCGCTCAATGAGCTTATGGTAACAGGAATGGCACCGCTCAAGTCCATTTCGGGGCTGCTTGCTGCTTCGGCTGCAGCGCTGTCTTTGCTGGCTTTTCCTACGTTGGTATTGTTGCGATCCAAGTCGACGTTTACGTTTACTTTGGCGCGAGATTCGGTGCCTTCCCAAGCGAAACGCACTGTGGTACGACGGTTTTGCTGGTGCTGGTATTCGTCGCACATGACGAAGGCTTTGTCCCCAATGATTTTGATTTCACTGGGTAAGTATTCTTCGTAGTAGCTCATGCGAACGTTTCCATCGCGGTCTTTGGCTACAATCATCTTTTTGGTTTCACCTTTGATGTAGGGAGTCATGCCCACCACTTCTTGGCCTTCGCATTTGCAATCGTTGACCAATTCCAACTCACCATAACCAACGGCGACGATTCGGCTGGAATCGATTCCGTATTTATTGATGAGATAACTACGGGCACTGTCGGCACGTCGTTGAGCCAACTTTACGTTGTAGTCAATGCTCGCACGGCAGTCCGTGTGAGAGCCCAATTCGGCAATCAGTTTGGGGTATTTCAACAATACGTTGCGAGCGAAAGTGTCAAGGACAGCGGCCGCATCAGGACGAATGTTGGCTTTGTCCAAATCATAGAAAATGGGCAAAGTCAGAATCTCGTCGATGGGGCTGGTCAAGCAGAAGTCTTGGTAGAGGGTGGTTGAGAAGCGAATGCCCCAAGTGGTGCGCTCGGTCAAGGGACCATCGAAGTAGTAGAGAGCGGGGTGCTTGGCAATCAACTTGTAATTGGTCTTCTCTTTCAAGTCGTAATTGTAGGCTCCCATGCTGTCGGTTTTCAAAGTAGCCACCACACTATCGCGGTCGTTGGTGATGATAACCGTAGCTCCAATCAGGGGCTTTTTGCTGTTACAATCGGTTACGACACCCTGAATGTTGATGAGCAAGGGAGTAACGTCGAAGGCATAAATGTCATCGTTGTTCTTGCGGTCACCGCGATTCGAGGTAAAGAAACCTTTGTTGGGGTCTTTGTTGTAGAAAGTGATACCGAAGTCGTCACCACCCGAGTTCAAGGGCTCGCGCAAGTTCTCTACTTCGCGCCATACTTGAATGTTGTCGGTGGGTTCAGCTTCATACATGTCCAAACCGCCCAAAGTAGGCCATCCGTCGGTTGAGAAGTACAGCTTGTTGTTGTGGGGGTTGATGTAGGGGAAGTATTCGTCACCTGAAGTGTTGACGTTGGGTCCCAAGTTAACAGGGTCGCTCCATTTCTTGGAACGGCGGCTGTAGGTTACCGCGTAGATGTCGAACCCGCCATAGCCGCCTTCGCGGTTGGAAGAAAAATACAAGGTGTTGCCGTCGGGGCTCAAGGCAGGGTGGCCATAACTGTGAGAGGAATCTTCGGCGCAGAAGTCCAAAATGCTACCCATGATCCACTCATTGCCACGCTTTTTGTACTCGTAAATGCCGCACATTTGCTGCTTGCCATCGCGACCTCCGCACTGGGTCATGTACATGGTTTGGTAGCGGTTATCGAAGGTCATGGCTCCTTCGTTGAAGTCGGTATTGGGGAATTTGATTTTGGCGTCTTTGGCATCATCCAAATAGTAGGGACCTAGCCATTTGCCAGGTTTGCCCTTTTTGCCTTTTTCGTACTGCATGTACCACACGTCAGTCCAGAAATTCATGGTTCCTGAATAGATGCGTTTGGTGGCGCCACCTTCACGATCGGTGGTGAAAAACAAAACGTCGTCTTGCTTGGAGGCCATCATGGGGGCCCAGTCATTGGAGATGCGCGTGTTGGCTTCTTTGAAGTACGAAACTTCGTATCGGCTTGAATCTTCGGTCCATTGAAGGGCCCATTCGCAACCGATCATGCGGTTGTAGGCCATGCTATCGCCGGGAACCTCCTCGAGGTACGTGTTGTAGGCATCGACGGCCTCGCGGTATTGCTCGAGGTTCTTGAGCATGTCAGCACGAGCAATCAGAGCTTTGGTGTTTTTAGGGTCAGTCTTCAAAGCCTTGTCATACAAGCGCTTGGCTTTTTCATAGTCGCTGTTCAAACGATAGGCTTCTGCAGCCAAGAAAATAGCTTCCTGCTTGAGGCGTTTGTCTTCGGAGTCTTTGCTGTACTCTTCCAGCAAAAAGGCCGCTTGACCGTAATAACCTTGGTCGAACAATTTTTTCCCTTCTTCAAACGAGGGCCCTTTGCAGGCCTGAAGTCCCAGTACCATACTGAGTAAGGTTGCGATGGCGAGGTTCAATATACTCGTTGAACGCGTGCGCTGGGGGGTAGAAGCGACAGTCTTTTTCACAGATATCCTAAATAAACTGCTAAGTAATGAATTTCGGCCCATAAATCAAAGAGTTCAGAGGCCTAACATGCCTCGTAATTTGGCAATTTCAGCCGCATTTAGAGCGTTCATGCCTTTCGGTAGGCCAGGCCAATCGCCGCCGCTTTTTTGCAAGGCAGATTCGAAGGTGCTCTTTTTCTGAGTTTCTTGGATATACTGACGGCATATGGATAGAACGGGATTAGAGAGGCGAGAATTGAAATTCAATAGAGCGTCAAACAGCACACGGGCATAGTACTCGTCTAGGTGGTTCATGCGCCGCAGAGCCTGCACAGCCTGAACGCGGGTGCGAAATTCGAATTGAGGGCCAGCCATGAGCACGAGCTGAGCATGGCAATTGATGTCGGGATATATTTCTGCCCCCAGTTCGTTGTAGGCGATCAAGAGGTTGTTCAGGTATCCGTCTAAGCCCTTGGTGCGGTCCAATAGCGCATTCTTCTGTTGGCCAAATAGGGGGTTGTTCCACATGCGGCGCAAGGCCAATTCTATGTTTTCGTAACTGGAGTCGCTTAGGCTATTCCAGAAATAAGCTTGGGTTTCAGGTGTGATGGGGCACTGATTGATGGCCACGCGGCGCACCAAATGTTCAGAGGATTCAAATGCCGATTGGGCGAATTCCAATGCAGAGGCATCGTCTGCCATCAATTGGCGGGTGATTTCGGCTAAGAAATCGGCTTGTTTTTCGCGTTTGAAGGCAGCCAATAAGGCTTCTTTTTTGGCAGATAAAGGCCATGATTTCATTGCCAATAGCGCATCGAAACGATCCAAGGTGAAGGTGGCCTTGGCCAACTGAGTGAGCCACTGCTGCTGGTTTTTTTCAAACTCCAAGTGTTTCAAAACGAAAGATCCCTCATCGAACAATCCCAATACGGCTTCGCTGCCTTCTGGCAGGTTGATGCGAACTTGTTGATAGGCTTTATCAATGACAACGGTTTGGCGCAGAATTCGACCATCGCTCAAATGAATGGCGAAATCTATGGGCATTTTAAAGTCTCTGACTACGGCGTCGTGCACATGAATTTGCTCGATATTGAATACTCCTTGATTGCCTTGTTGGCTGAATTGAACGCGGTATTTGGGCTCGCCACCGCGGTGAATCCACTCGTCGAAGAACCAATCCATATTCATGCCGGTGGCATCGATGATGGCCTTCTGCAAATCCCAGGTTTCAACCGTTCCATACCCGTGGCGTTGCAAATACAGTTGAATGGCGCGTCTATAATTTTCGCGGCCCATGGTGTGCTGCAACATGTACAACACAGAAGCACCTTTGGGATAGTGACGGGAACTGCCCGATGCGCTGTGGCGAACGGGTAGGGAGTTCTCGCGACCGGCCGCCAAGGCTCCGTTCATTTGCCCTCTGAAGTACCAAGCCTGGGCATCTTCTCCAAAGGCATGACCTTGATACAATCCGGGGTAAAAAGTGGCAAACGACTCTTGCAGCCACTGCTCAGCATCGTGTCGGCCTGTGATCAGGTCTCCAAACCACTGGTGCGTGGCTTCGTGGCAATTGACTCCTATGTAATTGTGGTCCAAAAAGGAACGCGAATCCACCCAGAAGAAGTCGCCAAAGGTTGTGGCGCTGGTGTTTTCCATAGCCCCATACAAGAAATCCTGGATCATGATATTGGCGTAGTTGCCCCATGCGTAGGGGACGCCAATTTCGTCTTCCAAAAACTCGATGATGTCTTCGGTATTCTTGCTGGTGGGCTCTACCCGTTCGGGATGTTCAGGGTAATACCAAAACTGAATGGGCGTGCCACGAGAAGTTTTGCTTTCCTTGATGTTGTATTCTCCTATGCCCAGCATGAGCAGATAACCCGCATGGGGTTTGCTCATTTTGTAGACCCAGGTGCGGGTGTTGGTTTTCTTGTCGAGTTTGTTGCTGATGAGAGCGCCATTCGATAAAACCTTGTAACGGTCATCGATTCCATAGACGCTTACGGCCGTTACGAACTTATCTCCCCGATCGTCAATCATGGGTATCCAATGGCGGTTGTCAATGCCTTGACCTTGTGTCCAGATCTGTTTGCGAGTCATTCGCTTGGGATCATCGCTGTTGTCGTTGTTCCAACCGATGAAATAAATGCCGCGTTTGGGGTGGGCTAGGTAGTCGATGGCAATTTCATGGATTTGGCCAAATGCGCCAGTCAAACGGGTTTCACAGACCAAACCGGCTGGAATGGTTCGAAAAGCGATGGGTTGGCCATCCAAGCTGACTTTGTTGATTTGGATGCCAGGCGCATCAAAGAACACCGTGTCCAATTGGTCTTGCAGGGCTTTGAATCGATGCAATACCAGGCCTTTTACCTCGCCTTTTTCAGGAACGAATGACACGTCGAGTCCCATGTATTCCACGTCGATGTTGCGGTTTCGTTCATGGGCCCCGGCATCAACATGGTAGCAGGTCACTTCGGGAAATTGGGCTAGGCCGAGCTGGGCCGAACAGAAAAGGGCGAGCCAAGTCAATCGGCTCGAAAGAAATTGTTTTGTGTTCATTGGCTTGTGTAACAGGGTCTTGGAAGAGCCTGATTGACGAAGATACTGAGTCGAATCAGGGCCTGACAAATTTTTTAAAAAAATTACGGTTTCCTATTGCGCAAATATTGCCTATCGCTGTATTTTTGCCATCCCTTTCGAGGGAAACGGTTCGGTAGTTCAGCTGGTTAGAATACATGCCTGTCACGCATGGGGTCGCGGGTTCGAGCCCCGTCCGGACCGCCAGCCAAAAGCCCCGCCATTCGGCGGGGCTTTTTTTGTATCCGTTTGGGACCGATAAGGTCTAAGCACTCCAACCCGAAAATCAATCAGAGCCCACCAAAAACGAGGAGTAGGGGCGCCCTTTGACGCTGGCATCGTTGGGGAATCGGTAGCGCCATACTCGGTCACCTTGGGTCAGGATTTTGGTAAAGTGACTGGGCACGACAGCTCCAGTAGGCAGGGGCTGGCTGTTTGAAAATTCCAATTCTACGCGCACCTCGACTTGAGCGACTTGGGCCAATTGCCTTTCGTGATCTTCCAGAGCCTTCCAAGGCCCTCGGTTCAGGGATTCGTGTTGCAAGGCGCAATTCAAATAACTGAAGGTTTGGCGAAGGGCTGTTTCGTTGCAAGCAAAATCGGCTGCGGGAGCCAGGTGTCCTTTGTCGTAAACGTTGTTGGCATAATCGGCATCATTTGAAGTATGCACCGAGTCAACTCCATAGAAGTTCAATCCCGACCGGGAATACAAAGATTCAGTACAGGAAACGGTATACCACAGTCGTTGAGGTTGCTCATAGTGTTCGTTGTATTCGACTCGGAAAATGCCCGCATCTATGAATCGAATTTGCCCAAGCAAAGACCCGGTGAATCCCAGTAGCAGGGAGAGCAACAACCGCATGGCTTACAGGCTCAATTCTTGGGGCAAAATAAAAACTTGTCCAAAAACCCCGATGCTCAACAAACGCTCTTCTGAGTCTGTTTTCAAATGCGTAACTGAGGCGACATAGTAATTGTCGTAACTCATCAGAGCATCAACGGCCAATTGGCTCACTCCTCGATTCAGCCATTGCCCGAGTTTGGAGGCCAGGTTTTCTTCGGTTTTTTCTTGGGTTTGTTCTTTGATTTCCAAATGAACCAAGGCTTTGTGTTTGTCGAAACTGGGATTGCTGTAAAGGGCTAGTCCTACAATCAAGACCAAGAGTAAAATTCGCATCTCGAAAATTAGGCATTAAATGAGTTTATTTACTGCCCCAACGCAAGAGGCTGTATCCGAGCAGGGCCGCCGTGGTGCTGGCTACCAAAACGCTGAGTTTGCCCAAATCAATCAAAGCCTGGTCGTTGAAGGCCAGATTGGTCACGAACATGGCCATGGTAAAGCCAATTCCTCCCAACATACCGGCTCCCCAAAGCATGCGGCGGCTGATGTTGGCTGAAAGATGGGCATATCCCAATTTGACGCTGATCAGGCTGAATGTGACGATGCCCAGAGGCTTGCCAAGCACCAAGCCCAAGAAAATGCCCATGGATTCAGGGCCTAAAAAGTGCTGAAAGGTATCGCTGCTAATGGGAATGGCGGTGTTGGCTAAGGCAAACAGGGGTAGAATGAAAAAGGTGACAGGGGCGGCCAAGCGGTGTTCCAATTTGTAGGAAACTGTATGGGGCTTGCCGTCTTCAAAAGGAATGGCAAAGGCCAGAATGACACCGGCTAAGGTTGCGTGAATGCCCGAATGCATCATCGCGAGCCACAACAACAGGCCCAAGGGCAAATATACCCACAACGAGGTGACGCCACGACGCTGGAACACAAACATCAAAGCCCCAATCAAGATGGAAGCACCCAACCAGGCCCAGTGAAAACCGTCTCCGTAAAACAGGGCAATGACAAAAATGGCACCCAGGTCATCGATGATGGCCAAGGCGGTCAAGAATACCTTCAGCGAAGGGGGTACACGATCGCCCAATAAACTCATCAGGGCAATGGCAAAGGCAATGTCGGTAGCCGTAGGAATACCAATGCCGCGCAAGGTTTCAGGCGACTGCCAATTGCTGAGCATGTAGATCAAAGCTGGGACGGCCATGCCTCCAACCGCCGCAATCACGGGCAAGAGGGCTTGCTTTCGGTTGCTCAATTCACCGATGTACAATTCGCGTTCAATTTCAAGGCCTACCAGCAAGAAAAACACGGTCATCAAGGCATCGTTGATCCACTCACCCAAACTGTGTTTCAAATGCAAGCCAAAGGGCTCGCTTCCCAATTCAAAGTGCCAAAATGAACGGTAGGTTTCTCCCCAGCTCGAGTTGGCCCAATAAAGCGAGAACAAGGTGCAAACAATCAATAGAATGCCTGCGCTTTGCTGGCTTTGGTAAAATTCTTTGAAAAGGGCGGTTAAACGAATTCGGGGTGTAGGACTGGACTTGGCCATGGAGCTTCAAAATTAGCCATAACTTCGCAAAGCATCCTCCTGCCCGTGACTGAACTGAGCCATACAGCCTCCATGAAACGCTGCTTGGAACTGGCCCAACAGGCCGGAACCGCTGTGGGTTTGAACCCCTTGGTAGGTTCGGTGGTTTTCGATGCAAGGGGTTCTTGCATCGCCGAAGGCCACCACCGCCAATATGGGGCCTGGCACGCTGAGAGAGAGGCTTTGCTTTCCTTGCCGAATCTGGATAGGGCGAGAGGGGGTACCCTGTACGTCAACTTGGAACCCTGCAACCATCAAGGCAAAACCCCTGCCTGTACCGATATCATTTTGGAGGCTGGCATTTCAAGGGTGGTCTTGGCCATGACAGACCCCAATCCTCGGGTGAGCGGTCAGGGCATAGCTCGATTGAGAGAGGCGGGGGTAGAAGTGATCGAAGGCATATTGGAACATGACGCGCGGATTTTGAATCGCCGTTTTTGGGTGAATCAAATTCAAAAGCGAGCATTTGCGCATGCCAAATGGGCCGAGACGGCCAACGGCTTTATGGGAAGTGGCGTAGCCTCGCAGCGATTGAAAATCAGCGGGGACTGGGCGCGCGAGCAATTGTTGGATTTGCGCGATCAAGAAATGGCCATTTTGGTCGGTGTAGGCACTTTCAATGCCGATATGCCGGGTTTGTTCGGGAGACAGACACGCGCGCAGCGCGTGGTTTTGGACGCTCGTTTAGAGGGCCAATATTCGGCTTATAACGGCGACTTGTCCAGGGAGTGGTGGGTGCTGCATGAATGCAGTTCGGCGCCCGAAATCAAGGGGTTTCGATTTGTCCAGCTGCCCGATACCCGATCGGCTGAACAAGTGCTGCAATACTTGCTAAAAGAAGGTTTGGGCTCAGTCATGATTGAGGGGGGACGCCAAGTTTTGGATGCGTTTTTGAACCAAGGCATGGTCGATGAAATTTCGCGTTTTACCAGCCATAGTCATTGGAGTCCAGCGGCCCATAATGCGGCGTTGAAAGCCCCTGATGCACGTTCATTCAAAGGCGAATCGATGGGAAATTGGACCTGCCAAAACGGGGAGGGCGATGCCTTGCATACCTGGAAGCGCACCTTGTGAACAGCGGGATCTTGGGTGTAACTTGCGCACATGGCCTACTTGCTGCTGTCGATTCTCTGTAGCTCATTGATCTTCCTTTTGTTTACCCAATTGGGTCGGAACAACCGGGCTTTGTTCCCTGTTGTTTGGGTCAATTACGGTACTTGCCTCTTGCTGGGCGAAGGTTTGGGAACTGCATTTGGAGAAGGAACTTGGCGCGTGTCCCATGTCGGCGACCCTGCCTTTGGATTGCTATTTAGCATGGGTCTGCTGTTTGTAGCCACTTTCCTATTGATGGGTACGGCCACCCGTCGAGCTGGGGCTGCTTCGGCCGCTACGGCTACCAAATTGAGCTTGGTCATTCCTATGGGGGTTGCGGTTGTTTTGTATGCCGAACCTTTGGGCTGGGGATTGGGTTTGGCTGTGGTTCTGTCCATACTCAGTATATACTTGCTTTCGAGCCAGGAAAATTTGCGATTCGAGCCCATTCTATTAGCTGTTTTTATAGGCTCAGGATTGGTTGATGCCGGTCTGAATGCCATTCGCCAAAGTTTTCATTCGGGCCTGAACGATTGGCAGCAGAGTACCGTGATTTTTGGTTCGGCTTTTCTTTTTGGTAGCCTCGGATGGCTTCGGTCTGATTGGCGCGCTCAGTGGAACAGGGCCGCCCTTCAAAGCGGCATAGCCTTGGGCCTGATCAACTTTTTTTCCATCGTATTCTTGTTGCGCGGATTGTACGCCTTTCAAGGCGCCACGGCCGCCTTTTTTGCCATGAATAACATTGGCATCTTGATTTTTACAGCCTTGGTGGCTTGGTTGTTTTTCAAAGAGCCCATGAACCCTAAACGATGGCTGGGGTTGATCGTAGCCATTTTGGCCATTGCTGCTGCCTATGCCACTGTATTGCAAGAGTGGTTGAAATCGCTGGTCATCGTAAAAGGAATGGGCTGAGGTTTTGCTGTTTGACGATTCATATTGGGAATTAGAAGGGCCCACAGAGGCCCAATTGCGCGAAAAGGGAAGTCGATTTTTTGCCTATGCTT
>JAURGZ010000067.1 GCA_030833525.1 Bacteroidota bacterium | reverse complement strand
GAGGCAAACTCGACATCTTCTTCTCCAAAATCCAGCTCCAATTCGATCAACGAAACAAAGTGCAGCAGTCGAGCCCTCAGTTGGGCTATGTCTTGAGAGAACCCACCCCGTAATTGATGCAAAGCTTGGTTGTGTGCAGCGGCATGTTCTGAAGCGATGACATCGGCCACCGCCTCGGCTTGGGCCAGGTCTAATTTCCCATTTAAAAAAGCACGCTGGGTAAACTCACCTGGCTCTGCCATTCGAGCTCCCAATTCCAAGTAGGCCCGCAGCACTTGTTGAACGATGAATTCGCTCCCGTGCAGCGACAACTCCACAGTAGGCTCCCCGGTGTAGCTTTTTCTACCGTGAAAAATGGCGACCAAGGCCTCATCGAGCAGGGATTCTCCTTGATACAATTTGCGCAAGTGCAAAGTATGGCTAGGGGCATCTGATACCGGCTTCTTCAATAAAGCATCGGTCCATTCCATGGCTTGAGGGCCACTGATACGCACAACGGCCACGGCTCCCATACCGGCAGCTGTAGCCCGGGCTACGATGGTATCTTGAAAGGATGTGGCCATGGTCGCAAAGATACGAGGCTCAGCCCTACCCAAGAAAAAGCTTAACGAGCTTCTTCGTAGCTGTATCCCGTTGATAAACCCGCCGCTGCAGGCAGCTTAGTCCACTCGGGACAAGCCATGAACAAATTCCAAAGCAAGGCACTGCGGTAGTTCTCCATCATAACCACAATGGGGCCCTGATCGATGGCTAGGTAACGAGGCAACATCCAATTTTCGGATTCAGAAAAAGCGTCGTAAAACCCATAGGGGCCTAGCAACTCAGGCTTATTATTATACCAATTCATCAGAGCTGCCTTCGACTGCTCAGGGCTGTAAGGAAAGGATGACAAGGCTGCCGTTGGGCTTATGACACCCAAATCTCGTCCTGCAGCCGGAGCATGCCCAGCATAACCCTTGATGGAATACGAGGAGGTCAATCCCCAGGAGCTGTCGCTGTATCCGGCCCAGCGACCCGATTGATGGCGGCACCAATCCCAATTGATCAAGGCCATGTTCGTAGCTTCTACTCCATAGTGACCACAGGCATCTATCAATCCTCTGGGGTCCATACCCAAGTAACTGTAATGCGCCCAAAACAAGGGGCCACCCAACGGCACATCCCCTTGGTGATCGAATTGAAGACCATACGATTGACTCAATCCTTGTTCTGCCCCTACTGCATGCAGCGATTTCATCTCACCGCGTCGATTCCACCCGTTGGTGTACACAGAAGCTGATATGGGGTGCGTGGGAGACAGCAGACCCAGCACATACATGATGTGGCATTCGTTGAAACCTCGAACCGGGAAATTCATTTCCCAACCGTAATGGGGACTCCAATGCCAATACAGGGAGTCGCCCCCGCGGGTGTACCAATCAAACTCAACGCCGCGCCACAAGGCATCGATGCGCTGAGCCAGCTTGCGTTCTTTGCGGTTTCCGTCGGCATAGGCCTGACGCACGGATAGCAATCCTTGAAGCAGGAAGGACGTCTCGACTAAATCGCCACCGTCGTCTTTGATCCAAAAGGGTTTTACGCGGCCCGTTTCTCCGTATATCCAATGAGGCCAAGCCCCGTGAAAACGGTCGGCCTTTTCTAAAAACCGCACGATTCGACAAAAGCGTTCAAAGGCTTGTTCTTGGGTAACATAACCGCGATGCACGCCCGCCAGTATGGCCATCAAACCAAAGCCCGTACCCCCTGTAGTGACCACGGTTTGGTCTTGCTCAGGGTAAATTCCATCGACATGAACACGTTCACAGGCCATGCCACTATTGGGCTCAGCGGCTGTCCAAAAATACTCAAAGGTGCGGCGCATGACCGTATCGTAGATGGCCTGCTCTTCTGGGTTCCAATTCAAAACAGGATCTTGTGCCCACGAAAATGGGGCAGCGAACATGAACAAGAGCAGGAGCCATAACCTCATAGACCCAAATTTACATCGCCCACGCCCATTTGCCGCCATACGCCTAACCCCAAAACAAGCTTTGCTTAGATTCGCAGGGTGAAATTCTGGAGCCTAACCCTTTTTTGCCTCTTGCCCCTCGTCCTTCAAGGGCAAGATTACCAAGCCGATAGCTTTGAATTTGAAGGACAAACGCTGCGCTTTCGATACCTCGAACCCCATGAACCTTCGGCCCCAGTGCTGCTATTTTTACACGGGTCAGGAGAACGGGGTCATGACAATCAGGCCCAGCTGGCTCACGGTTCTGAATTTTTGGCTCAATTCAAAGGTTTATTTCGCATCATCGTACCTCAGTGCCCCGCCGACGATTATTGGAGTTCGGTAGAGCGCAGCATGGATACCGCGAGCGGGCAGCGCCATTTTGCATTCCAGTATCAAAACGATATGACCTGGGCCATGCGTGCACTGGTCTACATGCTTGATTCGCTGCAAGAAACCTGTCATTTTGATACTCAACTGTCTGTCATTGGCGGATTGAGCATGGGAGGCATGGGTGCTTTCGAATTGGTTTACCGCCGGCCAGGTTATTTCAAAAAGGCTTT
The DNA here is from genome assembly GCA_030833525.1 of Bacteroidota bacterium. Lineage (GTDB taxonomy): Bacteria > Bacteroidota > Bacteroidia > NS11-12g > UBA955 > JALRLA01. Next base: position 5,128 of record JAURGZ010000067.1, on the reverse strand, counting down.
CCCCATTTGTGGAGGGGGTGACCCTACAGCAGCATCTACTATGCAACATACAGGCTGGTGGATATTCCATGGGCTTCGCGATGACGTTGTTTCGCCCGAACACTCCCAAATCATGTATCAAGCTTTGTTGAAAGCCGGTGCCAAGAGCCGTTTAACCGAATACCCCGAAGCCAACCACAATTCTTGGGATTCCGCTTTCCAAGAATCAGGCCTGCCCCTTTGGCTTTGGCCTGGGATACACAGCCATCAGTAGTAAACTCAATCCAACCAAATGTGCCCTTGCAAAGGCAAGTTGGCTGATGAAGTACCCACTGAAATCTCGAATTGACCGGGCTCCATGACCCAATGACGCTCTGAGTTGAAATAGCCCCACTCCGATCGGGGAATGACAAAATTCAGTTGCGCTGATTCTCCAGGAAGCAATGCTTTTTTCTCAAAGGCTTTCAATTCCAATACCGGGCGAGTCATGTTCGCCACTTCATCGCGCAAGTAGACCTGCACCACTTCGCTGGCAGGGCCTGCATAACCTTCAGCTGAACGAGAGAGCAGACAGGAAACATGCAGTTCCTCTCCTACTCGGTCCACTTTGAGCGTCCTTAGCGAAAAATCAGCATAGCTCAATCCATGCCCAAAGTCATACAAGGGGCTGTTGGCTACGTCCAAATACTTGCTGGTGTATTTCTGATTCACATCCAAGGGTCGACCGGTGTTGCGATGGTTGTAATACAGGGGTATTTGGCCCTCGTTTCGGGGATATGTCATGGTCAAATGACCCGATGGTGATTGCATCCCGCTGATCAATTCTGCCACAGCTGGACCACCCATGGTTCCTGGAAACCAAGCCTCTAAAATAGCATCGCAATACCCTTCGACATTCTCCAAACACAGCGGTCTCCCGTTGAACAGAACCAATACGATGGGCTTGCCAGTAGCGGCAACGGCTTTGATCAATGCAACCTGTTGCTCAGGCAATGTCAACTGGCTGCGAGAAGCCGCCTCGCCACTCATGCCAAATGGTTCACCCAAAGCCAACACCATGACATCGGCTTTTTTCGCTGTCTTCACAGCCTCTTTCAAGAGGGTCTCTGACGGGCGAGAATCGATCTCCAACATGGCACCGTGTGGATTCAACTGGGCTATCATCGCTGGATCTTCAACCAAATTGCATCCCAAGGCGTATGAGACAGAGGAACCCATGGGCCAGAATTGTCCTTGCGAAACCGCTTCCCAAATGGAAATCGATTGGGTCCAATCGCCCGCACCGCTCCAGTTGCCAATCAAGTCGCGCTTGCGTTTGATCTGAGGGCCAATGAATGCGACGCGCTGCTGAGCATTCAATGGCAATGCGCCCTGGTTTTTCAACAACACCATGGATTCTTCGGCTGAGCGCTTGGCCAAGGACTTGTGCTCTTGGCTCATGATCACGGCCGTATCTTCTGCCTTCCAGGCGCGGTATGGATCTTCAAACAAACCCAAACGATACTTGGCCATTAAAATATTTCGGCAAGCCAATTCAATGGCCTTCGCGACTTCAGGGTCTGCTTGACGCAAGGAATCTCCATGGGTCAGGTACAACTCACCCACCATATCCATTTCAGCACCCGCTTTCAAGGATTTAGCAGCGACCGTTGGGCCATCGCCCACCCCGTGATTGATCAACTCATTGATGGCCGTGTAATCAGTAACCACCATGCCGTCAAAGCCCCATTCTTTGCGCAACACTTGTTGCAACAAGAATGGATTGCAAGTCGCGGGAACTCCATTCACGTCGTTGAAAGAAGTCATCACCGAGCCTACTCCTGCTTTTACCGCAGCCTTGTAAGGAGGGAAATAATCGTTCTCCATGCGGTAGGGGCTCATGTCAACCGTATTGTAATCGCGACCTGCTTCTGCAGCGCCGTACAAAGCAAAGTGCTTGACACAGGCCATTACACTCTGTGGATAACCCAAGGAATAGCCCTGCTGCATCTGTGGCATTTGATAGCCACGAACCATGGCTTCAGCCACTCGGCTGCCATACCAAGGATCCTCGCCCGCGCCTTCAGAGACGCGACCCCAACGGGGGTCGCGCGCCACGTCAACCATGGGCGAAAAAGTCCAGTTCAACCCATCTGCTGCCGCTTCACGCGCCGCCATAGCCGCACCCAACTCGATCAAGGAGAGGTTCCAAGATGCCGATTGAGCCAAGGGGATGGGCAAAATGGTTCTATGCCCGTGAATGACATCATAACCGAACAACAAAGGAATTCGGTGAGGGTGATGTTCCATGGCAAAATCTTGCAACTTGCGCACCGCCGTTGGAGTGAAGGTATTGAAGACTCCTCCTACCAAACCTTGGCGCATTTTGTCGTCAACCCCAGTGCTGAGAACAGGGCCGGTTACATCAAAACCCACTGAAGGCAAATTCAACTGGCCGATTTTCTCCATCCAGCTCATTTCCTTCATCAGGGAATCTACAAATTGATCAGCCGCCGATTGGGCTTGCAAACCGGCTACACACAACAAGGCCAATGCAGCCGAAGTACGCGCAATCATTTTCATGTTAATTCAAATAGGGGGCGGTAAAGCCAAGCAATTTCAAACCATCTTTTACTTCAGAAGCCGAAGTCAGCAACTCCCAAATTTGGGCGCTGCGGTAGTTTTCCATCATGATCAAAATGGGTCCCTGATCGATTGCAAGAAACGAATTGGCAAACCAACCTTCACCTAAGTGAAAGGCATCGACAAATCCATATTCTTTGAACAGGCGATGGCCCATTTTGTAATAAAAATAATCCAGGGCTGCCAAGCTCTCTTCAGGCGTATACGCGATGGAAGAAAGTGCCGCCGTGGGAGTAATGACGCCCTTGTCGTTTGCCGGGTCGTGAGCACTGTAACCCCAAGGGTTATCAGAAGCCGTCAGGCCCCAAGAACTATCGCTGTAACCGGCAAATTTCTTGGGATTAGCCTTGCAATACGAGTAATTGATCAAAGTATGGTGGCGCACCTGATCCCAGTAATTGGCATAGGCATCGCTCAAACCTCTGGGATCAATGCCCAAAAAGGTATAATGTTCAAAAAAGAGAGGCCCGCCTAAAGCACCAGAAGCACCCAGGGGCAAATTGTATCCATAATGAGTCGTATTGGCTTTGATGGCACCATTTTTAGCCCATCCTGAAGCATAGGTCTCCTTATCAATACCATGGGTGGGAGAAGCAGCCGCCATCATGTACGTGATCAAACATTCGTTCCAACCCCGAATGGGCATATTCATGGCCCAAGCGTTATCGGGGCTCCAGTGCCAATATAGCACCTTCTGGCCACGGGTATACCAGTCCCATTCCACGCGGCGGTATATGCTATCGATCCAACCGCGCAGCTCTGTTTCATCAGAGCTTGATTGATCAAAATACTGACGCAAGGTCAACAATCCCGCTATCAAGTAGGAGGTCTCAACCAAGTCACCCCCGTTGTCGTAGGTGCTGAAAGGAATCACTTTCCCCGTCGTACCGTTGAGCCAATGGGAATAGGCCCCGTGAAAGGTTTGAGCCGTATTGAGCAAAAAAGAAGTGGTTTTTCGAGCTCTCTGAAGGGCTTCGCTTCGAGAAATGAATCCGCGCTTCACTCCCACAGGCAGGGCCATCAACCCCATTCCTGAGCCACCGCTTGTGACGATCTCACCCGAACCTTTTCGCTCACGGGAAAGGCCGCTCACCGGGTGGGCATAATCATAAAAATAGCGAAAGGTTCGCTCCATGACGGTATCCATCATGGTCTCCAGGCTAACCCTGGGGAATTTATCGCTGCTAAAATCAAATCCCGTCGAGAAGGAAATGGAAACTGAACTCGCCAGAGGCTCGATGTGCTGAGCCTGCAGCCCCTTGATAACGACTAAGGTATACGTAGTGCCCTCCAACAAATCGTCATTGAAACGAACCGTGATGCAACTGTCTCCTCGCGAAGATTCAAAGGTCAAGGGAACACTGCTTTGGCCCGATCGATACACAACGAATTTGTCGCCGAATTGAGTCGAGACAATGGCATCGTTGAAGCGCAGCTCTAGGATAACTTTTCGCGAAACATTGCGAACCTGAGTTCCTAAATAGGCCGTATTGTCGAAGCGCAGCGTACTCAACTGCAGGGGCGCCTTGGGCAAGGGAGGATCCGGCTCTACGGGGTCAGGCTTACAGCCTCCCAGGATAAGCAACGACAAAGAGAAGGCTGCCCCGAGGAGCAGCCTTCCAAGTGTTTTACAGTTTTTTATTGATAATGAATTTATCACCAATTACTTACCGGCTTTCTCCAAGTCGTACAAAGCTTTCACATCGGCATCAGCCAAAGCTTTGTTGTACATGCGAAACTCGTCCAATCCACCGTCATAGTTCTTCATCCAAGCATCGGGGCTGCCACCGGGCAAGCTCTGCTTGTAGCATCCGAATACAAAACGGGTGGCGTTTTTGAAAGACAAAGCACCCAAAGCCTCACCGCCAGCGGTAGGATCTGAACCGTAACGCTTGGTCACGTTATCGGGCAAGGTCATTTTCGCGCCGTCTACATAGAAAGCCGCCATAGAAGTAGCTGCATCATAGGAAACAGCTACATGGTGCCACATGTCATCGCCGATGACCATGCGGTTAGCACCGCCCAAGTCCATCCACTGCTCTTTCCAAGCGGGGGCATTCCAGTTGTTTACCGTGAACTTGATGCGCGTAGAGTCGTCACCAGGAGTTCCAGACTCTTGCAAAATGAACATGTTACCAATCCAGTTGGAATCGTTCAACAATTGGAACCAAGACTCAGCACCATCGGTGTGCGCTGAGGTTTTCACCCAAGTAGAAATGGTTACAGATTGCAAGCCGCTGATGGCACTTGACACACCCGTATACAAAGCATATCCGTTTGAGGCACCTTGATAGGCTTGACCCTTGGCACCCGCACCGAACATGACGTTCTCAGAAGAAGCGCCTGTGATATTGCCCTTCGCATCGTCCATGTTTCCTTCGAATGAAAACTTAGCCACCAAATTGTCTTTGGCCACTTCGTCAGAGCTGGTGTAACCACCACCCCCGATGGGAGGCTCGGGTTCTGGCTCGTCTTTGCAAGAGGATACAAATGGAATGGCCACAGCGGCGGCAGCCAGCATGGCGAG
>JAURGZ010000064.1 GCA_030833525.1 Bacteroidota bacterium | reverse complement strand
GGAGGCGAGCAGGGTAATGATCAAGGTGACCGGCAAGAAGAACATGAACTTGCCGACTACACCGCCCCAGAAAGCCAAGGGTACAAATGGAGCCAAGGTCGTCAAGGTGCCGCTGAATACAGGCATGAAGACCTCGCCAGCTGCTTTCTTGGCTGCATCAACAATGCCGATTCGCTCTTTCATGAAAATACGGTGGGTGTTTTCGATGACTACAATGGCGTCATCTACAACAATTCCCAACGCCAACAAGAAGGAAAACAGTACAATGAAGTTCAAAGAGAAACCTAAGCTGGGCAATACCAAAAAGGCGATGAAGCAAGACAGAGGAACTGAAAGGCCAACGAAAATGGCATTGGTGGCTCCCATGAAAAACATCAGAATCAGTACCACCAAAATAAAGCCAATGATGATGGTGTTGATCAAGTCGTGAACGGTGATGCGGGTTTGTGTGCTCTGGTCACCGGTGAAGACTACGTCTAGATCTTTGGGGTAGGGGCCTGCTTGCAATTCAGCAATCAGGGCTCGGCAATCGTCGCTGGCTTGAATCAAGTTTTCACCTGAGCGCTTGACGATGTTCAAGGTGATGACGTTTTCACCCATCAATCGGGCATAGCTTTCTTTTTCCTTGAAACCGTCTACGACGGTCGCAAAATCGCTGAGTTTTAAGGTAGCTCCGGTATTGCTGCGAATTGAGATTTCGGCAATCTCTTGGGCCGAAGAGAACTCGCCGCTCACGCTCAAGGAACGTTTCATGTTGTCCAGGTCGATGTTGCCACCAGAAATGCGGCGGTTTTCCATCTGAATGGCTCTGGAAACATCGTCAATGGTGAAGCCCGCAGCGGTCATTTTTACCAGGTCTAAGTTCACTTGGATTTCACGGTCCAAGGCGCCCACCATGTCTACTTTGGAAATGGCAGGCAAAGACTCAATTTTGTCTTTGGCCATCTCGGCATAGCGCTTCAAGGTCTGCAAATCGTATTGCCCGCTGATGTTGATATACAAAACGGGAATGTCTGAGAAGTTGACTTCTTGAACGGTGGGGTCGCTGGGCAAATCGGTAGGCAGGTCGTTTTTCGCTTTGTCTACCTCGTCTTTGACCTTTTGTTTGGCTTCAGCCACTGATACGTCAGTGTCAAATTCAACCGTAATGACTGAAAAGTCCTGAATGCTTTGGCTTTTCAAAGCCTTTACACCGCTGATGCTCTTGATTTTCTTTTCAATGGGCTTGGTGACCAGGTTTTCAATGTCTTTGGGTGAAGATCCGGGGTAAATCGTCTGAACGTAAATGGTTGGAATGACGATGTCAGGGAATCGCTCTTTCGGAATTTTGATGTAGGAGAAGATTCCGGCTACACTCAAGAATAGTGAGAGAATGTAAATGCTGGTTTTGTTGTCAATGGACCAGCTTGTGGGTTTGAATTCGCGAAAACTCATGGTTAGCGTGGGCTGATTTCGATGAATTGTTCGTCGTTTAATTCTTGGAAACCAGCCGTAATGACAGCGGCTCCAGCCTGCAATTGCGTAGAATCAGAAAGCATGCCGCTTAGGATTTCGGTTCTTCCTTGGCTGCTTTTGCCGGTTTTCACCGTGCAGATGCGCGCAATGCCTTGCTTGCCCTTTTGGTCTGCCAATACAATGTAAGCATCGTTTTCACTGTACTGAATGCAGTTGGTGGGAACGGTGAATACTTCGTTGTTCTTGTATTCGCTAATGCGCAATTTGGCAATCATATTGGGCTTGACACTGCGGTTCAAGGCAGCATCTTTGATGCGAATTTCAACACCAAAGGTGCGGTTCATGGGGTCGATGAACTTGGAAACGAAATCCATTTGAGCCGAGTGCCAATCGCTGCTGATATCGGGGAATTGTATCATGACCTGCGCACCGGGCTTGATCAAGTTGCTGTATGACTCGGCAACCGATGCCTTGATTTTGCTCGAAGACAAATTCACAATGCGAAACAGGGGCATTCCAGGTGCTACCGATTGACCCACTTTGAGTTCCGATACTTCAACGCTGCCCGAGATGGGAGATTTGATGCGGTACAGGTCCATCTGTGCTTCCAAGGTGGCCAAGGAATTGCTGAGGGCTTCCTTTTGGTTTTTGGCATTCAGGTATTGCAGTTCGGTGCCAATGCCTTGCTCCCAAAGTCGGGCTTGTTTCTCGAATACGGTAGTGGCAAAAGACAACTGCTGCTTCAATTCAGCTTTGCTTTTGTTCAAGGTGCTCATGTCCAAGACGGCCAATACTTGGCCCTTGCTCACTTGCTGGCCTACTTTGACCAATACTTGGGTAACCAAGCCTGGGGCTTGAGCGGTAGCCAAAGTGCTTTCCTCGGCATCTACAACGCCTTCCAAACTCACAAAGCTTTCAAAGGGAGCCAATTGGAGAATTTCAGTAGCCACCAGTTTGCCGCTGCTACCTTGACTGTCCATCTCCAAGATTTCCATTTCCAAGGTTTTGGCCTTCGATTGCAAATCGGCAATCTCCTTATTCAGGAGTTCCAGCTCTTTTTTCTTCTCTTCCAGGGTGCTGGCTTCTGGTTTTGAACAGGCAAACAACAAGGTGCTTGCAGCAAGAATATAAATGAATTGTTTCATTGGATTTTTCAAGGTTTATAGGCTTCCGTAGGCAGATTTGAGGTCAATTTTGGATACGATGAGGTCGTAAATGGCATTTAAATAATTGGTTTGCGCGGCTTTCAAATCGCTGTCGGCTTGAGCGACTTCGAGCGATGAACCCACACCTTCTTTGAGCTTCAAAAGGGATTTGTTGTAGATGTCTTGCGCCAAATCCAGGCTCTCTTTTTGAATTTCGGCTTGAACCAAGTTCAAATCGTAACTGCGTTTCGCATTCTGATATTGGAGCCAAGCAGCGTTTTGGAATTGCCCCAGATCATTTTGACTTTTTTGAATTTTACAGTCAATTTCCTTCAACTTGGCTGGTGTTTTCAAGCCGTCGAACAATGTCAAACTCATGCTCAATCCAATGGCATTGGAGGGGACCCAGTTGTTATTAGGGGTTAGGTTGGACTGAAAGAAATTGAATTCAGGACGCTGGGTGGTTTCTTGGTGTTGGTAAAATCCAACCAAGCGGGGAACGTAACCCATTTGGTAGCGTTTTTTGTCCATTTGATTCAATCGAATGCCTTGATCCAAAAGCTGGTATTCGATGCGGTTCTGAGGGTTGAAGTTGTTCAATTCAGCTTCTACGCTGCTCAGGCTAGCGTTCAAGTCTTCTAAATTTTGACTCAAGGTCAAGGTTTCATTCATGGGGTAACCCATTTGCAATTTCAAGGCGTGAACAGCCATCTCTATGCCCATTTCGACTTTGCTCTCTTGAAGTTCTAAGTTGCGGTAATTCAACTCCATTCTCTGAACATCAAGCGATTCGGTGAAACCTTCTTTGTAGAGGGCTTTGAATTCCCCAATAGTTTGAGCCAAGGTCTTTTTGTTGGCCAGCAGCAAGGCTTTGTTTTTTTCCAAACTGCAAACCAACAAGTACGCTTTGGTAATGGATGATTTGAGGGATTGTTCAGACAGGTTTTCTTGAAATTGACTCAGATTGACAAATTCTTGAGCTGCTTTGAGCCCAACGAAATATGAGCCATCAAAGATCAATTGACTTACGCTCACATTGGCAGATGAAGTATAAGCCTGTTGGAATTGCAAGAAGATGTATTCAGGGGCTCCCGGTTGGGTTGAGAAAGAGTTTTTGATCCAGGATCCGGGCACCGTCAGGTATTGTTGGTAGTTGCCCGAAGCCGTTACTTGGGGTAGCCCCAAAGCCAAGGTCTGGCTCACCGTTGATTGTGCAATCGATACATCCAATCCTGCATTCAGGTAGGCACTGTTGTGGGTTTTTCCGTAGGCGATGGCTTCTTCCAAACTGTAAGCGGTTTGGCTCCATGCGCCTGAAGCCATTCCCAACAGGGATAAAAGGCTAAGGGTTATTTTTTTCATGTGTAATGGGTTGATTCCAATTGATGCTTTGAACCAGGACCAGTCCCTTTTCAGAACAGATTCCGTGCAAGTGGTATTGAATGAGTTCGTTTACCAAACTCCGTTTGTTCTCAAATTGTTGGTGGAAGGCCGTCTCGTGAGGTCCCAACAAGTGAAACATCATGGAGTAAAATGCTCTTGCTACAATTTCGGTATCCAAATCAGAGCGGTATAGGCCTTGCGCTTGACCGGCTTCTAAATTGGTTTTGGCATTGCGCAATGCGTGCATTTCTCGGTGCTCTACGAATAGGTCAAAACAGTCTTTGTGGTACTTCTCAAGGTCGTACAGCATGCTGGGATTCATATGCTCCAGCATATCGATCATGAATCGAGAAATGGCGAAAAGTTGAAGTATGGGGTTGGCTTCTTGGGCCAGAATGCGTTCAAATTGATTCGAAATGCGATCCAGCATCTTCTGCACCGTGGTGCGAACCAATTCATTTTTGTCGGGGTAGTGTTTATAGAGGGTCTTTTTGGAAATGCTCAACTCTTTGGCCACATCGTCCATCGTGACGCTGCGAATGCCAAAACGATTGAACAATCGCTCGGCGGCTGCCTGAATCTTGGTGAACACTTCCATAAAAGCGCCGCAAAAGTAAGCAGAATAAAGAGCATTGGAAACTTTTTACACAACAATAGTTTCCATGTCGACCAATCTCAATTCGGCATCGACCAAGGCAATCTGGACTGTACGCCCAAATGCCGATGAATCTGCTTCAAATCGATTATTTGCTCCATGCTCAATCCCCAATTTTTAGCAAAACGAGTCGCCATTTTGGATTCAATTTCACCAGCAAACAAGCGGTCTACTAAGGATTCTTCTGCAGGAAATTCTTGAAGCTGGTAATCTTTGAGTTTCGCCATGCGCTGAGCCGCCAATAAGGCTCTATCCAAGCCACCGAATTCGTCAATTAACCCCAATTCTTTGGCCATGGTTCCCGTATAAACTCGACCTTGAGCCAGCGACAATACGGTATCCAAAGGCATGGACCGGCCCTCGGCTACCCAAGATGTAAAATCAGCATAAATGCGGTCTACGCTTTGTTGCATCAGCTTTTGTTGCACAGAACTCAAAGGCCGATCGGGCCTGAATAGCACACTGCCTTCACCCAGTTCCACGGTTTCATATTTCAAGCCGAGGTAGTCGTTGAATAATTTTTGGCTGTTGGGAATGAGAGCAAATACGCCAATGGATCCCGTGATGCAGTTTGGCTGTGCGAAGATGCTGTCACCGGCGCAGCTCATGTAATAACCGCCGCTTGCACTGTAATTGGAAACGCTTACAATCAAAGGTTTCTTCTTTCTCAAACGAGCGAGTTCATTCGCCATCAGGTCTGAAGCGAAGCTGCTGCCCCCGGGGCTATTGATGCGCAATACCACTGCTTTTACGGCGTCGTCTTCGATCAATTTTTGAATTTCCTTCAAGAAGGTTTCGTGGGCGATGTTGTCTGAACCTTTGCCCATGATTATGTCTCCTTCTGCATACAAAACCGCAATTTTTTGGCGGTTGTAAGCGTAGTGATCAAAAGAATTCCAATAATCAGGAGCTGAAACACGGGGAAGCGCAGACTTGGCGCCCAATTTTTTCTGCCATTTCTGCTCGATCTCCACTTGATAGAGGACTTCGTCAACCAAACCCAGTTGCTTGGCTTGCTCGGGGAAGGGGCGGTCTCCCGCCATAGCGGCTGCCCAGAGGCTATCGAAAGGAATGGAGCGGCTCTCGCTGATTTCTTTCAATTGAAAGCGATACGCTCCTTCGAGGTATTGAGCGATTTGCAATCGATTCGGTTGAGATAAACTATCGGCGATGAATGGCTCAACGGCCCCTTTGAAGGTACCCACTTTGAACACTTGAACATCGACACCCAATTTGGAAAGAAGCCCTTTATACATCACCACTTGGCCTGCAATTCCATTGAATTCGACCATTCCCTTGGGATTGACAGAAACTTCTGTAGCGGCAGAAGCAATGTACAACCCCGCCTCGCTGAACATGAAGGAATGGGCGTAAATGGGCTTCTTGCTATTTTTGAATGACAACAACAAGTCCCGAAATTCCTTGGCCTGGGCCCAGCCACCTTCAAAGGATCCACAATCCAGGGCGATGGCGGCGATTTTGGGGTCTTTAGCCGCCTGATTCAGTAAAAGCCGCCATTCGTGAAGCCCCAGTTTGTCTTTTTCTTCTTCGTTCAATAAACCCACCAGGGGATCGTGATTTCCTCGCTCGCTCAGGCCCGCGCTCAAATCAATATCCAACACATAGCGGTCCTGGCTCAATTCGGTGGGTTCTTCACTACCCATGGAAGCCCCAGCGGCTATGCCAACCAAAATCAGTACCAACAGGACCAAGGCCAACAAAGAGCCAAGGGTTGCGGCTAAAACGCGTTTTGTGAACGACCACATGCTGCGAAATTAGGGTGCCAAAAGTCAAAGACCGGTCTTTTGTCGGCAAACTGAGCACTGTTTGGGTTAAACGGCACAGAGATGGGTTATTTTCGAACTTTGGTTCACCCATGAAACGAATTGTACTCTTATTATTTTGGGCCGTATGGGCGCTTCCTAGCCTTCAGGCGCAACACTCTTTGGGCTTGGTAGTCGGTGATTTGAATACCCCATATGCCTATTCGCTGAACCCGGCATTGTCGCGCAGCAGTTTGGGCAATCGAGCATTTTTCAATTGGTGGGGCGGCGGATTTGCCGCTTCTTCAGGTTTTGAAATGGGAAATTTGGATCAAGATTGGATTCCTGGCGCATCTTCCAAGGCTTATTGGCGCCTGAATGCCATGAACGAAGTGTATGGGCCTTCTTTCTTTTTGCCTTTGGGGCCGCGTGCATCCTTTGGTTTTGGAGTAAAAGCGGTGGCGGGCACTTCGTTTACCGGGGTTTCCAAAGAATGGGCTCAAGCCCTGCGTTACGGCACTACTTCTGAGGGTATTTACGGTTTAAGCTCGCTGGACCAAGGTGCCTTTTCCATCAACTCTGATCAATACCAGGAATGGTTTTTCTCTTTCTCTGGCGAATCAGAAGCTTGGTCAGAAGGTTGGTCAGCCGCATCGCTTGCCGCTCGCCAAAAAGCTTATCGCTGGGGCATTACTCCTAAGTTCATCATAGGCATGGGTGCTGCCAGTTTACAAGGGGCTTCGTTGAAGTTGAAAGACATTCAAAATGACGCGTTGAATGAAGAAGGGTCAGCCATTGCCGAAGACGTCCGTTTGCGATTGTCATACAGCGATGATCCTGAGCAATCGGTCGCAACCGTAATGCAAGGTCCCTGGGGGCTGAATTTTCGCATTCCTTACGGGGCGGGTATGGGCCTGGATCTGGGATTTGTATACGAATACCGGCCTCGTGCGGCTCAAGATTTCAGTTCATTGAGTCCCTGTGATTGGGAAGAAAAACAACAATACGATTGGAAAATTGGGGCTTCGCTCACCGATCTGGGTTTGATATGGTACGATGGTTCTGTTTACGCGTTGAATCAACAGCAAAACGCAACCGTAAATTGGCAAAATCAAAGCAATCCCGGGTTTGAGCAGCGGGTCGGTTTTTTGGCCAATTCTTATTTTGTTCAAAACGGTTCGAGCCCAGATCCATCAGGTTTTGTGAGTTACACGCCGGCTGCCTTGAACGTGCAATTTGACAAGCGATTGGCGGCTTACCAGCATTGGCATTTGGGAGCCTACTGGACCCAAGACGTCAAGGCTGTGAATGCTTCTGGTATACACCGGGCTTCTTACTTTTCTGTAGTTCCCCGCAAGCAAACAGAGCGATGGGAATACGGTTTCCCTTTGAGCCTGACCCAGGGTTATTCAGAGTTGCAGCTCGGAGCTTATCTGCGCATCGGTCCTTTGACGCTTGGTTCAGACAACCTCGTGGGCTACCGCAATTGGCAAGCAGGAAAAGGTATGTCAGGAGCCAATTTCTATTTTGGAGTTCGCTCAAAAATTGGCGATTGCTCTCCTTGGTGGTCAGAGTCCTATGAGGAGCCCGTTTATCAGGATTCTCAGCGCAAAGAGCCTGTGTCCAAGTTGAGCGATACGGTTTACGTAGAGCGCGTGGTTACGGTTCGCGATACCATTTGGCAACTCAAAACCGATACGCTGCGCCTTCGCGATACGATTGTAAAAAGAGTGGAAAGCCCTGTTTCTCCCGTGGATCCTGCTGCTGACCGCGTCTTGGAAGACTGCCAGCAAAAATTGACGCAAGTACAAGCTGAACTCAATAAGCAGAATAAGCGCAATCAAGAT
>JAURGZ010000026.1 GCA_030833525.1 Bacteroidota bacterium | reverse complement strand
CTCATACAAGCCAGAAGACTTTAGCCTGGACATGTTCAACGCTGATGAGATGTTGAACAACGGAAACGGTGTCGTGAGCTATTTCGGATATGACCACCTAGGCAACAAGGTGAAAGGAAAACCCTCTATCGAAGATTTCTTGAACAACAAGGATCAGCGTTTGATCGGTGCTTTCCAACCCGTATACATGGCGGCTTGGTTGCAAGACCAATTCCAATTCAAGGACTTGATTTTCCGCATGGGTCTGCGCATGGAGCGCTACGATGCCAACCAATCTGTATTGCGTGATCCCTACAGCTTGTATCCCGTGAAGACGGTGGCCGAAGTCACCGAAATCAACGGTTTGGCTACTGATCACCCCAGCAACATGGGAGAAGACTTCAAAGTATACGTAAACGACATTGAAGCCCCCACCAAAATCTTGGGTTACCGCGACGGAGACCGTTGGTACAACGCCGATGGATCGGAGCAGCGCAACCCTGAATTCTTGGCTAACCAAACCAGCAACGGTCGTATCGCTCCTTATTTGATTGATCCCAGCAAGCAGGAATTGACCAGCAAGTCATTCAAAGACTACACGCCCAACGTGAACTTGTTGCCCCGCATTTGGTTTAGCTTCCCCTTGGAGCCCAAGCGCAAAACCTTCTATGTCAGCTACGACGTTTTGGCTCAGCGCCCCAACAGCGGTGCTTCTTTCTTGACCATCGACGAATTGTATTACTTGAAAAACCGCCAAGGTTCCACCATCTCAAACGGTGAATTGGGACCCCGCTTGAAGACAGATTACGAAGCCGGTTACAAACAGGTATTCGGTCGTCGTGGCGATCGCGGATTGGAGTTGGCCGTTTCGTACTCTGAAATTCGCAACGACTTTGGATTGTATCAAATCAACCAGGGTTACCCCGTAACCTATACCACCTATCGCAACATCGACTTTGCAACGGTGAGCGGTTTCCGTACCAAGTATGTCATGGACAACGTAGGTGCAGGTGGCCGTCCTGGTCCTTTGAGCTTGTCTTTCTCGTACATGTTGCAGTTCGCAGACGGTACTGGTTCGAACATCAGCTCTCAGGCTACTTTGATTGCCTCGAACCAACCCAACTTGCGCAACGTCATTCCTTTGGGTGAATTGGACATTCGAAACAATTTCAAAGTTTCAGCCACTTGGGCATGGGGCGGTGGTATCGATCCTCGTTCCAAGAAGAATTTGTACACCGGTCCTCGCATCAACGGCAAAGAGATTTTCAAGTTGACCTCTTTCAACATCATTGCCAACTCCTACAGCGGTGCTCCTTACACCCCCACTACGCGCCCTGTTCAAATTGGAGCAGTTGACCGCGCGCAAATCAAAGGTGTACCTTACGGCGCACGCTTGCCCTGGCAGAATACCTTCGATATCAACATCACCAAAGGTTTCACCATCAGCCGCACCGAGAAGAACGACTTGCAAATGAATGCTTTCTTCTGGATCCAAAACGTGCTGAACACCTTCAACGTGGTGAACGTATTCCCATACACGGGTCAGCCTATGGACGATGGATTCTTGAACTCTCCCCAGGGACAATTGTTGATCCAAAACCAGATCAATGCCCAGAGCTATGTGGACTTGTATCGCATATTGTTGAACTCACAAACTGGAAACTACGCCAATCCCCGCACCATTCGTTTGGGCTTGCGTATGAACCTCAATTAATTAATCGATTAGTACTATTATCTTGAATATGAAACGATTTGGCATACTTCTCTTAACGGCCCTCACGCTAAGCAGTTTGAGCGCCCGCCCCATTGTGAACGTCAATGGCCGCGGAACCCGCCCAACGGTCGATCGCCGCGGTGGCCAATTTGCCAACACCTGTGAACCCGCTTCCCAAAGTGTAGACTTGGACATCAACAACGTACGTACCAAGTTGCTCAACGGTGGTGACATGTGGTGGGATTTGAACAATCCCAAGTACGAGGTTCCCAAAATTTCAGATCCCAATGCCGTGCGCAAACACTCTTTGTTTTCGGGTGCCATCTGGATTGGTGGTAAAGATAACGGGGGGAGTTTGAAGTTGGCTGCCATGACCTATCGCCAGCGCGGTTCTGATTTTTGGCCCGGCCCTCTGGATACCACCACCGCTGCTACTGACCCCATTCGTTGTAAGTCATACGATAAAATGTGGAAGGTTACCCGCGACGAATTGGAAGATTTCGAAGCCAGCCAATACGTCAACCAAAGCGTAGGCATTCGCGATTGGCCTGCCGGCCGCACGCGTGCCGTAATGAATGGCAACGAAGCGCATTATTTGGCTCCTTATAAAGAAGTGATTCCCGATGGTGTGTACGATCCCTTTGCCGGTGAGCACCCTGTGTTGGATGACCGCCGTCCTTCAGAAGAGAATGGGGTTGACAAACAGCCCGACATGTTCATCTGGTGGGTATACAACGACAAAGGAAACATTCACTCTGAAACCCAAGGCCAGCCCATTGGTGTAGAGTGCCAGACCACAGCCTTCGCCTTTACCACCAATGACGAGGTTAACAACATGACCTTCTATTCGACCAAAATCATCAACCGTGGTTTCACCACGTTGAACGACTGTTACATGGGTCAATGGGTAGACGCCGACTTGGGTAACTATGCCGATGACTATGTAGGTTGTGACGTAGGTCGCAGCTTGGGTTATTGCTACAACGGTGACGACGATGACGAAGGTGTTTTGGGTTACGGCCTGAATCCTCCTACCATTGGAGTGGACTATTTTGAAGGTCCTACCGATACGGCCGGCAATCAAATGGGCATGAGTCACTTCATGTACTACAACAACGACTCTGACCCCATTCGCGGTAACCCCGGTGAGGCTCCTGAGTTCTACAATTTGCTTCAAGGTAAGTGGCTGGGAGGTCAAACCGTAACGCGGGGTGGAACCGGTTTCGGTGGTAGCCAACCGGCCAAATACATGTTCCCTGGTCCAACCGATCCCGATTATCCTGGTGAGTGCTGGGATGAAAAAGGAGCCGGTAACCGCCCTGGTGACCGTCGTTTCATTCAGTCAACCGGTCCTTTCTTGTTGCGCCCCGGTCAGGTTCAGCGCATCACAGTAGGTGTAGTTTGGGCCCGCACCACCAGCGGTGGAGCCGGTGCTCCCTGCTTGGGAACAGGTTCGCTTCGTTTGTTGCAATTGGCTTCAGACAAAGCCCAAACCTTGTTCAACAACAACTTCAAAATTTTGGACGGTCCCAATGCTCCCGATATCGAAATCCAGGAGATGGAATCAGAACTGGTTTTGAAGTTCTTGAATACCAATTCGAATAAGGTTGAGAATTACCGCGAAAAATACAAGGATGCCAACAACCAAGAGAAGACCTATGCCTTCGAAGGTTATTTGGTGTACCAGTTGAAAGACGGTACAGTAAACACCGGTGATTTGACCAACGTAGACAAAGCTCGTTTGTTGTTCCAGTGCGACGTTCAAAACGGCCGAGATATGATCATCAATCGCGTTTACGACCCCAAGTTGTCTCAATTGATACCGGTAATCATGGTAGAGGGTGCAGACAAAGGTGTGCAGCATACCTACTCCATCAAAAACGATTTGTTTGCCACTTCAGCCAGTACGCGTTTGGTGGATTTCAAGCCTTACTATTACATGGTCTTGAGTTACGCCATCCTGGCCGATGACTCTCTGCAGTTGGACCCCAATCAATACTTGGCCGGTCGCCGCAACATTCAAGTGGTGCGCGCTGTGCCCCATAAAACCGAACCTGAAAATTTCGGTACTACTTTGAATACCGAGTACGGCAGCGGTCCTTCGTTGGTTCGTTTGTCAGGTCGTGGCAATGGTGGTCAAGTGTTGGAGTTCACCAAAGAGACCTTGGACGAGGTACTGAATACCGGTTTTGCCGCCAATCCCAAGTACATGCCCGGCATGGGTCCTGTTAAAGTGAAGGTTGTAGATCCTTTGAAGGTCCCCAATGCCAAATTTACTTTGGTATTCGATGAATTGAAGCCTTCGCTCAGTTCGGGTTTGAAAGACTCCATGACCAAGCATACGCAGTGGTTCTTGGTGAATCAAAGCACCGGTGACACCGTGTTCTCTGACACATCCTTGGCTTTCAAATTTGAGAGCGTACAAGGGCGTCCTTCTGCCGCCAACAGCACTAAGGAAACTTTGGCTGATTGGGGCTTTAGCATTGAAATAGAGCAGGTGTATAACCCGGGTGAAAACGCCGAAGCTGATCCCTCAAACGGCTATATTTCCTACGAAGTGGTTTGGCAAGATAATGGCAAGCAATGGTTGACGGCTGTAGCTGACAACGATGCCAACGGCAACGCTCAATCAGGAACGGTATGGCCCAACTGGATCCGTGCAGGCTCCAACGGTCGTGGCGGTACTTTCGACGGTTACACCAGCGACTTCTTCAACCAAGATGGAACGGCGGTTGATCCCGGTTCGGCTTATGAGCGTATCTGGAATGGTCGTATCGCCCCCTACGGCTTGGTGGCTCGCGAAAAGTACAGTCCCACGGTGGGCAAGAATACCTACGGTTTTGCTTGGTGGGGAAATGCTACAGGTTTGCAAAACCCCATGGCTGAATTGGCGAGCATTGAGCTGGTCATGACCCCCAACAAAGACTTGTGGACCCGTTGCCCTGTATTGGAAATGGCCGATGATGAGGTGAAAAATTCAACCGAAGGTCAGCAGGCCAAATTCAACATGCGTTATGCCAACTCAGTGGACAAAGAAGGCAACCCCATCGCTGGAAGCATGGGCTTGGGCTGGTTCCCTGGCTATGCCATCAACATGGAGACCGGTGAGCGCTTGTGCATCGCTTTCTCTGAAGACAGCTACTTGCCTGGTGACAACGGTCGTGATATGATTTACAACCCCACCGATCGCGTGTACAACGACAACGGCAACTACCCTGTTATTGGGGGTAAGCACTTTGTGTACATCTTCAATACGGGTTACAACGGTATTTCGCGCAACGTGAAAGGCGATCGCTACTTCGGTGAAGACGAAGCCAATTTCCAGCGTTTCAAAGACGGTCTGATGGCATCGGCTCCCGGTGGTAACCCCAACAACTTGCAAAAGACGCGGGTGTTGTCTCAAATCATGTGGGTCATGCCAACCTATTTGGCTCCTGGCTATAACATGGATAACGGTGTGCCTCCCACAGAAGTCAAATTCAAAATCAACATTCGCAAGGCCTATACCACCTTCGCAACGGGCAACAGCGCGAACAACGATCGTCCCTTGTACGAATTTGATGCCGGTGAAATTGCGCCTACCGTTTCCAATGATATTGGAATCGCCAGCTTGGATTTGGTGAACGTAGTTCCAAACCCTTACCGCGGTTACAGCGAATACGAAAACAGCCCTGTAGACTCTCGCGTGAAAATCACCAATTTGCCTCCTGAGTGCACGGTGACGATTTACGACATGGCTGGAAACCAAATTCGCCGTATCACGAAGGCCGACGAACAGACTTACATCGAATGGGATTTGAAGAACCAAAGCAATGTGCCCATCGCTTCTGGTTTGTACTTAATACACGTAAAAAATAAGGACTTGGGTGAGAAGGTTGTACGTTGGTACGGCATTATGCACGCCATTGACTTGGATAGCTATTAAAAAAGACATGAACAAACGCTTGAATATTGCTTTGGCTGCAACGCTGCTCAGCAGCTTGCTGATAGGACCTTTGAAAGCCGGTAACCCCGAGCGTCAAGGCCAGGCCGGTGCTGCTCAGTTGACCATCAACGGATGGGCTCGCAGCAGTGCCTTGGGTTGGGCTGGAGCTGCTGGAGTCACGGGTCTGGAAGCCACGTACATGAACGTGGCCGGTTTGGACAAAATGAAGAGTTTGACTGAACTGGCGTTCTCCCGTACGGCCTGGTTGGTAGGAAGTGGCATTTCGGTCAACAACGTGGGCTTCGCTCAGAAGTTGGGCGATGGCGAAAAAGGCACATTGGGATTGACGGTTATGCAATTCGGTGTGGATCCAATCGACATTACCACGACTGAGAATCCGTATGGTGGAATTGGTACTTACCGGGTGAACATGACCAACATTGGCGTGTCTTACTCGAAGAGTTTTTCGAACGCGATTGCTGCTGGTTTTACCATGCGTATGGTAACCGAGGGCATTCCCGATGCATCTGCTTCGGGTGTGGTTTTGGATGCCGGTGTTCAATACTCTACTACCTTGCGCCCCACGGCCAACGCCATCAAAAAGAACGATTTCAATTTCGGTGTTTCGATTAAAAACATCGGTCCCGACATGATGCACAAAGGTCAGGGTCTTAGTTACAAGGCTATGTTGCAAAACGGTACCTTCGATAAGACCGTACAGGTGAAAGTGGACGGCATCAAAATGCCTTCTTTGCTCAACATCTCGGCTACTTATGACGTGCGTCTGGACAAAGTTGAAAACATGTATGATAACAAACTCACCTTGGGCTTTGGCTTCACGAACTATGCGTTCTCGGCCAACCAAACGGTATTGGGTGCTGAATACACGTACAAAGGTTTCTTGTCGTTGCGAGGCGCTTTTGTATACCAAGAAGGTGTCTTCAGTGAAGATGCCCGCACTACGGCCTTTACCGGTGCTTCAGGTGGTTTGAGCTACAACTGGACCATGGAGACGGGCAACGTCGTTTCTTTGGATTACAGCTATCGTCACACCAATCCTTTCGATGGAGTACACAGTTTTGGGGTACGCATCGGTTTGGGTGAGGCCGAGTAATTAGAAAATCCTATATTTGATTGTTGCATCTATGGCGCCATAGGTGCAACTTTTTTTTAGACCCTATCAATACAATAAGCATGAGTGCGATTCAATATTTTACCAAAGAAGGTTTGGAGGCCTTGAAATCAGAACTCCACGAATTGAAATCAGTTGAAAGACCCCGTATCATTCAGGCTATAGCTGAGGCCCGTGACAAAGGTGATCTCAGTGAGAACGCTGAATACGATGCCGCCAAAGAGGCTCAGGGTCACTTGGAGGACCGCATAGCCCAAATGGAAAGTTTGTTGGCTACCGCTCGTGTAATCGATGCTTCGCAGCTCGATACCAGTAAAGTGAGCATTCTTTGCAAGGTGAAAGTGAAGAACCACAACGTAGGCAAGGAAGACGAATACAGGATTGTTTCTGAAACCGAAGCCAATTTGAAGGAAAAGAAAATCTCCATCAAGAGCGCCATTGGTGCTGGTTTGCTGGGAAAGAAGGTGGGAGACGTGGTTGACATTCAGGTCCCTGCTGGAGTGGTTAAATTGGAAGTACTGGGAATCAGCATTTGATCATGGCTAGCTTGTTTTCACGAATCGTGGCCGGTGAAATTCCCTGTCACCGCATTGCAGAAGACGAGCATCATTTGGCCTTTTTAGATATCATGCCGCTGGTAGAAGGTCATGTATTGGTGATTCCCAAAAAGGAAACCGACTACCTATTCGACTTGGAGCCCGAGGCTTTGGCCAGCCTCTGGAAGTTTGCCCAACCCATTGCCCTTGCCATGGGTCGTGAATTGCCTTGCAAGCGCATAGGAACCGCCGTGATTGGATTGGAGGTGCCGCATGCGCACATTCACTTGGTTCCCCTGAATCAGGTTGGCGATATCAATTTCACCAAAGAGAAACTTACACCTAGCCAAGAGGAGTTGGCCCTGATGGCCGAGCGCTTGCGCCGCGCCTTGAATTCATAACCGCATGCATCCAGTACTTGTTCAATGGGGATCCTTCACTTTGTACTCGTACGGGTTTATGATCATGGTGGGGGTGCTGGTCGCCTTCGCATTGGTCTACCGAAACAGAGCCGCATTGGGTCTGGACCTGGATGGGGTGAGTGAGCTCTTTTTGGTTTGCTTTTTAGGGGTATTCGTGGGGGGGAAGGTCTTCTTCTTTTTGGAGAATCCTGCTTACCACTGGGCTCATATGGCTGATTTCATGAGCAACTTGGGGCGAGGATTTGTGTTCTACGGTTCTTTCCTGTTTACGGTAGCCATGTTGTGGGTTTGGTTTCGCAAACGCCACATCGGTTTGGCCAAAGGTTTTGACTGGGTCGGCATTGGCGGTGCTTGTGTACACGCCTTTGGTAAAATCGGATGTTTTCTATCTGGTTGTTGCCATGGTTTGGTATGCGAGCCTGCATACGGGGTGGTCTATTCAGACCCGCGTAGTTCGGCAGAGCCATTGGGACAGCCCTTGTACCCGGTTCAATTGTGGGATTCGGCTTTGATATTCGTCTGTTTGGCTCTGATGTTCTGGGCCAAACGAAAACAGAAATTCGATGGGCAGCTTTTTTTGATCTATGCCTGGGTCTATGGCTTAGGTCGATTCTTTACTGAAATGTACCGCGGCGATGAGGCTCGGGGTTACATCATCGATAAGTGGCTCACTCACAGTCAATTCATAGCCCTATTGATTCTGCTGCCTGTAAGCGTTCTGTACCTGAGAGGGCTTCGTGCGGGCCAGCGAAAGGAGGAACAACTTGCTTAATCAAGTGGTAGGTCAACAGGCCTTGAAACAGCGCTTGTTGCGTTCGGTACACAACAACCGGGTTCCCCATGCACAGCTTTTCTTGGGCAACTTGGGCCACGGTGGCTTGGCTTTGGCCTTGGCTTATGCTCGCTTGCTAACCTGTTCCAATCCCGGGCAAGATGATGCCTGCGGGGAATGCTCTTCGTGCCGCAAACATGATTCCTTTATACATCCCGATTTGCATTTCACCTTTCCCTTTCCCAGCAGCAGCGGCGATGTGTCTTCTGATTTATATGGCCCTTGGCGCGAGCAACTGCTGGCCAGCCCTTATTTCGGTTATGAACAGTGGATGCGGCATCTCGGTTCCGAGAACAAACAAGGCAATATCCCCATCAAAGAATGCCGTGCTTTGATTAAAAATCTGTCGCTGAAGCCCTTTGAAGCCGCTCGAAAGGTTTTGATCATGTGGCTCCCTGAATACTTGGGACAAGAAGGGAACGTCTTGCTCAAACTCATGGAAGAGCCCCCGGCAGGAACGGTTTTTCTATTGGTGGCAGAGCAAAGCGAGCGTATCCTCAATACGATATTGTCCCGCACCCAGACCATGCGCATTCCGCCTTTGGAAATAGGCGATGTGGCTGAGGCCTTGGAGCGAGAAGGCCACAGCTCAGACGTTGCCCAGCGTGCAGCCCAATTGTGCCAAGGCGATTACAGCCGCGCCCTTCAATTGACCCAGCAGGTTCAAAGCCCCTATTTTGAGTCTTGGCGGGGATTTTTGGGCAATGCCTATACCCGAAAAATGGACCAAATTGCCTTGTGGGCTGAAGAAACCGGTAACTTGGGTCGAGAGGGCATGAAAGCATACATGCACTATGGCATGGCCTTGCTTCGTTCAGCCTTTTTGCACGAGTTCGTCGATCAGCGTCCCGAATGGAGTGCCCAAGAGGCTGAATTCCTGGATAAATTCTTGAATTTGAATGTTGAGATTTCATCCATGCAGGGCATGATGGATCTGTTGGAGTCATCGTTGTACGAAATAGAGCGCAACGGGAATCCGAAGATGGTGTTGACCACATTGGGCTATGGAATGGCCGATAAAATTCGAAATGGAGGAGGGCAGAGGCAACCCTAAGGGAGCTTTTGGACTCTAGCCTATTAGACCCCTGACGCACATGAATGATTCCAAACCCAATCGTGAACTTGAGATGCATCGAATTCACGAGTGTTTGGCGGGCGATGCGAAAGCCCAAGAAGCCTTGTATCGTCGATTTGCGAATCCTTTGTATACCATTTGTTTGCGATACATGGGAGAGCCTGATGGCGCACGCGACATGCTGCAAGAGGTGTGGATCAAAGTGTTCACCAAGCTGGGCGAGTTCAAGGCCCAAGGGTCATTCGAAGGGTGGTTGCGTCGCATAGCGGTTACGACCTGCTTGGATGGGCTGAAAAAGGACCGACTCAGATTCAGCGAAGATGTGGAGGCCTTTCAAGAAGAAGTGAGTTGGAATCAAGGCCAAGATAGTCAGTTGGATGCGAAACGACTCATGCAATTGATTGAACGATTGCCCGTGGGTTATCGAACGGTGTTTAACCTGTATGCCATCGAAGGATTTGGTCATGCTGAAATAGCCGAAATGCTGGCCATCAGTGAGAATACTTCCAAAAGTCAATTGCACAAAGCGCGGAAATGGTTGCAGGAAAGATTGAATTCTGAAAATTTTCACAAAAGCTAGGCAACCATTTGAAGGCCTAGGTCTTCTTCTTTGTTGAATCGTCACCGCATGACCGAGCAAAACCCCATAGATTCCCTGTTTCGGGATGGTTTGAAAGAGGCCCAGTTCCAGGCTCCCGAGGGAGTGTGGGAGGCCGTTCAATCCCAGGTGGGTTCGGCCTCTACAACGGCCGCCGGCACAAGCCTAGCCAAAACCGTTGTGGGTTGGAAATGGGCGCTAGTAGGGTTGGGGGCAGCGGCCATTTCGACTTTTGCCCTGTGGGAACCCCATGCAGCTGGCTCGAATTCTGCTCGCGTGGAATCTGTCGAAGCGCCGATTGTTGCCGAAAATCAGGTTCCATCACCTTTGGAGTCTTCGGTTGCTGCTATCTCAGACGGGCCGGGTCTGACACCGGGCCAAGAGGCAAGCTCACCATCAACGGTAGATGCGCAGCCTGCCATGGATACCAGCATCAAACAGCCTGCTCAATTTCCTGTATCACCCGCGGCAGAAGCTCACTCAGCCCCGGTTTTGGGGCCGCAAAAGCCTGCTCCCAAAACTTCTTCTATTGCTTGTTTGGGAATGGCCAAAGGTCAGTTGTCTGACCTTCCTGGTTCTTGCGTGCGTTTTGAGGGCTTCAGCGAAGGTGCCCAGCGTCAATATTGGCGGGTTGATGGACACGTGCGAAATCAAGTCAGCGGCACCGAATGCTTGGAGTTTGGCCAGAGAAAGAAAGTGGCTCTTGTGTTGATTGCAGAAGATTTCCGAGCATGCAAGGACTCTCAAGTGTATTGGTTAGAAGCCCCCGTATTTGAGGAGCCCAAATTTGTGATTCCCGACGTGATTACCCCCAATGGGGATGGGTTGAACGATGCCTTTTATTTGGTATTGGAACCCCGACCCTTGCAATACGAATTGTTGATTTTTGACCAGCTGAATCGTTTGGTATTTCGAAGTGAAAATCCCGATGAAGCATGGAAAGCCCAATGTTATCAATCTCCCTGTCCGGCCGGCCTTTATCGAGTAGTCGTTACCACTCGCTTTGAGGGTTCATCTGAAGCACGGGTGATACGCCAACCTCTGATAATCAAAAAGTAGTCCTTATGATATTCCTCAAATCGCTTAAATTTGAAGATTCACGAATTGTGAAACCACCTTTTATGAAACGATTAACCTCGACCCTGAAAGCGGCCATCATGGCCGTTGGAGCCTTTTTCTACGGGGCTTCAGACGCTCAGGCACAATGCACCGTCACTTATGATGGTTCGCCTTGTGTGGGAACCCCCATGCGCTTTTTTGGAGCCAACGCGGGTACTACCCATGACTGGGATTTTAACGGTGAAAACACCCAATCTGGTCAGAAGAACGTCAATTATGCCTTCAAAACGGCTGGTACCAAACAGGTGAAGTACATCACGACCATCAACGGTACGAAGTGTACATCAACCGTCAATTTGGTCATTCGCGAAGCTCCCACGATTAAGTTGAGTTTGGTGAACTTGTACGAGCAATGTTTCGAGAAAAACCTGTTCTGTTTCAACGATTCAACCTTCAATAAGAACGGAGCGAAAATCAAGAACATCAAATACTTGGTCAGTGATGGTCAGTTGTTTGAATACTCCAATCCGACGATGCCTCAGACCTTCTGCTTCTCCATCAAGGACGAACGTGGAGGAACCTTCGATTTGTACATCGAGGTCGAAGATCAGAACGGTTGTGTAAGCGCTGACACCATTCAGGCGGCCGTTAAGGTTCGCGAGAAAATTGGGGCTCGCTTCACTTCGAACAAGCCCGTTCAGTGTGACTCGGTGACTGCGGTAATCAAGAACATCTCTCGCATCGACAAAAGCCAGGTGAAGAACATTACCTGGTATTGGGGCGATGGATCGACCACCAACGATTGGGGTCCAGACATCAAAAAGACTTTTTATGGGCAGGGTACCTACAACTCGAAAATGGTCATTGAGACCATCGATGGTTGCAAGGACTCGTTTGAGGTCACGGCTACCGCTACTGTTTTTGCTTCCAAGGCGAACATCGTAGCTGACAAAGATTCTACTTGTATCAGCGATCCCAAGATTGCCTTCAAGGTCGATCAAATTCCTTCAGGTGCAACAGGATTGCTCTGGAACTTCGGTGACCCCAATACGGGTCCTCGCAACTTTGATAACCGCAACTGGGCTACGGAGCACGTATTCTCAGGCTTGGGTCCCTTCCAAGTGAACTTGACATACAAACACCCCATTTGTGGAAACAAGTCGGCGTTCGATACCATCATCATCTTGGGTCCTGTTTCGACCATTGAGGTGGCTTTCAATCGACTAGCCGAATTTGAAGTATTCCAGTGTCCCAAAGACATCATGGACACGGTTCACTTCAAGAACTTCTCGACCTTCTACCACAACGACAAAGACTTCACCGATGACGACTCAACCTTTTATAAGGCAGACGGTTCTTTGGGACACGCCTTCAACAAGTCTCAAGTTTGGTTGAAGCCCCTGCGCAACGAATTGAACTCTGATAGTTCTTATTCGGTTTACCAGGGTAACCCTTCGCCCGGAGGCGGAAACGATTACAAAAAGCGTGAGCGCGTTTGTGCCACTCGCTTGTGGGATTTCGGTGACAATTATGCGCCTAAGTGTACCACAGATGTCATGGAGAATAAAAACGTTTTCGTGAATTGCAATTTCTCTCGTGACACCTTGCCCAAGCATTATTACCCCAGCTGGGACTTGGTCATGCTGAGCGATTTCAAGAATGCGCCCATGCAAGATGCTATTTTCATCGATAGCAACGGTTTGTGTAAAATCTTGAACGTATGGCCTGATTCCTTGTTCTATGTCATTCAAGATTCCATCGTAACTGTACCTAACGATCCCGGTGATTTGAATGCAGCGGGCAGCGGTTATGGTCCTGGTTCTGTTAAGAAATATCTATCGGACAAATATTGGAAAGGAAAGGGAATTCGTTACATCGAAGATCCCGTTGAAATGGAGTTGGGCAATGGCGATACGGCCTATGTAGGCCCCCTGAGCGGGCCTTACAACACCATGCATGTGGGTCCCAAGACGGTAAAATTGAATGCCAAACAGGAGGTGCAGCTTCGCAGCAAAACCGATTCTGTTCGATTCTTGCTCACCGTTACTTTGAAAAAGGATACTCTTCCTTACAATTTGTATTTGATTCGCTACAAGAAAGGCGAACGCCCCATCGTGTTGGACAGCTTCAAACGTTTCCCCAACGGTAAGCAGAATTTTGACTGGTCCATCAATTACCAGCGCTACCGCGACTTGTATTACGCGAAGATTCCTCAGTGCCAAAACGTGAAGTTGATTCACGTTGACACTTGCCACCCCTTCCAATGTGAGAGCCAAGCTACCAAACAGTTGGCCATGATGCACGCCAATGCGGGTGGTGTAGGTTCGGGTCTTTTGAAAGACGCTATCGAGTGTTTGGGTGCTAAGAGTCCTCAATACGGTATTACGTTCGTATTGAGCGATTTGAAACCCGGATGTACCTTCTCTCATGTCGCCATCAACTTCGACTCTACTTGTAATCCCAATGGTTTCGTTCCCTTGAGTGGATTGAGCCCTGGCGGTCGTCCTCCTGGACCTCCCTTCCCTGGCTATCAAATTGCGGGTAACCCTCCCAGTCGCTATTCGAAGCAATACACGGCTTCTGAAGTGTGCGACCCCAGCGGATGCATCACAGTGGGTATCATCGTTGGAAACGGAGTAGACAAACAAGGCAACAAGCCTTTGTGTGCCGACACTCAGTGGTATAGCAAATTTGCTTGCTTCCCCTTGATCGATCCTGCGTTTGAAGTTGTTACTCCCAAGCCCAATTCAGTAAACGTTCGTAAGATTTGCAAAGGCGATGACATTGTGGTTCGTCCTATTCCTGGCAACAAGACCCGTACTCGCGATTTGAAATCCTTGCGCTGGGAATTGGCAACGGGTAACGCTAGCCCTTACTATTCGAAGGGATGGCGCCGTTACATTCAGGAAGATTACTACCACTACCAGAAGTTGCCCGGTCGCAACGACTCGGCCATCTACAATTACATCGTAGTAACCCGTGGTGGTGAAGATCCTTACCAGATCCCCTGTACCGACGTATGGGATGACGGAAAGACCTACACCATTCAAGGTCCTGATACCATCATTACGGCTGAGATTACGAAATACGAAATCGCAGCTGACGTATCAGAGGTTTGGGACAACATCAAGGATCGTGCTGAAAAGCGTGGATTTGATCCCTTTGCTTTGTCACCCACTGACATTGCTAAAATGATTTGGAACAACGTAGGCGTTATCGGTCAGCCTAGCACCGGTGCCTATGGATGTATCGACACTACTGGTTTCGGTAAGTTCATCAAGTACTACTATGTTCCAGATCCTGCCTACACGAAAATCTTGAGCCCCCGCGATACCAACATTGTTCCTTTGGACAGTTGGAAGCAGGGTAACAGCTACATCAAAGCCTACACCTTCAATCCCAATTGGGCAGGTTACCACTTGATTAGCTTGAGCATGACCTCTGCGAATGGTAAGTGCGATGATTTCGCTGCCTTCCCCGTACTGGTAGGTTTTGCTATGATGTTGGAGTTGCCCGATTCCATCATTTGCCAAGATCAGGCCAATAACTTGCAGGCTAAACCCGACTACCGCATGTTCCATCCTGATCCCATCAACTTTGGAACTTGGGATACTTATGACTACTGGCGCGATCAAGACCGTCAGCAGGATATAGCACAGGGTAAGAAGAACCGTGAGGCCATTACCCGTTGGGACTGGAGCAAAGCTGACGACAAGACTTCTACGCCTTTCGGTGGTGCTCCTTATGGCGCTGCTGGACCCGGTACAGCTACCAACCCCTGGAAGCAGTTGGGTGGAGGTGGAGCCGTAGCTCTGTACTACAAGAATGATTCAGGCGTATACATCATGCGCAACGTGGCCGGTGACTCTACGGGTTGTATGGATACCATTGAGCGTCGATTGTTCATCACCCGCTTGGATCCTTTCTTCAACTTGAGCTTGAATGTGCCAAGCTGTAACTCTATCATTGAATTCTTCGACAGTTCTATCTTGTACGATCCCTGCAACTGGGCCATCAAGAACTGCGACGGTACAACCAACCCCACCGAGTGTGATTTCATTCGCGAATGGTTCATCGATTGGGGTGATGGCATTAACAACTTGTACAAGCGCCAAAGCAGCGATGAGCAAGGTTTGCCAGATCGTATCGCTCACAAATACACCCGCAACGGCTGGTTCCATGTGAAGTACTTGCTCAAAACCGATCAAGGTTGTGAGGATACCGTGAGCCGTTGGATCAAGATCCCCGGTCCTCGTCCTAAGTTCGAATTCACGACCAAATTTGGCAATGAGGTAACGATTTGTGCCGGTGATAGCATTCAGTTCACCAACTTGACTGATTCAGCTAGCACGAGTGCTGACTGGACTTGGTTCTTCGGTGACGGAGCAATCGACAACGTGAAGAACAAGTTCGTGAGCCATACGTATGACAAGGCTGGCCGCTACTTGGTATTCTTGGAGCAGTACGACTCATTGATCGTGCCCCCCAACGTACGCAAATTCTGCCCCGCAACTTACCCTGATACCCCTTCACAGGCCGCCTTCATTGTGAATGTGTTGCCCCGTGACAGCGTGCGTGGTTTGATTGTGAAGCCCATGATTTGCGTAGGTGACTCCAATACCTTCGTCGATTTGTCAGATAGTACCTTCAAATCGTATAAGTGGCGATTTGAAAACCTCAGCACGGGTCAAGTAGATACCATTACGGTTACCGATTCGATTTATTCCCGCCAGTTCTGGACGCCCGGTGTTTACCGAGTCACTCACTTGGCAGAATACGATCCACAGCGTCCTCGCCCTTGGTGCCCCACCATCATGGCTGACCTGTTCTTTACCGTTGACTCAGTAATTGCTGATTTTACAATCGATACCACCAATAAGCCCGACTTTACCTTCACCCGCACCGATATCAACGGTACGCAGTGGCGCTGGGGCTTTGGTCACCAGAACGACATCACCCAGACTCTGCCCAATGTCTTCATTGAGAATTTGAAGTCAGGTGACAAAACCGTTCAGTGGTCATACGACAGCAGCAACGTGTACTACGTTTGCTTGGAAGTGACCAACGCAACGGGCTGTAAGGATACCATTTGTAAGCCTGTAGTAGTCGACTTGTTTGTCTACTTGGCGAACGTCTTCACTCCCGGTGACGACAACGGTAAGAACGATACCTATCGCGTTCCCATCCAAGGTCAAGACCTGTTTGAGATTCGCATCTTCAACCGTTGGGGTGAGCGAGTGTTCTACTCTGAAGATCCGAAGGTTCAATGGAACGGTCGCGTGAACAACGACGGTCCTGAAGTTCCCTCGGGTACATACTTCTACCAAGTGACTTACCGCTTCAAAGGCAAAGAGAAAATCAACAAAGTGAACGGTTCTGTGAACCTTATTCGCGGAAACTAAGTTTAAGAAAGCGCCGGCTCTGCCGGCGCTTCTTGTTTATGAAACTACCTGCTTTTGAATTGTTAGCCGATTCGGGTGAATCGAGAACACATAAAGACTATTTGGGCCAGCCCCTTGTACTTTATTTCTATCCCAAAGATGATACGCCTGGCTGCACCAAGGAAGCCTGCAGTTTCAAGGATCGTTTTCCTGATTTTACTGCAATTGGGGCTCGTGTTTTGGGTGTCAGCCAAGACCGCCCTGAGGTGCATGCTTCTTTTAGAAAACGCCATGGCTTGCCCTTTGAATTGCTTTTTGATGAAGGGGGAAAATTGGCCCGGGAATTGGGTGTAGGGAAGTCCCTTTTCGGTTTGTTGCCCGGTCGCGAAACCCTGGTATTCAATGCCGAGGGTGAGTTGTTGCACCGCTTTGAGTCTCAGTGGAAGATTCATGAACACATTGAGCAGGCTTTGAAGGCTTTGAAAGCCGGTTGAGGCCCATTCAAAAAATAGAAATTGTATAATTGACACTTAAGTCTTTTTCCTTTAACAGGTAAGGCTTATTTTTGAACACAATCGATTCAATTACAATTATGAAAAACACGTACAAATTGATGTTTGCCTTGGGCCTTGGCTTCCTGTTTGGAACCGCTCAAGCGCAATCAGGTATGTTCTTTTCGGAATATGCCGAAGGAACAAGCAACAACAAGTACCTCGAGATTTTCAACGGTACAGGTGCCGACGCCAATCTCGATGATTACTGCATTTTGGTCGCTACCAACGGTGGCGGATGGAGCGCTGATGTAGCTCGTTTTGCAACGGGTACTGTCTTGAAGAAGGGCAAAACCTATGTGTTCGCAAACAGCTCTGCTCAAGCTGGAATCTTGGCTTTGGCAAACGAATCATTCGCTTTCAACGCCAACGGGTATTTGACTGCTTTCAACGGAGACGATGCTCGCGCATTGGCTTATTTGGGCAACGGTGATACCACCATTTTGGACATCATCGGTGATCCCTCTAACGATCCCGGTACCGGTTGGGATGTGGCAGGTACCGCTTCTGCTACAGCTAACAACACCTTGGTTCGCAAAGCCTCTATCACCAAAGGAAACACCGATTGGAGTGCTTCTGCTGGTACAGATGCCGCTAGCTCAGAGTGGACGGTTGAAACCATTGCCGATGCTACTTATGTGCCCGCTACTTTGGCCAATCACAGTTGGGTAGCGGTAACCTTGCAAGTTAACATGCAGAATGAGCCCATTTCTCATTTCGGTGTTCACGCTCCCGGCGGGTTCCCCAACATGACTTGGGATCCCTCTACTGACAAGGTGATGGCATCCAACACTTCTAACTATGTTTATTCGGTTACCTATTACCTTCCTCCCAATGCCGAGTATGAATACAAGTTTGTCAACGGAAACGCTTGGGGTCAGCCCGACGAATCTAGCAACACCAAGTTCGGTGTAGGATCAAGCGATACGACCATGGCTTTGCGTTGCTGGAACAGCAATGTAGACTGTGCTGCTCCTGCCAATGGCACCCACAAGGTGACCTTCCAGGTGGAGATGAAGAACCAAGACATCGACGCAACTGACGGTGTTCGCGTGGCGGGTAACTATCAAAAAGCGGCTGGCGATGCCAACGATTGGAGCCCCGCTGATTGCCCCAAGGCTGCTCAACATGGAACCATTTGCCGCCGTGTAGCTTGGTTGCCTGACGGTAGCTATGAGTACAAATTCGTAAACGGAACCGGTGGCTGGGAAAGCGCCAACAACCGCGCTTTGACGGTTAGCGGTGCCGACGTGGTTACCCAGTTGGTTTGTTTCAACGAAACTGACACTTGTGCTACCATCACCAAAATCAAGCGCAACGTGACCTTCTTGGTAAACGATGGCAACTATGCCAACAGCTTCAAATTGACAGACGTGAAGTTCAAGGGCCAGATGAGCTCTTGGTCTGACTTCCAGGCTTACGACGACGGAACCAACGGCGATGCAGTTGCTGGCGACGGTATTTGGACTGCTGTATACGAATTGAGCACCGGTACCTATGAGTGGGGTGCTACTGACAAAGGCAACTGGATCATCAAAGGTCCCAACTTGAAGGCTACTTTGAATTCAGACGGAACCGTAACCGGTGATACAGTTTGGAACATCCCTGCTTTGGGTGACTTGATCAATGTGACTTTCTCTGTTGACATGAGCGATACCATTGTAAACGCTGCGGGTGTATGGTTGGCCGGTAACTTCCAGCCTTACATGGAAACACCTCAGGGTGAGTGGAAATACAACTTGATTCAGTTGACCGACAACGGCGACGGCATTTGGAGCACCACCGTTAAGTTGTGGGCTCAGAAATACCAGTACCGTTTTGCCAACGACAGTGCAGAAGCCGCCAGCGAAAACTGGTTGGGTGCTGAGTGTAGCAGCTTGAACGGTTACAACAAATTCGACCGCGTATTCGACGTAACCATGGCTAAGCAAGACACGGCTCTTCCCACCTACAAGTGGAACCGCTGCGAAACGGTTACCTTGAACAGCGAAAACATCATTGGCGCTGCTGAATTGACCTTGGCTCCTAACCCTGCAGAAGGGCAGTTTACGGTAGCGTTGGCTGGTAGCCGCATTGATCGCGTTGAAGTGCGCAGCTTGGATGGCCGCGTAGTTCGCAGCATCGCCGGCGGTAACCAAAGCTTGGTGGTTGATGCCACTGGCTTGAACGGTTTGTACCTGGTTCATATCAGCGACAGCTTGGGCCGCAGCACTACCCAAAAGGTTGTGTTGAAGTAAGGCTTCCAACAAGCATATTGAGAAGGCCCCGACGCAGTCGGGGCCTTTTTTTTGCCCAAGATTAGGGTCAAAGCTTATACCCCAATGAGATGGGAATCAGTGTTCGGTAAACTGCGGGCCTCAGAGCTCGAAAAAGGCCGAGTCAGAGCTTAGCCAGGCTGGATTAGATGTCAAATGAAAATCCCCGCTCCAAGAATCGATTGTAACGCTTGGTGTCGTATTTGTAAAGCATGGCGGGGCGATGCGAAACATCGGTTTGGCGATAGCCCGTTTCGCTGATCAGGTTCATGCTGAGCAACTTTTTTCGAAAGTTGCGCGTATCGAATTTCCGTTCCAAAACGGCTTCGTACAACTCTTGAATTTGGGTCAAGGTGAAGTGCTTTGGGAGCAATTCGAACCCGATGGGTTGGGTTCTGATTTTATTGCGCAATTGCTGCTTCGCAAATTCCATGATTTCGACATGGTCGAAGGGCAATTCGGGGACCTCGTTGATGGGAAACCAGGCGGCTTCCTCTGCCCAGGAAGAGGCTTGAACTTGGTAGTCCTCAACCTTGATCAAGGCGTAATAGGCGATGGTGTACACGCGCCCAAAGGGGTGTCGGTTGACATCGCCGAAGGCATGCACTTGTTCCATGTAAATATTTTCCAAGCCCGTCAGGGATCGCAACACGTGAATGGCTGACTGGTTTAAGTTCTCATCCAAAGGAACAAAGTCGCCGGGGAGTGCCCAACGATCTTTGAATGGTTCAGCACCTCGGTAAATCAGCAGGACCTTGAGCTGTTTGCCGTCAAAACCAAATACCACGTTATCGACGGTAACGGCGGCTCGGAAATGTTTGCTCTCAGAGTGGTCCATGAAATTCAAACTTCGCGAATTGTTGTAGTTTTTACAATATGCTTCTTGTTTTTTTAAAATTGTCTAAGTCTTGGGTTTTTAAACATTTACGTTTGTCTTCTTGTAAAATCGCAAAAAAATGAAGCTTTCTTATCGAGCTTTACAGGTTGATGAGCCGCTCGGGATTGATTAAATTGCTGAACAACCTCTCTATTACGTACATGTTGAAACTACATTCTTCGCATTTTGTGCAACGGCTTTTTAGTTTTATGGGCTTGACACTTTTCGCTTCGGTAGGAATTTGGGCTCAAGTATATTCCGGTACCATTCAGTCATTGGCAGGTGACCCCGTTGAGGGAGTGCGCATTCGCTTTGGTGATTCTTTGGTGAATTCAGATGTTCGAGGCGCCTTCTCTCTGACTTCCTCTCAGGGTCAGACGGTGCTTTTTTCACATCCTGATTACCAGGAGTATAGCACGGTTTTGGGAGTTGAACGTGTATTGTCCATTTCATTAACTGCGCTGGATGAGTCGATAAACCCCGTTGTGGTAGTCGGCTATGGAACGAGTCGCAAAAAGGATTTGACGGGTTCGGTGGGTTCGGTTCAGGCCAAAGATTTGGTGGTGCCCCCTGTCATGACCGCAACTTCAGCCATTCAAGGCAAACTGGCGGGTGTTCAGATTACCAACTATGGCGGTCCTGGCACAACGCCTACGGTTCGAATTCGAGGAACGGGTTCAGTGATCGGTGGCGCTGAGCCCTTGTATGTGGTCGATGGCGTGATCACAGATGACATTCGAAACATCAATACGGCTGATATTGTGAGTGTCGATGTATTAAAAGATGCATCGTCAACGGCGATTTATGGGGTGCGTGCTTCGAACGGAGTAATTCTGATCACCACCAAGACAGGTAAGCGAGGGGCTCTGTCCATCGATTACAACGGTAGCTTCGGGGTGAAATCCTTGACGAACAAGGTGACCATGGCGGGTCCTAATTTGTTTGCCATTTATTCCAATGAAGCGGCAGGGACATTCGCCATCAAAGAAGAAGATATCACGGGCCGCACCGATTGGATGGATGCCATCACACGCACCGGTTCCCAAATGAACCATGCCTTCACCTTTAGCGGGGGCAATGAATTTTCAACGTCCTTGTTGTCGATCAACTACTACAAAGAAGATGGAATCTTGCTAGGCAATGATTATGAACGAGTAGCGGTTCGCAGCAACAATACCTTTGATTTGAGCAAGCGAATCAAAGCGGGTAGCTCCATGGGGTTGAGCAAATACCATTCTAATAACAAGCCTTACAGTGCCTTCACTCAAGCCTACAATGCGGCCCCCATTTACGATGCCAAAAATGCCGACGGCACCTATGGATACACGACCAAAAGCGACGTAGGTAATCCGCTGGCTAGTTTGGAATTGACCGATGACCAATCATGGGGTTTTCGATTGCAAGGAAGCACCTGGGGAGAAGTTCAATTGGCACCCAAGTTGTCATTTCGCACGAGCTATGGGGCCGATTTGTTTGAAAACAACGGTCAGAACTTTCGCGACAAGTATTATGTGAGCCCTACTCAGCGTTACGATACGACAACATTGTCCATTTCACAGAACCAGGGTTACCGCTGGATTTGGGACAATACCTTGAACGGCTCATTCGATGCAGGTTCGCGCCACTCTTTCAAATACGTCATTGGACATACGGCTGAGCGCTACGATGGCATTCAATATTGGATGTCGCGCGATGGGGTGGCCCCTCAATCTCAATATCGATACCTCAACATAGGGGCTTCTACCATTCAAGCCAATTTGGGTTACCAGGGTCCTTTGGGCGATTACGGCAGACGCGAAAGCTATTTGAGTCGTGTGAATTATTCCTTCGAAGATCGAATTCTGATCACGGGAACCCTTCGCCGAGATGGCTCTTCTAAGTTCCCCATTCAAAACCGCTGGGGCAATTTCCCCTCAATGGGCGTAGCTTGGGTGTTGAGCGAAGAAGCATTCATTCCCAAAGGGGTGTTTGATTACTTGAAGCTGCGAGGCAGTTGGGGAAAGGTGGGCAACGATCGCATTAGCCCATCAGAGTTCGTTACGCTGCTTTCAAGCGGGCTGAATGCGGTTTTTGGTGACCAGATTTTCAACGGAACGACCATTGCTGAAATCAAAGACCCCAATTTGAAATGGGAAACCACCACAGAATTTGATTTGGGATTTGATTGGGAATTGGCAGGTGGCCATTGGCACGGTGTGGTGGATGCATACCGCAAATACACCGAAGGGGCCTTGTTTAACATTCCCCTGCCTGCCGGTTTGGGAGACAACAACAATTCTATGTTGACCAATGCGGCTGATATCTCCAATATGGGCATCGAACTTACCGCCGGTTATAAAGGGGTAAGTCAAAAAGGATTGCGCTATCAAATTGACGCGAATGCTACGTTCAACAAAAACCAAGTAGAAAACTTGGGATTGGGCCAGCCCACGAACTTCGGCTCCTTGAATAACGGTCATTTTGCAACCCGTGTGGCGGCCGGTCAGCCCATCGGTGCTTTTTGGTTGTACAAAACCGACGGCGTATACCAAACCCAAGCTGAGATTGACAACAGTCCTCATGTTTTTGGTACGACGGTAGGAGATTTGAAAATCGTCGATACCAATGGGGATGGAATCATCTCTGATTTGGACCGTGAATACATGGGCTCTTATCAGCCTAAATGCTACTTCGGTACCAACATTCAAATGAACTACAAGCGGTGGGACTTCAACATGGACCTGTTTGGCAACCTTGGAAACATGGTATTCAACGGTAAAAAAACAGTTCGCTATGGCGGAAACTACAATGTGGAATACGAGGTAGGCATGAATCGTTGGACCCCAACCAACCCGAGCAATACCGAAAAACGAGCGTACAACGGCGTGCCCTTGCCCTCTGATTACTACCTGGAGAAAGGCAACTATTTGCGCTTGAACAACCTGAGCATCGGGTATAGTTTGCCCGAATCTTTTGCCAAGAAGACCAAAGTAAAAGGGTATCGCTTTTATGTGACGGCCCAGAACTTGTTTACCTGGAAGAGCTACAGTGGCTTTACGGCTGAATTGCCTGGAGCACCGCCTGAAGCCGGTATCGAAATTTCTGTTTATCCCACCTCCCGCACCTTGATGAGCGGTTTGTCTATCCAATTTTAAGCTTGATCACTATGAAAAAATACGTGGCTATCACTTTGAGCACTGCCTTGATGCTGGGTGCTTGCAAAAAATCTTTCTTGGATGAAAAGCCTCGAGCCCAAACTCCTGAAGATTATTTCGCGAGCTCTACCAA
This sequence comes from Bacteroidota bacterium, assembly GCA_030833525.1. Lineage (GTDB taxonomy): Bacteria > Bacteroidota > Bacteroidia > NS11-12g > UBA955 > JALRLA01. The sequence continues at coordinate 1,563 of JAURGZ010000026.1, read as the reverse complement.
AGCTCCTGAAGAAATCGTTACCTCGGTTTATAGTAAGTTGTACGATTGGAACCAACATTGCTTCTCCTGGATAGGGGCCACTAGCATTGCCGATGACAATGCCGATAAGGGCAGCGACCCGGGCGATTCGGGGACCGACAAAGACCAATTGGATCAATACTCCTTTACCTCTACTTCGATGTCATTCAACGAGCTATGGAATGCCAATTTTGAAGGCATTGCTCGGGTGAATAAAGCCTTGGATATGCTGGACAAGTTGAGTGTGGATCCCGTTTTGAAGGCACGCTATCAAGGCGAGGTTCGCTTTTTGAGGGCTTATTATTACTTCCAGCTGGTGCGTTTGTTTGGGGGAGTTCCTGTTATTCCCCGTGTCCCCGTGACCGAAGACGAAATTCGCGCCGTTTCCATTCGCAATACGGCTGAAGAGGTGTATGATTTGATTCAAGCCGATTTGGAATTTGCAGCCTCAGCATTGCCTGAAGATTATTTGATCGAAAAAGGACGGGCCACCAAATGGGCTGCCGTGGGCATGCTGGCTAAGGTTCACATGTATCGCCAAAACTGGGATGACTGCCTGACTCAATGCGAGTCATTGATCAATTCAGGTCTGTTTGATTTGCACCCCAACTATGAAGAGATATGGCGTGAATCAGGAGAGTGGTGCAAGGAGTCGATCTGGGAGATTCAAGCCAAAGGCACTTATCCGTCGAAGGGTATTCAGCAATACTTTACCGTGCAAGCCCCTCGAGGTGCCGGCGGATTGGGATGGGGTTTCAATACGCCCACTCAGAAATTGCACGATGCTTATGAGGCTGGCGACGTGCGCCGTGATGCCACCATCATTACCTCAGGGCAAGTCTTGTGGGATGGTTGGCAGACCAACCCAGCGGCCCCCAACAAATACTACAATTACAAATGCTACATTTCCGAGACCCAAGAGTCTTTTGCCAATAACCGGGATCAAACCAACAAGAATTTGCGTGTGTTGCGTTACGCAGACCTCTTGTTGATTTATGCCGAAGCCTTGAATGAAAAAGGTCAAACGGGCGCTGCCCTTCAGCAATTGAATGCCGTTCGCCAAAGGGCTAAAATTGGAAACAGCATGGCTACCACCCAATCTGAGTTGCGACAAGCCATTTGGGACGAACGTCGTCTGGAATTGGCCATGGAGCATGATCGTTTGTTTGATTTGCGCCGCACGGGTCAAATCGCCGCGGCCATTAGAGCCGATGGCAAAGCCTTTGTGGAAGGCAAGCACGAGTTGTTCCCTATTCCCCAGCGTCAAATTGACTTGAGCAACGGTTTGATGACTCAAAATCCTGGTTATTGATCGGCTAAATCTTGACTTTATCAGCCCTTTTTGTTAAAATTACAACATCATAATTATACCATAATACCATGAAAAAATACTCATTCCTTTCACTCGCCATGCTGGCTGCCGCCGCTGTGGCCATTCCATTTGTATCCTCTTGCAAAGACGAGCCAGAACCCGAGCCTCCCATCGGGGGTGGTGGTTACACCAGCTCTGACGAAGTGGCCAAAGACAATTTGGTGGCTAAGTTT
>JAURGZ010000014.1 GCA_030833525.1 Bacteroidota bacterium | reverse complement strand
CCTCTACCAACGCTATTACAAAGAGTTGAAACGAGGTTTTACTCCTGCAGAATTCACAGAAGCCACCGCTCGTATCAGCGGCTCAGACCTGAGTCACTGGAATTCATTCTTCGACTATTGCCTTTACGGCTTAGAGCCTGTGTACAAGAAGTATTCCTTCCAATCTGTAGGCGTTGAACAAACGGCCACTTTCATTCCCGACCCTAGCCTGGGAGCTGGATTTGCCAAAGGTTCTGCGCCCCTTGAAGTGACCTCTATCAAACGGGGTAGTACGGCTTTTTACTTGGGATTAAACGTCGGCGATAAAGTAACAGGCCTGGAATTCAACGGACAGCTATGGGAAGGCGAGAGCCTGTTGAGTCACTGGCAGAGTCCCGAATTGCAGGCGGCTGAGCAATCGATCAGCGTGCATATCGAGCGCCAAGGAATGACCCGAATCTTGCAAGGAAAAACCCAAGGCGATCAACTCCAAAAAACAACCCTACGCTTGCCCGAATCTTGGAAAAGCAATCCCCAGTCACAAGCCTGGTTAAGAACCTTATAACATGAATCCAGTTTCATACGAAATATTTCATGCCGAACGGCTAAAAGACTTCGTTCGCGCCATATTTGAAAGTCAAGGCTTTAGCGAAGAGCATGCTCTAACTTGCGCAGAGGTATTGGTTTCAGCCGATGCTCGCGGCATTGACAGCCATGGCGTTGCCCGGCTCTCTGGGTATTTGCGCTTGATTGAAAAGGGACGCATCAACCCCAAACCTCACATGGTTTTTCAACAGGAACGCAAGGCCATCGCACAATTGAATGCCGATGGGGCCATTGGCCTGGTTTCAGCGCCAGCAGCCATGCAGCGAGCCATTGAGATCACCCAAGAATTGGGTTCGGGTTGGTGCGGCATTCACAACTCCAACCATTTCGGCATTGCCGGCTACCATGCCTTGATGGCCGTGGAACATGATTTCATTGGAATGGCCATGACCAATGCAAGCCCACTGGTGAGCCCTTCTGGTGGCAAAGAACGCATGTTGGGCACCAATCCCATTGCGGTAGCCGTGCCCGCAGGAGAAGAACCTCCATTTGTGTTAGACATGGCTACCTCAGCGGCTGCCAATGGGAAATTGGAAATTGCACAGCGTCAAAATAAGCCCATCCCTGAAGGTTGGGTCATGAACAGCGATGGCACCAACAGCAAAGACCCCTTGGCCTTGAAAGCAGGTGGTCTGCTTCTTGGATTGGGAAGCGATGCCGATCATGGCTATCACAAAGGCTATGGATTGGGTGCCTGGGTTGATATTTTCTCGGGTGTACTCAATGGCGGTAGTTTCGGTCCCTGGGCCCCTCCATTTGTGGCTTTTCTAGACCCCGTTGACAACCAACCTGGCAAAGGTTTGGGCCATTTTGTAGGTTGTTGGGATCCTGCCGCGTTTCGTGATTTACAGGAATTCAAGCAAGCCATGGACCTTTGGATTCGCCGATTCAGGCAAACAGCACCCATAGATCCTCATCGACCTGTTCTGGTACCCGGCGATCCCGAACGCACCTTGGAATTGGAGCGCAAAGAGAGCGGAATTCCCATCATTTCAGCCGTGGTGAACGATTTGGAAAACATTAGTCAGCAATGCGGCGTTTCCCTATAACATGAACAAACAACAAAAAGTCAAACTGGCCGTTGCCCTGTCTTTTTTCGCTTTGATCACGGGAATCTCCCTTTGGGCGCATTTCACCATTCTCGAACCCATTCGCAAAGACAGGGAAAATCGAGAAGGAAAACACACGCTCAAGCGGGGCTACCGCACACAATACAATCCCGACTTCATTGATTCGGTAATCGAGGCAAAGCAAAGCAAGCCCTAACAGGCTTGAAATTGGGCCATCAAACCCAGCATTTGCTCGCGGTTCTCCAATTCGTTTTCCAAATCTTCGTCGATGATGTGTTGCAACAGTGCATCGTTGACGCTCCCCATTCTCAAAGCTTCGGCATAGTCTTCATTGGAGAAAGTTACTCGCTCGTACTGGCTTTTGTAAACACCGGGGTACAATTCTGACAGGGCATGTTCCAATCGTTTTTTACGCAAAAACTCGGGCTGACCCACCAAATCACGCATTTCTATGAAATTCTGCACAGCCAATGTGGCAATGGCATCGGCATTGGGCTTGCGTTTGATTTGGTATTCAGCCAAACTCTTTTCCCAATCGCCTTGGTATTTTTCCAAACAATCATCCAAGACCACGCAGTCTTCAAACGAACAGTTCATGCCCTGCCCATAAAATGGAACAACTGCGTGAGCTGAGTCGCCCATCAAAGCGGCTTTTCCTTTGACCCATGGATAGCAGCGCATGGTCACCAAAGAACCGGTGGGATTGTTGAAGAAATCTTCCACCAAATGGGGCATCATGGGAACGGCATCGGCAAATTCCTTGTCAAAGAAAGCCTTGACTTTTTCGGGGGTATCCAAAGCGTTGATTTCGTTCTCATCCAAGAAAAGGGTGCACGTAAAGTTCCCGCCGGGGTTAGGCAAAGCGATCATCATGAAACTCGCGCGAGGCCAAATGTGCAAAGCATTTTCCTCCATTTGAAAAGTTCCGTTGGCACCGGGAACGATTTCCAACTCTTTATACCCGTGCGATTCATAGGCCTGGGAGTAATCAAAGCCCGTCGTTCTCATCATGGTATCGCGCACGGCGCTATACGCCCCGTCGGTGGCCAATACTATATCTGCCTTGTCAGCAAACTCATACCCATCGGAGTCCACATAACGCGTTTCACCGGTTTGAAAATCACAATGCACGCAACGCGTTTCAAACTGCATGTGAATATTGGGAAATTGATCAGCGAGCTGCAACAAGCGAATGTTCAACTCCCCTCTTGAAACCGAATAGATGGCTTGATCAGCATGCCCGTAAGGCTGATAATTCAGGTTGCCTTGACGGTCGTGCATTTGTCGACCTTTCATGGGAATGGCGATTTTCAAAATGTCGTCTACCAAGCCTACGCGGCTCAAGGCATTGATACCGCGGGTTGACAGCGCCAAATTGATGCTGCGACCACCTTGGTACTGCCCGCTGCGCATATCAGGCCGACGTTCGTACATGTGCACTTCGTATCCACGCTTGGCCAAATAAATGGCCATTAAGCTTCCGGCCAAACCGCCGCCCACCAGGGTCACTTTTTCTCCCATGTCGCAAAATTAACCCCCTTGAGGTTCCAAAGCCTGATAAAAATCACCCAACTTTGTTCAACATGCCGGTTTTTCGAGTTCCATCTTGGATTCAGCTCCTATTCCCCCAGTCATATTGGCGGGGAGATGCGAAGTCCAAAATCGTGCATCTGACTTTTGATGACGGGCCGCATTCAAGCGTTACACCCTGGGTATTGCAGCAACTAGACGCCTTTGATTTCAAGGCCCACTTTTTTGTGGTGGGGCAGAATGCCGAGAAACACCCCGAACTCATCGCCCGCATATTGGAACTGGGGCATGGATTGGGCAATCACACCCACACGCACCGCAACGGTTGGAAAACAGCGCTAAGCCCCTACCTCGAAGATGTTCGCCAGTGTCAAGCCCAACTTCCACAAGGCAAGCTGTGGTTTCGCCCCCCCTATGGGAAGATTCGACCTGCACAATCGAGGCAATTGCGTGCAAAGGGCTACCGCATTGCCATGTGGGATGTACTGAGCATGGACTTCGACCCTTCACGCAGCAGCCAGCAATTGCTGCAGAAACTCAAATCCCTGACTAGGCCTGGGTCTGTAATCGTATTTCACGACAGCTTAAAAGCAGAACCCCAGTTAAAGGCCATTCTCCCCTCTTATTTGCAATGGCTAGCCGCATGTGGCTATCAAAGCCGACCTTTGCCCTCTGAACCATGATCCACAGCCTTGTTTTTGTTCTCTTGGGTTCCTATTTGCTGGTTCAAATGTGGCAAAGCAAGGTCCTTTTGCGCTACAGGCATCGCTACCAAGCCGAACCCAGTACCTGGCCTCAGGTATCGATTTGGGTGGCTGCCCGAAATGAGGAGGACAACCTGGCCGACTGCCTAGATGCCTTGCTCAACCTGGATTACCCCAAAGAACAACTGCGCATTTGGGTGGGCGATGATCAAAGCGATGACCGCACCTGGGAGATTGCGCAGCACTACGCGCTGCGCGACGAGCGCATTCACGTGCTGCGAATCGAAGACCGGCCAGACGGCCTCAAAGCCAAAGCAAGGGTCATGGCTCAATTGGACGAGCACGCCTGGGGAGACTTCTATTTGATTACCGACGCCGATGTCAGGGTCCCCCGTACCTGGGCCAAGGCCATGGTGCAGAGCTTCAAGCCCGAAACGGGAGTGGTGAGCGGCACCACCGTGGTGCAGGGCCGAGGACTGTGGGCCCAACTGCAGGGCTTGGATTGGTCCTACTTCATGGGCATGCTCAACATCATTTCGTATTCGGGTGTTCCGGCTACCGCCGTAGGAAATAACATGGCCATTCGCAAAGAGGCCTATTGGTCAACGGGCGGCTACCGACACATTCGCTTTAGCATCACAGAAGATTACAAACTCTACAGCGAAGTCTGCGCCCAAGGTTGGAATTGGGACAACATCATGGACCCTCGGGTCTTGGCTGAATCAAGCGAAACGAAGGGTTTTATAAACTTGCTCCATCAACGCAAACGCTGGCTGTCTGGCGGGCGTGAATTGCCTTGGTATTGGTGGCTGTTGTTCGGCGTATTTGCCTCCTATTACATCATCATGCCGGTGGCTTTTACGAGATCCATCCCCATCGACTTATTGGGAGGCATAGCAGTTTACAAAATTCTGCTTCAAGGTTGGCAATACGACGCATTCATAAGCTGGTTGGGCTCGCTAGACCCTCTTGGTTTCGGCTCTTGATATATGAATCATACTTGTGGTTGATCACCCTTACTACCGCCCTATTCTTCATATCTCCCATCAAAACCCGCTGGAAATCAAGGCGATACTAGGCTATTTCTGAATTCTTATTTTTATTTGTACTAATTCTAAATAGTGCATAATTTTGCGGCATGATGAACGGTCGAATTGGCTTTTGGCTGGCCTGTCTATTCGCGACTCCCTCGGTGGCTCAAAACTTGGATAGTTCCATTCATGTAGAATACATGAGTGAGATAGCATTGGTGGGTGCCAAACAAGCCCGCGACGCCCTATTTCTCCCCGAAGTGGTGGGCACCAAAATCAACGCTGGAAAAAAGAACAGCCTCGTCATCTTGGACAATGCCAATGCGATAGTCGTCAACAACTCCATGCGTCAATTGCTTGCCAAAGTTCCCGGCATGCACATTTGGGAAAGCGACGGCAGCGGCATTCAAATTGGAATCGCTCACCGGGGTTTGTCGCCCAATCGCTCCTGGGAATTCAACATTCGCCAAAATGGCTATGACATTGCGGCTGATCCCTTTGGATATCCCGAGGCCTATTACAATCCCCAAATGCAGGCCGTTCAGCGCATTCAAATTCTCAAAGGCGCCGGTTCTTTGCAATATGGTCCCCAATTCGGCGGATTGATCAATTACATCATGAAAGATGGGAGCCATATTGAAAAACCCTTGGAAATCAGCACGGATCAAACTTGGGGCAGCTACGGCTTGCGCAATCAATTCCTGTCATTAGGAGGCCAGCAGCGCAATGTTCACTATTATGCATTTGTCGACAGTCGCTCTGGACAAGGGTTTCGCGCCAACGCCGCCTATGAAACACAAACCGCCTTCGCCACGGCCTCGTGGAAACTGACCCCCGAAATGAGCTTGGGAGCCGAATTCATGCAATACACCATGCTATCGCAACAGCCCGGCGGTTTAATCGATAGCCTGGTATTCAGTGATCCTCAACGCAGTGAGCGCAGCCGAAATTGGTTCTCAACCCCATGGAAAACTGCCCAGATCAAGTGGCAATGGGACCCCAGCAACCAAACCCGCATTCAAGCCCATGTCTTTGGGCTGAGCGCTGACCGCAAGAGCATTGGCTTTTTGGGGCAAATTCAACAACCCGACACCGCTCAGGCACAGCGCGAATTGGCCATTGATCTTTACCGAAATTGGGGAAGTGAGGCCGGTTTGGCGCACCAATATTCATGGTTGGGCTTGAAGCAAACCTTTACAGCGGGAGTGCGCTACTACCAAGGACTGACCGACCGAAGCCAAAAGGGGCGCGTTTCATCGGTTGAGGGTCCTGATTTCAATCCTTCACAACCTTACGGTGTTGGCTTGACCTTTTTTACGCAAAATGCCGCCCTGTTCGCCGAAAATGTTTTTCGTTTGACTCCTCGCCTTCTGCTGATTCCCGGCATTCGAAGCGAATGGATTCAATCAACCGCTAATGGATATCAAAACCGCTTGCCCGATGGCCAGCCCAATTGGCTTCCCGAAAGCCAGCAAACGCGTCGATTCACCATCGCAGCCATCTCTGCCGAATGGCATCTGAACAACGGTTTGGAAGTTTATGCCAATCATTCGCAAGCATACCGCCCCATTTTGTTCAGCGATATGCTGGCCAATCCCGGTTCTGTGGTCATTGATTCTGAACTGCGCGACGCCAGTGGCACCAACAGCGACTTGGGCTTTCGGGGAATTTGGGGTTCCCTATTGATGTTGGACTTGAGCGTCTATCGCCTGCAGTACAACAACCGAATGGGCTCTCTGACCCAAATGGATGACCAAGGAAATTTCTACACCTATAAAACCAATGTGGGCCAATCATTGGCAAGAGGCTTCGAATCTTTGATCGAGTTTGACCCCATGCGAACCGATTGGCTTCGCGGGCGTTTTCAGCTCCCGTTGTTCATCAGTTATGCCTGGAATCAGGCCCAGTATCAGGACTACCGCTATTCCACCAAAACCTCCTCTGGGTTGGTATTCGGCAACCTACAGGGCAATCAAATCGAGAATGCACCCAAGCACATTTTGAGAACCGGTGCATCTGTGGTGGTTCCGCGAGTAGAGAAGTCCATCCAAAACCTGGAACTGGGTGTCCAATACTCGTATGTATCTGAAACCTATTCAGATGCCAACAACACCCAGACGTCTAGTCCCAATGGCCAAACGGGGTTGATCCCATCTTACTCTTTGTGGGACATCAACGCTAAATTGGATCTGCCCCGCCAAGCCTATCTAAAATTGGCCATTCAAAACGCAACTGATGCTCGTTATTTCACCCGCAGAGCCGGCGGATACCCTGGCCCTGGAGCCATGCCTGGAGAAGGAAGAAGCGTTTTGATTTCGCTGGGAATTACGCTTTGATCCCCCTCACTGAGCTGCCTGCCATACAGCAGTAAAATTGGGGATTTCTTAACCCTCAATTCTGCCGCGGGGGTTGTAATTTGCAACCATGAACCTCTTGCAGGAAGACTACAATACACAGCGCAACAGCCTGGTTAATTCAGAGTTGGGGCGCCATGTGCAAGAATACCTCGAACACATTCAAGGAATGACTGAAAAAGCTGAGCGAAGCCGTTGGACCGCCCAGTTGGTTCAAGTCATTGCTCACTTAAATCCTGAGCTCAAAAAGCAAAACAACTACGAAGAGAAAATTTGGGGACACCTGTTCCAAATTGCTGATTATTCGCTCGACGTAGATTGTCCATACCCGCTTCCCACCCGTGAACAACATTCGGCTAAACCCCAGCATTTGGGATACAATACCCAAGGCATACGTTTTCGATTTTATGGACGCAATCTGCAGCTCATGATCGATCGGGTTTGCGAAATGGAAGATGGCGATTTGAAGCAAGACACCGTCAATATGATCGCCAGCTTCATGTTCAATAGCTGCAAAATGTGGAACAACGAGAACTTGTCGAATGAAGTCATTGCTGAACACTTGAAGATATTATCCAACAACAAGTTGGTACTGGCGGGTGACGAGATTGTGGTTTCTCAAGACAAAACCATCAAGCCCATGCGAACTCCGATTCAAAGCATGGACCCGCGTAAAAATTTCAATAAGAACAAAAAGAAAAAATTCGGACCCAAGCGTCGATTCTAAACCACATGGCTCAATTCGAAATTCAAGGAGGTTATAGCCTGCAAGGCGAACTGGAACCCCAAGGGGCAAAAAACGAAGCGCTGCAAATTCTGTGTGCGGTGTTGTTGACAGAAGGCGTATGTGAAATCGAGAACATTCCCGAGATTCGGGATGTACTCAAACTCATTGAATTGCTTCAACAACTCGGAGTAAAAACCGAGCGCTTGAGCCGAGGCCATTATCGTTTTCAAGCCGATCAAGTAGACTTGGATTTCTTGGAAAGCGCTGAATTCAAGAAACTCGGTGCAGCCTTGCGGGGCTCCATCATGATTGTGGGTCCATTGTTGGCCCGATTTGGCCGCGGTTTCATACCCAGCCCCGGGGGAGACAAAATTGGTCGACGCCGTTTAGACACTCACTTTGAAGGTTTCATGGCCTTGGGTGCAGAATTCCAATTCTTGCCTGAAGAGAGCTTCTACAAAGTACAAGCCAAACGCCTAAAGGGCACCTTTATGCATTTGGACGAGGCCTCTGTGACAGGCACAGCCAACATCGTCATGGCGGCAGTACTCGCAGAGGGCACCACCACCATCTACAATGCAGCTTGCGAACCCTATGTGCAGCAGACCTGCTTGATGTTGAAGAACATGGGGGCTCAGATTGCCGGTATTGGATCGAACCAGTTGACAATCACCGGTGTTGACCGTTTATACGGAACCCAGCATCGCTGCTTGCCCGACATGATTGAAATCGGTTCGTTCATGGGCATGGCGGCGATTACCCAATCTGACATCACCTTGAAAAATTGCCGAATCGACCAATTGGGGATCATTCCTCGAACCTTCAAACGCCTTGGTGTTCAGATGGAGTTCATGGGCGATGACATTCGCATTTTCGGCAATGAGCACTACGAAATAGACAGCTTCATAGACGGCTCCATTCTGACCGTGGCTGATCAAATTTGGCCTGGCTTTACACCCGACCTGATATCCATTGCCCTGGTTACCGCTATTCAAGCTCGAGGCACGGTGTTGATTCACCAAAAAATGTTCGAGAGTCGCTTGTTCTTCGTGGACAACCTCATTGACATGGGCGCCCAGATCATTCTCTGCGACCCGCACCGAGCCACCGTGATTGGATTGGATCGAAAAACCCGCTTGAAGGGAATCACCATGTCCTCTCCCGACATACGTGCTGGCGTAGCGCTGTTGATTGCCGCCATGAGTGCCAAGGGCAAGAGTGTCATCAAGAACATCGAACAAATCGACCGCGGATACGAGCGCATTGAAGAGCGACTGAACCCACTAGGAGCTCAAATCTTGCGTATCAATTAATCCCAGAGTTGGGTCTCTTGGCTCAAACCAACCTCATTCTCGATTTGGATTTTTCACCCTTCAGGTGAATCAATCCCTGCATGAAATGTCAGTCTTTTGCCTTCTTGGCGTTGTCTGAGCCGAGCTTCCATCCCCAGCTCAAACCCATGTATACATCGAGATCGCTCTTGGAGGTTTGAAACAGTGAACTGAATAGCCGATCTGAGCCCAACCACAAAGGACCCAGGCGAACAAATCCTCCCGCCGCTAAATCTCGGTACCCCGAGTGAAGCGACATGGGCACGCCCAATTCCAACCATTTGCTCTCAAAACGAGGAACCAACTGAATCGAAGAAAGACCGACCGCGGCTGAGTTGTGTCGCCATTGAGCTCCTAATTGCAACCAACGGTTGATGCGATAATTGCCTTGAAGAACCCAAGTAGCCGGCATTCGCACCGTACGCGATTCGGTCGAATTTTGATAATTCAACTCCCGACGAGCAAACGATTCCAATTCGTCAAATAAGGCATTCTGACCTTGGGCCAAAGCCGTCCAAACGGCGGTATCCCATACCAGAGTCTTGGCCTGGCTGTTGGAAATCTGAATCGTAGACAAATCGCTTCCATACCGCAACCCACCAAAATCCAAAACCGATAGAGCCAACTGAAACCGATATGGATTGGCACCAAAACTTGGCTTTCCATCGACCACGGCCTTCCATTTGGCATCACCCATTCGCCCAAATTCAAACACCGCGCCCAAGTCTAAGCCCAAGCCTAATCCCGAAATGGAGCCCAAAGAAGGTCTAGTCCCGCTCACAATGGAACCCGTTATGGACTGCAAAGCTTGAGGCGATGAAAATGTCCAGGTCATGTCGCTGTTGTAGACCGTTAGGGAGTCTCTGCCGAAAAATTGCATGCGCGTTCCCTGGCTTTTGGCCTCAGCATAGCCCAAACCCATGTACATCTTGGCCGTAGCACCTAAGCGTATGCGAAGGCTGCCATTGGAGACGGGAGCAGCCGCCAGGGTACCTGCCCATTCTTGCCATGCGCTCGATTGCAAATGGAAGTTAGAACCCAATGAAGCTGTTGATGAACTCGATTGCGATCTCGCCACAGACTCAGCCCAACGAAATAGAGCTGGATCTGTATCGCGAATCTGCAAATAAGAACGGGTGCGGGTTTGGGTCGACCAAGCCAGGCGTGTCCCCAATTGCTTGGCATAAGATGGGCCCCTCACTTCTGCTTGTGCCATCAAATCTGCCGCTTGCAACTGATTGTTGCGCGTCAGCCATTCGGGTCTCCATACAATTTTACCTTGCGCATTTTTCAAAGACGGATCGACCCCGCCCGTCAGCCATTGCCAAGGGGTAAATGGAGCCTCCAAAGCCCAATAATTGTTGCTAAAACCCAAACCGAAAGCACCCAACTGGGCTTGCTTGGCATAGGGTGTTGCCACTATCCAAGCTGGGTTGGCATAGACCGAAGAAATCCCCAAATACTGGCTAAAATCAGCTCCTGTAAATCCTTGGCTGCGTAACAAACCGGGATAGGCCAAGACCAACAACCACAAATTGCGCAAATTCTTCATCGCTTTACCCAAACAAAAAAGGGGCCACAAGAGCCCCTTTTTTAAGATTTATTTCAAAGATTATTGGATGCAAAGAGCAGCAGATTGACGACCTGCAGCGCTTTCCAACACCACTTGGTAAACACCGCTATTCAAGCCAACCGTTTCCACGTTCAAACCTTGAACACCCGCAGCGTAACGCTTAGCAGGAATTTCTTTCACTGTGCGGCCGTTCATGTCCATGATGCGAACAGAAACTTCAGAATCAGTAGCCAATTGGAAAGCTACACCTACTTGAGCCCCGTTGTTGCTGGGGTTAGGGTATACACGAATGCCATTCAAGTTGCTAGTCAATTCGCTCGTTCCCAAAGTCTCAGTTGTGATGTGAGCGAAGAAGGGGAAGAAACGGGTGCTGGTAAACAATGTGCCGGGGATGTAACCGCGCAAGAAACCAAACAATGTGCTTCCGTCCAAAACTTGGAAGTTGGTCACGAAAGAAACGTTCAAGCGATAGGGAGAAGTAACCGATTGGGCATGGTCTTGCAAAGAGGCGTTGCGAACACCATACATGTTGTATTTCTTAGACCAAGTTGAACCGTTATAAGCAATCAAGGTGTCGCCGTCCATAGGCTTAACCATGGGCTTGAACACAACGTTAAACGCCGTGATGTTTTGCTCCACTTTGGCATCGTTGGTACTCTTGCTCTGAATGCCCACAGGGATTTGAATGCCGCGGCCAAAGAAGCTGGTTTGAGCGCCGTTGAAAGACACAGAGTCAGCCCAATCTTTGGTCAAAAACAAGGTATCTGTCTTGGCGGCAGATGTATTCAACAAAGAAGAAGCCTGGTAATTTTCCTTTTTGGGGCAAGCATACAAGTAACGGGTATTGGGAGCAGACTGGTAGTTATATCCGCCTACAGTCATTCCATCAATGTTGAAATACTGGATATAAACCGTGTCAACAACCTCAACCATATTGCCACCGATGTTCACCTCGTCCAATTGACGCACATAGAACTGGGTAAAGGCAATAGAATCCAAGGTGTAAGACATGAAACGGCTGAATACTTCTTCACCTGTGAAAGCGAAATTCGAATCTTTGGGATCGAAAGAAGTACCCACAGCGTGAATGCCGCTTTGGATTTTTTGACCATCTGAATAAACCGTGTGGCCCAAGGTGTCAGGAGCAATGAAACTCACAAATCCGCTCAACTGCTGACCCAACAATTCACCCTCTTCGTATGAAGAAGTGAAGTTGTACCAGTTGCTGTAGGTTTCAGCACGGCGAGTTACAGGAGTCAAAGACTTACCTTCCACGCGGTACATACCCTTGGAATAAATGTTTTGCTGAGCAGCGGGAATGGGCTGATCAATCGTTTGTGCAACTCCCATGCTGGCAAAAACCACCAGAGCAGCAGAAAGAACAGATTTTTTCATGGAATCGTGTTTACAATTAATTTTCACAAATATAACCCTTATTTAGAATCTTGAAACGCCTGTTCGTTTGTGACAATTAAATGTCACCCAACAAAGGCCGAAGGGTGACCTCTTCGATTACCGCCGAAGCATTGATTTGCCAAATTTGGCGCACCACCGCTCCTACATCGCTGGCCTTCATGAATCGCTCTGGCGGCAGGTCTACGCCGGCCCACGAATCTGTCAATGCTGCCCCCGGCAGCACCGAGCTTACCCGAATACCCACGGGACGACCTTCCAGCCTCAACGATTCGCTAAAACCCAAAAGGGCATGTTTAGTAACCGCATAGGAACCGCCCGCTGGGTAACCCATTCGGCTCGCCGTACTGCACATATTGACCACATGAGCTCGCGGGCTTTGAGCCAAAATGGTCCAAAAACGCTTGGTTAGGGTGTAAGCGGCTTTTACATTGATCGTCCAAAGATCATCGAGCTGAGTATCAGATTCCTGCATCATAGCGCCGGGCAAAAAGTTACCTGCGTTATTCACCAGCAAATCAAGGGGCTCTCCACTCTCCAAATAGTCTTGGCAAGCCTTGTCTATGGCTGTTGAATCGACCAAATCTACCGAACGATAGTCCACACGAACGGAATGAGCCGCTGACAAACGCGCAGCGACCTGTTGCAGCAATTCAGCATTTTTCGACCAAAGAACCAGATCCAAACCTTCTTGAGCCAACGCTTCAGCCACAGCCAAACCCAGGCCGCGGGAAGCGCCCGTAATCAGAGCTTTCATAAACCAAAGGTAACCCAAAAGGGCTAATCGCTGACGAAGAGGTCAGCCTGGAACACCCATCACCGAAAATGATCACTCGTCGTCTTCGTCGACTTCAGGAACGTCTTTGCTTTCTTCCTCTTCGTCGTCAGAAGATTCGACTTCGATGTCGTCATCGTTCTTGCTCAAAGACTTCCCAATCATATCATCCAATTCTTCATCCGTGAGTGAATTCTGCTTGGAAGTACTCAATTTTACCAAATACACTTTATCTTCGGTTTCCAGCATAACGGCCGTTACGGTCTCTCCTTTAGCGTTGGGAAAACGAACCGTTTGCCCCGCCACACCGTAGGGATAGGTTTCATTAAACAACTCTTGCAAATCAGCGCTGAGTTTGCTGTAATCGACGACAACTTTTAGCTTAGCCATGGTGGTAAATTCGGGCACTAAATTATAGAGGGAAGCAAATACAAAAAGCGCCTATTCTCCACACAGATATCAACAGACTGCTCAGCTTTTTTACGAACTTTACCGCCCAAAACTTGCCGATTTGCAGATCCATATCGATATAGAGACCGAGCTCGTATTGCTTCCTGAACTAGCGGCCTGGCTACCGGCTTCACAGACCCTGATTTTGGGTGATCTGCATGTGGGCCGGGTACAGCATATGCGCAAAAACGGCCTCCCCGTTCCCGCCGCTTCAGCCCAAAAAGAACCTGAACTCTGGATTCAAATGTTGGAAAAGCACCAACCCAAAATCTGCATCATTCTAGGCGATTTGTTTCACAGCCAACCGAACGCCGAATGGGAACAGCTGTGGCGAGAACTAGCCCCATTTGACAGTTTGCAGTTTGTATGGGTGTTGGGCAATCACGATCGATATGCCCAGCAAACTGCCCCCCACCATTGGCAGGTGCTCGATCAATGGCAACAAGATGGAATTCGATTTTGCCACGAACCCAGCCAAGAAGAAGGATTCGAGATTTGCGGTCACTTGCATCCCAAAATTCAAATACAAGGCAAAGGTCGACAACGGCTATCCCTACCCTGCTTCTGGCTTCAAGAAAATCGCATGATTCTTCCCGCTTTCTCACGCCTGGCAGGAGGCCATGCCATACAAGCACAAAAAAGCGAGCGCGTGTTTGTCAGCGATGGCAAAAGGGTGCGCGAGTGGAAAGCCCAGTCCTAGAGGCTTAGCCGTTCATGCTCACCAAGAACTCAGTATTGTCTTGGGTATTTTGCATGTACTTCAAGAAGGTGTTCATGGCCTCCTCTGGGTTCATGTCGGCCAAGTGGTTGCGAAGCACCCACATGCGCTGGTTGGTCGTTTTGTCCACCAACAAGTCATCGCGGCGCGTACTGGAAGACAAAATATCGATGGCTGGGTAAATGCGTTTGTTTGACAAGCGACGATCCAGCTGCAATTCCATGTTACCGGTACCCTTAAACTCCTCAAATATCACCTCGTCCATTTTTGACCCCGTATCGGTCAAGGCAGTAGCCAAAATGGTCAAAGAACCCCCATTTTCGATGTTGCGGGCCGCTCCAAAGAAACGCTTGGGCTTCTGCAAGGCATTGGCGTCAACACCGCCCGACAAGATTTTACCCGAAGCCGGTTGCACGGTATTGAAAGCGCGAGCCAATCGGGTGATGGAATCCAACAGAATGACCACATCGTGACCGCACTCAACCAAGCGCTTGGCTTTTTCCAGCACAATGTTGGTCAATCGAACGTGCTTATCGGCGGGTTCATCAAAGGTGGAAGCCACTACTTCGGCGCGTACGCTGCGAGACATATCGGTCACCTCTTCGGGGCGTTCGTCGATCAACAAAATGATCATGTACACCTCGGGATGATTCTTCGCGATGGCGTTGGCAATTCCTTTCAGTAGCCAGGTTTTACCCGTTTTCGGTTGAGCCACAATCAAGCCTCGTTGACCCTTGCCAATGGGCGAAATCATATCGATAATGCGGTTGCTGTAATGCTTCGGATGATCGCACAAATTCAACTTCTCATCGGGGAACAAGGGCGTCAGGTGTTCAAAGGCCACCCGGTCTTTCACTTCTTCTGGGGTACGACCGTTGACCGAATCGATGCGCACCAAACAGAAATACTTTTCGCTTTCTTTCGGCGGACGAATGGGCCCGCGAAGTGTATCACCTGTTTTCAAGCCATTCTGCTTGATCATGTAGCCGGGCACATATACATCGTCTGGCGAGGCCATGTAGTGGTAGTCTGGCGAGCGAAGGAACCCATAGCCATCAGGCACCAATTCCAGAACACCCTGGGTAGCCACTACCCCTTCCATTTCCGTAAAATAGGCCAACTGCTCTTTGCGCTTGCGCTCTTCGGGGCTTCCTTCCCTCTCTGAGCGGGGCTCGCGATCGCCGCGCGGTTCACGGGGCTCGCGATCGCCACGAGGTTCGCGGGGTTCACGGTTGCCGCGGGGCTCACGAGGTTCGCGTTCGCTGCGGGGCGCTTTTTCACCCTCTCGGCGCGATTCGCGGGGCTGATCCTCAGCCGCAGCGGGCTCTGGATTTTCTGCCGTTTGATCTTGGTTTCGACGACGGCGTTCACGCAGCTTGCGACCTTCAGCAGGAGCTTCTTTCGATTCCTCTACCGAGTCTGCAAGCGATGGCTCAGCAGTCCCAGCTGAACCTTCAACAGGAGCTGTTTCCTCGCTTGATTTGCGAACGCGTGTTCGACCCTCGGCCTTGGCCTTGGGCTTGGTTTCAGCACCTTGCGCGATGGCCATAAGGGCATCGACAAGCTCGCCTTTTTTCATTTTGGACGAACCTTTGACGTCCAGGGTTTCTGCTAGCGCACGCAACTCGCCTACGCCCATGTTTCCGAAATCAGGAAAATCAGCCATGAATTAGTATTGGGGAGAGGACAAAATCCTCAAGCATTGAAAATCATTAAAAAAGGGGATTGAAAAGCAGACGCATCTCGCTTTCGGGTACAATTATACGGGGGTTTATTGGAATATGCCAAATTCGGGGCAGTAGAATCAGTCGTAGGCTTCCATTCGATAATCCCGTCGACTGTAACCGGCTGATTTCAAAATGCTTCGACAGTCACTGAGCATGGCTTTCCAACCGCAGGCGTAAAACCTGGCTTGGGGCCACTTTTTCAAAAAAGGCTCGTAGCATGCATGTACATAGCATTGCCGGCCCTGAATGGGCTCTCGGCTGCCGCATGCGAAGTAGGTAAAGGCCGGGTATTGATTTTGCCAATGTTGCAATTCTTTTTGAAACAATTCGTCTTCAGCCCAGCGATGACCGGCAAACAGATAAACGGAATGACCACCCTGCTTCAACGCGGTTTCCATCATGGGCATCAAAGGGGCTAAACCCGTGCCCGTAGCAATGAATACCAAAGGCATACCCTCAGGGTCATTTTCCAAGACAAAACGCCCTTGAGGCGGGGTGCACTCCAACTCGAGTCCCACTTCTTGTTCAAACAACCAGGGCGTGGCTTTCCCTTTTTCATTGAGCACAATGCAGAGTTCAAATTCGGGCTGGGCCGCTTCTAGCCAATGACAAAGGCTGTAACTGCGGCCTTCTGGGAAAATGGCTTCATGCCTGAGCTGCACAAATTGGCCGGGTTGAAAAATGGGCTCTTCGCTCGAAATGCCTGCATAGGCCCGAAACTGCTCAACTTGCTGATAAAATGCCTCCCCTTCGGCGGTATAACGCCATCGAAAACGGCGTACCCGTGGACTTTCGTCGAAGAAGGAAAGCAATTGCACCCGCACGGCACAAATTTAAGTGTAATTTCACGGCATGAGCATCTGGACCGTCTTGGGCATTGCTGGAGCGGGCGCATTGGGCAGCCTTTGCCGCTGGTTGCTTGCCTGGCAAATCCCCTTTCAAACCGATCGTTTTGCTTGGGCCACCTTCAGCGCCAATACCCTGGGTTGCCTTTTGATGGGCCTGGTTTGGAGCCGAATTCAACCTGAAGGCTTGCGTTTGGCTGTTACCGTGGGTTTTCTCGGGGGCTTCACCACCTTCTCGGGATTGGGCTTGGAAATGCTCAGGTATTTTCAAGATGGCCAGTTGAAATTGGGATTGGCGTATGGAATCGGCTCACTCATAACAGGGATAAGCGCAGTATGGCTGGGGCAAAAATTCGCATAATCTTCTTTTTAGCCGCACTCTGGGTGCTTAACCTCGCTCAGGCTAGCCGCATACTCGTCCCGATGGACGAAAGCCAGCTCAATCACCTGAAATCCTACGGCCTCACCTATTGGTGGCTCAATGAGGGAGGCGAAGCCAATTGGATGCTCAATTACCGGGGCGGCAGCTTCTTATTCCCCCACGACGCCCGCATTGAAGAAGCCTGCAAGCTCAGGGGCATTCGATTTGAGGTCATTTCAGAGGCTGATGCGAACGCTTTGTTCAGCACTGCCGCCAACCCCGAAGTGAACATGAATGCCATCAAGTTGCTCAATGCTCCTAAAATTGCTGTCTATTCACCCAAAACCAAACAACCTTGGGACGATGCGGTCACCTTGGTTTTGAGCTACGCCGAAATTCCCTATGATGTGGTGTTTGACGATGAAGTGCTCGAAGGCAAATTGGCCGAGTACGATTGGTTGCATTTGCACCACGAAGATTTCACCGGACAATACGGAAAATTCTGGGCCTCTTATGCCTCTGCCCCGTGGTACCAAGCAGAGGTGGCCGAGTCTGAAGCCATGGCTGCCAAGCACGGGTTTGCCAGCACCCGTGAGCTCAAGCGCGAAGTCGTGCGCCTCATTCGGGATTTTTGCCTCGGCGGCGGATTCCTCTTTGCCATGTGCAGCGCCACCGACACTTACGACATTGCCTTGGCCGCTCAAAACACCGATGTATGCGAATCGGTCTTTGACGGAACTCCTATGGACCCCTTGGCTCAGCAGCGTTTGAACTACGATGCCTGCTTCGCCTTCAAAGATTTTCGACTGGAGACAAGTCCTTACGTATATGAATACAGCAACATCGATGTCGACCCCAATGCTCGAGCCGTAAAAGAAGAAAACGACCTGTTTACCCTGTTCGAATATTCAGCCAAATGGGATGTCATTCCCGCCATTCTCTGCCAGAACCACACGCGAACCATTCAAGGTTTCATGGGGCAAACCACCGCTTATCGCAAAGAGTTAGTGCGCAGCGATGTGCTGATCATGGGCGAAAATGCGATGCTCAACGAAGCCCGCTACATTCACGGTGAAATGGGCAAAGGGACCTTCACTTTCTTCGGCGGACACGACCCCGAAGATTACCAGCACTTGGTTGGAGAGCCCCCCACCGATTTGAATTTGCACCCCAACTCGCCCGGCTACCGCCTGATATTGAACAACATCTTGTTTCCTTCTGCCCAAAAAGAGAAGCAGAAGACCTAAACCCTAGCGAGGGTCTACCAAGGTAAACACTCGGCTCAAGTTAAAGCCAAACCGAACCCCGGCATTGCTCCACTGGGTGGTGTTGCGTGTCAAAAACAAGTTCTCAGTCAACCCTATTGAATTGGTAAAACCCATTTGAAACACGTGACCACCGGTTTCTACGTCCATACCGACCGAGAAACTGTTGTAGAAATCTCCACGGTCACTCAAGACGGGTATCCATTCCAAATTGATGGAACTGCGCATGGTTAGCTTTCGACGCATTCCCATTCCCAAAGCGAATTGGGTATTGGGAACATTGACATTCACCCAATTGTAATGCACCACTGAGGGAACCAATTCCATGCTCAAATTTTCATTGAACTTTCGACCCACGATGAGTTGACCTACATACACCATTCGCTCCAACGTAGAAGGTTCAGCGCTGTAGTTCTGGCGGCGATAGGCTGCCGAAGCCACCGTCAACACCGAAACGGGAGAACCCCCACCACGGGTTTGTTGCACCCATTTCATTTTGGCGTATCCGTCGATGGTTTTCTCAACCGGGCTTCGACCCAGACCCAAGGTCAAGCGGGAGCTCGCGCCGTATTCCCCGCCGATACGAATGGTCGCCAAATCCAAGCCAAAAGCATTTCGAGCCCCTGAATTCAGGGGTCCAAAACGGTGTTGAATTTTGAAATCAAACACCCCAGCACCCAGGGTTTCCAGGCTTTGCAAATTGACAACTCGCGTAGTTTTGAAAGCGAAATTCACGGGCGAAGGGCCTTGAATTTCAGGCTCATCCAACAGGAGATCCTCTTGCGCCCATAAAGACTGACTCAACGCCAAGCCCAGCAGCAACATCCCGTATTTTACCATCTTCTTACAATGTTAAATCCGACCCGCAGATGGGCTGCGTTCCACTCGCCTTGATTGGCTGTACTGATATAGGCCTCGTTCATGCTCAGGGCATTGCCAAGGCTCAATTGAAATATATGAAGACCCTCGATGAACTCCATTCCCAAGGCCATGGGCGGCGAGGTCAAGGCAGCCCCGCTGACGCTGGGCAAGGTGTTTTGCATTTCCCAAGTGAGGTTTATGTGAGGCTGAACTCGGTAACGAGCAAAGGCCGAAAGAGTGAGCAAATCATTGGGGTCACTCGCGGCATCAACCAAATTGATGTGCACCACCCCGGGCACCACCGCCGCGTAAAAGCGAGGAGTCCAACGACGACCGACGATCAATTGATGCACATATCGAAGGCGATGCGAATAGTAAAAGGGTTCTAAGCCCCAAACATTGCTCGCTTCGCCGTTTACGCTGACATCGCTCAACCAAGTCAGGTCCCAATGCCTATTTTCACGCAGGCCCGCCAATTGGTATTTGAAGTATCCATTCGAAGTTTTGCCCCAGCTGGAACGAGCCAAACCAAGGGTCAATCGGTCGCTCAAGCCATAGTCCAAGCCCAATCGAATTTGGCTTTGATCCAATCCAAAAGCATTGTATGCCCCCTGGGCAAAGTCACCAAAACGGTGTTGAATGAAAAATTCCAGATGCCCTTCACCGGGACCCGATGCGGCCTGCTGATTCACAATGCGCAGGCTCTGGTGTCCCAATTCCTCTCCCAAGGGAAATTGAGCCAGAACAGCCCAGGGACACAAGGCCAACAAGCTTAACCAGGCATTTCTCATTGTGGCATTCCTTTGTTGACCCAAGCATTCAATTGGGAAATTTGACAAGGCGTCCATTTGGAGCCGCCCTTGGGCATAGGCGAATATCCCGTTTGCCAATCGACTGAACCGACGAAACGACCCCCTTGCACACTGGCCTTCACAGAAGCCCAATCGTGCAAAGAGATTCCCGCCGAAGGAGCCGTAGCCCCGTGGCAACCCACGCATTGCTGATCCATCAAAGGCTTGATGTGTGTGGTGTAGGAAACCGCCGTTGTATCGCATGGTCCCGCACTGCCATACAGGTCTTCACGGTTGTCGTAGTAGCAACTGCTCAGGCCCAAAACCAAGCCCAACAGCCAAAAGGAAACCTTAGTCATTGGGGCTACCGGCATCGATCCATTTTCGAATTTGGGCCACCTCGCAACTGCTCAGAGCTGCTCCACCTTGAGGCATGAATTTCCATGGGGCCTTCCCCAAAATACTGCCCATTAGGGCTCCCCGTGCAGCTTGTGCCTTAACGGCCGCATGGCTACTCAAGTCAATGCCTCCTGAAGGGTTGCTGCCGCTGTGGCAACCCACGCAACGCTGGGTCATGATTTTGGAAACTGCCCCGCTGTAGGTGAAAGTATTGCTGTCACAGGTACTGGGGCAATCTACCCCATTTTTTGCCCCTTCGCTGATCCACTTGTTCAACAAATCGATCTGGGTTTGCGTGAGCTTGCTATAGCCGTAGGGGGGCATTTTGCCTTCTACAATCTCTTCGTAGACATCAGAATCCATGGGTTTGCCGGGCTTGACATCACCGGTATTCATGATGCTTGAATAATCGGTCAACTGGACACCATCGGCTCGGGTGGCCGCATCGTGGCATCCGCTCATCGCGCAATTCGACTGAAAGATGGGCAACACATCCCGCTCAAAGCAGATGTCGTTTGTGCCAGGATCATTGATTGGGTCCTTCGCATGGGTGCAAGCAGAGGCCCATATCGCCGCAGAAAGGATGGCTAAATAAACGGGTTTCATCATGAACGGGGAGTCAGGGAACAGTTTACGCTAACCGCTACGCTGTTGGAAACCGAAGAGGCATTGTTGCGGGGAATGTTGATGCTGTAATCGCTACACAGCACATCGAAATTCGCTTTGAGCGTCACACCTGAGGCGCTCACCACAATTTGACCTGGAACTTCAATGGCCTTGCTGACTCCGTGCATGGTCATATCGCCTTTTACCTTTACGTTGTAGGTGCCTGGGCGGGTAAAATTGACAGCAGCGGCATCGACCAATTTCCCTGAAAATGAAGCATTCGGATAGGTAGCCGTTTCCATGTAATTCTCTTGAAAATGCTGTTGCATCAACTCTTTTTTGAATTGAAAACTGTTGACAGGCACACGAAATTGAACCGTGCCGTTTTCGGCCGAAAGTGCCGCCACGACTTGATTGTTCACGGCATCAAAACTGCCAGTAGCGGCCGTATTGACAAAGGTGATGCTACCGGTTTTGGTTTGGTACACTTGGGCTTTCAGTCCCAAAGCCGCGAAGGCGAAGAAGAATGCTATGTATTTCATAATTAATTATTTCCGGATTTTACCCAATTCAGAGCATTGCAACGAGTCAGTTGTATGTATGTCTCTGAACCCAACAGATCCATTTCGGGATCGGGCATGGTAATGCTGCAAGAACACAATAAATCAAGCGAGTCACCAGGTAAAATGCCGGCCAACTCTTTTTTCAATGAGGCGTGAAAAGCGGCTTGAACTACAAAGTTCTCAGGACTGCTCAGTACGAAAATCTGAGCCGTGTCAACGGCATTGGGAACTGATTCAACGGCCGCTTGCAAACGCACTTTTTTGGTTTGATAGCGCTGGGCGGCGGTATCTCCTGCATTGTCATTGAGCTCATTCAGCCAATTTGAATAATTCAAGTCAAAGTCTGCCTTTCCCGTGGTTTTCACCTCGGCTGGCTTCATGAACAAATAAACACCTATGCCCACCAACAGGGCGATGAGCAAAACAGCGAGCCAAATGTAAGTTTTAGGAGAATTTTTCACGGTTCTGGGTAGGTGGGTTGTTTTCGTTTGGAGTATTTTCGGGCTGTGACTTTTTCAAGCCCATGCCTTCTAAACAAATTTAATGCCATGTACCCTAAGGGTCCGATTGCTTTTTTGATAATTCTGCTCATACCAAGTCTGTTATCGGCTCAGTCTGAAACCGCGCAATGCATATTGGCCGAGCGCATTTTCACTTCTGACACGAGCCATCCCGTGGCCGAAGCCATGGTCATCGAGGGTTCCAGCATTCGCTACATAGGATCTGCCGATTCAGCCTTAACGCTCTATCCTAACGCCAGGGTCAGCGATTACGGCAAGGCCTTTATTTACCCGGGCTTCATCGATGCCCACTGCCACTTTTTGGGCTATGCTCAAGGACTCAATGAGGCTTCCCTTTTCGGTTCCAACAGCATCAAAGAAGCGATCAAAGCCACCCAAAAGCAGGCTAAAAAGCAAGCCAAAATGCCCATCGCCTTGCGACCAGACTCATGGATCATCGGTCGAGGTTGGGACCAAAATCTGTGGGGAGGGCAATTCCCAACGCGCGCCGATTTGGACGCTGCATTTCCCGATGTCCCCGTTTGCCTTTCTCGGGTTGACGGCCATGCCGTATGGGTCAATTCTGCCGCTGAACGCTTGCTGAATGTGGATTCAGATTTCCAGATCGACGGTGGTGAGTCATTCGAGGGCGTATACATCGATGCGGCCGCCGACTACATCAAGGAACGCATTCCCGCTATGAATTCGCAGGCGCTGCAGCAGGCCGTAAAAACGGCCGAACAAAAAGCCTTTGCGGTAGGATTAACCGGCCTTCACGAAGCCGGATTGGAAGTAGAACAAACCCTTTGGTTGCAGCAGTTGCAAGAATCTGGAGCCTTAAAAATTCGCCTCAATGTCATGCTCTCGGCCAATGAGCAAACCTTTTCACACCTTGCCCAATTCGGCCAATGGAGCAGCGAACGCATGAATGTGCATGCTGTCAAATTCTATTTGGATGGAGCCTTGGGTTCCCGAGGAGCCTTGCTCAAAGAAGATTATTGCGACCGCCTGCAACACCGGGGCTTGCAGCTCATGAACATTCAAGAATTGGGCTCCTATGCCTATTTCCTAAGAGACAACGGCATTCAAGTTTGCGTACACGCCATCGGAGACAGCGCCAATGCCTTGGTTCTGAATCTTTTTCACAGCATTCTGCAACCGGGTCACGATGCCCGTTGGCGCGTCGAACATGCCCAAATCGTAAGCCCCAGTGATTGGCACTATTTTGCAGGCCGCTCGATCATTCCCAGTGTTCAACCCACCCATGCGACTAGCGATGCTCCCTGGGCTGAAAGCCGCTTGTGTGAAGATCGACTGACGGGCGCGTATGCTTATCGCCATTTGCTAGACACCGCCGGATCATTGGCCTTAGGCACCGATTTCCCCGTCGAAGATTTGAACCCATTGAATACCTTTTATTCGGCAGTATTTCGCATGGACCGTCAGGGAACACTGGGTAACCCCTTTGTGGTAGACCAAGCCCTAACTCGAGAAGAAGCACTATTGGGAATGACGCATTGGGCCGCTTTTGCCGGTTTTGATGAAACTCGGGTTGGCAGCCTAGCGGCTGGCATGCAAGCCGATTATGTGGTATTGAATTGCAATCTCCTGGAAGCAGAGGCCAGCAAAATCAAAAAAGCCAAAGTCTTGAAGACGGTTGTGGCCGGCGAGAGCGTATACCAGCGCTGAGAATAACCATGCATGACAACGGTCACATTTCCCTTGTGCAATAAGCCTTACCTTCGTTTTATGAGAGGAATGGTCCTGCTAAGCCTGTTGGCGTTGGCCTCTTGCCAATCCAAGCAAGAAACCTACACCGTCGAGTCTAAGCCCATCGTGGAGTCTGTGTATGCGTCGGCTCGCTTGCGAGCCGAAGGGCAATACGAACTTTCGTCAGCGGTGGGAGGCCGTATTCTGCAATTGTTCAAAAGAGAAGGTGAATCGGTCCAAGCGGGCGAACTCATTGCCCTGATCGAGGCCGATAAGGCCCAAGCGCAATTGCAGGGTGCCGAGGCCGCGCTTCGCGCGGCCTCGGGATACCAAACCCAGGTCCAATCCCTTTGGAACAGCTACCAGCAATCGCTGTTGAACCGCCGAGACGACTCCCTCCAGTATGCCCGCCAAAGCCGCCTATTCGAGCAAGGCATTGGCACGCGCTTGCAATGGGAAAAAGCCGAAAGCAAATTCGCGTCCAGCCGCAGCCAAAGCGAGTCTGCTTGGAATGCCTATTGGGATGGCAAACGCCGTCTGGCTGCTGCTCGCGATCAAGCCCAATCAGCCGCCAACTTGGCTCGAAGCGCTCGCGGTGACTACGAAGTCAGAGCCCTTGAAGATGGCAAATTGTACGCATGGAGCGTTCGGGTTGGGGAAAGCATTGTACCCCAAAGGCCCTTGGCCACCTTGGGATCGGCCGAACGTTTTTATGCCGAATTGCAAATCGACGAGGTCGATGCTGCCCGGGTGCGTTTAGGGCAAACCGTGGCCCTGCGATTCGATGCCTTCGGGGACCGGGTTTTTTCGGGACGGCTGCGCCAAATTGACCAACACGTAGACTCCAAAAGTGGAACGGTATTCTTGGAATGTTCCCTGGACTCGGCTCAAGGCTCTTCCCTATCCTTGTTCCCCGGTTTGTCAGCTGAAGCATCCATCGTCATTCAAGAAAAACCAGCCGCCGTAGTGCTGCCGCTTGTCTACCTAAAAAACGGGAAAGTCACTCTGGCCAGCGGCGAGCAAGTAGCGCCCAAGCTAGGCATTCAAAGCATCAACATGGTGGAAGTCATTGGCGGCTTAAAGGCCGGCGATCAACTCGTCAAACCCCAGTAAATGAGCCTCTACAACCCCCTGTTGCTCGGCATCGCCAAAACCCATTTGTTGGCTCGCAAAAAGCAGTCGGCCATCGCTGCTTTGGGGGTTACCTTTGGCATTGGGGTTTTCATCATATTGGTCAGTTTCATGACCGGCTTGAACGGCCTGCTCGACGGGCTGATATTGAACCGTACGCCTCATGTGCGCATATACAACGAGATCAAGCAGAGCGAGCGGCAGCCCATCGAAGACTTTGCGCCTTACGCAGACAAAGCGCACATCATTCATTCCATCAAGCCCAAAAACAGCCAACTCAAACTTCGAAATGGACTGGCCATTCGGGCCGAATTGCGCAAGGATCCGCGTGTGAAAGGCATTACGCCCCAAGTTTCTACCCGCATTTTTTACCAAGCCGGGGCCGTCCAACTGAACGGTAGCTTAGCCGGCATGGATGTGCTGGAAGAAGCCCGCTTGTTCAACTTCCAACAGTATATAGTAGGGGGCAAGCCCGAAGATTTGGCAAGCAACGAGAACGCCATTGTACTGGGGGCTGGCGTGGCCAAAAATCTTTCGCTTCAAATTGGCGATTATGTGCAAATTGTTTCCATCAACGGCAGCCGGGAACGATTGAAAATCGTGGGCTTGTTTCAGAGCGGCTTGGCCGATATCGACAAGGTATTCAGTTATTGCAACATAGGCACTGCTCAGCGGCTCAGCGGCGAAGGAGGCGATTATTTCACCGATTTGCACCTCAAGCTGCACGACATCGAAGCCGCCGCTGGCATGGCCGAAGAATTGCGCAGCAGCTGGGGCGTGAATGCGATCGATATCAAAACGGCCAACGCCCAATTTGAAACGGGCACCAGCATTCGAAACATGATCACCTATGCGGTTTCGGTGGCCCTTCTCATCGTTGCTGGTTTCGGCATTTACAACATATTGAATATGTTGATTTATGAGAAGATGCCCGACATCGCCATTCTCAAGGCCACGGGATTTTCAGCCCTGGATGTGCAGCGCATTTTCCTGTATCAGGCCATCTTAATAGGTGTCATTGGGGCCAGCATGGGTCTGATTTTTGGCTTTCTGGCCTCTTATGGCATATCCCAAGCTCCATTTGAAACCGAAGCGCTTCCCACGATCAAAACCTTCCCCGTCAATTTCAATCCGCAGTTTTACGTCATTGGGATTGTATTTGCCCTGATCACGACCTTTTTCGCCGGATACATGCCCTCGCGCAAGGCCGGCCGCATCGATCCCGTAGACATTCTAAGAGGCCAATGACCCATTCGATTCTGGAAGCACGCGGCATACGCAAAAAGTTCTTTGACCCTGTTGAAGTGGAAATTCTGCGCGGCTTGGACCTGAGCATACAAGCAGGTGAATTTGTCTCGATCATGGGAAAATCGGGCTGCGGAAAAAGCACCCTTTTGTATGTATTGTCTACCATGGACACCCAATACGAAGGAGATTTATTGCTCGCAGGCCAATCGTTGAAAGGCTTAAAAGCCGCCGAACTCGCCCGGATTCGCAACCAGCATATAGGCTTTGTGTTCCAATTCCATTACCTGCTCCCCGAATTCTCGGTCTTGCGCAATGTCATGCTTCCCGCTTTGAAATTGGGCTTGAAAAGCAAGGAAGAAATCGAACACGATGCCATGGAGAAACTGCGATTGCTCGACGTAGATGAGCAAGCCTTGAAACGAGCCACTCAGATTTCGGGTGGCCAAAAACAGCGGGTGGCCATTGCTCGAGCTCTGATCAACAACCCCGATATCATCATGGGCGATGAACCCACGGGTAATTTGGATTCCAAAAACGCCCAAAGGGTCTTCGACATTTTTCGCGAAATCACCCAAACGCAGCAACAATCGCTGCTGATCGTCACCCACGACACCGACTTTGCCCAAAAAACCGATCGCATCATAGAAATGGCCGATGGCATGATCATTTCCTAGCGATATTGGGGCAATTGGCACGGCTGTTGTTATTATAGATGCATGTTTCGAAATACCATGATGCTGGCTTTTTCATTCGCCAGCAGCACATTCTCCATGGCGCAAATGGCTGGAACCCCTCCCGCCACGCCATACATCGAGGTACAGGGTCAATCCACCCTGCAAGTTGTTCCCGATCGCATTACCCTTTCTCTTGCCATCGCTGACCGTACCGAAGGACGCGATTTCATAAGCGTCGATGTACAAGAACAGAAACTGATTGCGGCCTTGAACCAAGCCGGTATTCCCAGCGATCGTTTGAGCCTGGAAAACGCCGATTCAGAGACCATCTCCTTTCGATGGAACGATGACGAAATCATCAATGTGCGCAGCTACAGTTTGCTTTTGCACAACGCGCAAGAAGTGAAATCTGCCTTTAATGCATTCAAAAACCAAAAAGTGCGTTCTGCGAGCATCGACAAAGTGGAACACAGCCAATACGATTCCCTGTTGAGCGAGGCCCGCAAACAAGCCATGCTCGATGCCAAGCAACGAGCCGATGATATGCTGGAAGCCATTGGGCAACGCTGTGGAAAGCCTTTGTTCATTGACGCCACGAACAATACCAATTGGAATCACGTGGATGGCATGAGTGTACGCGGGTATCGAAATGACCGAGGCAAAACCAATTATGAATTTGAGTCTTTTGCCGGATCGGGCAACCAATCAGATGCGCCACCTGCCGTGGTTTATCGAAAAATCAAACTGGAAGCCGAAGTGCTGGTTTGGTTTGAAACCTTGTAAAATCACCTAGAGCCCCGCCTGCCGGGGCTTTTTTTACCACCAATGGGATTGGCAGTCCATTTGACATGCACAGCATGGGCCAGCAGAGCAACAGAAGTACGTCCCACAAGGGCATCCAATATTCTATCAGATTGACTCGCCGCTGATCGCGGCTCCCCTATCCTTGAGGAGGGCCTTTCAAAACAAGGTGGCGCTGCGCGCCATGTATTCCCAGCTGCGGCAGCTCAAGCTTGCGCTGCCGCAGCTGGGAATAAAAAAAGCCCCGCAAGCGGGGCTTTCCTTGTTTGGAGGTCGGAACCGGATTCGAACCGGTGTAAGAGGTTTTGCAGACCTGTGCCTAGCCACTCGGCCATCCGACCCTAAAGGGGCTGCAAAGATACGTATTCGAGGAGATGGTACAACTCGAAGACTGAAAATTGCAGCCTAAAAATTGGGCTTATTCGCCAATCATGGCACGATAATCGGCAGCGCTCATCAAGCCATCCAATTCACTGAGATTGCTCATGTTCACTTTCACCATCCAACCGCTGCCATAAGGATCAGCATTGACGGCCTCAGGAGAAGAGTCCAAATCACCATTGACTTCGGTCACCTCACCGCTGATGGGCATGTACAAATCGCTCACTGTTTTAACGGCTTCTACGGTTCCGAAAATGTCATGAGCACCCAAGGTTTCCCCTTGGCTAGAGATGTCTACAAAAACGATATCGCCCAACTCGCTTTGAGCAAAATCAGTAACGCCAATGGTGGCAGTGTTTCCTTCTACCAAAACCCACTCGTGGTCTTTGGTGTACTTCAGATTATCAGGGAAATTCATGGTATAGGTTAATCTTGTATGTGGGACAACAAACGGGTTAAAGTCTGTTTCAATTCAGTGCGGGAAACGATGAAGTCCAAAAAGCCGTGCTCGAGCAAGAACTCGCTGCTTTGGAACCCTTTGGGGAGGTCTTTTCCTATGGTCTCTTTGATGACACGAGGACCGGCGAAACCGATCAAGGCTTCGGGTTCGGCGATGTTGAAGTCACCCAACATGGCAAAAGAAGCGGTAACCCCACCGGTGGTAGGATTGGTCATCAAGGAGATGTAAGGAATATGCGCTTTGCTCAACAACGCAAGCTTGGCTGAGGTTTTCGCCATTTGCATGAGCGAAAACGCCGCTTCCATCATGCGGGCTCCTCCCGATTTGGAAATCATTAAAAATGGAGTTTTGGTAGCCAAACTGTGGTCGATGGCTCGGGCAATCTTCTCCCCCACTACCGAACCCATGGAGCCTCCGATAAACGCGAAGTCCATGCAAGCTACGCACAGAGGTTGGCCGTTGATTACGCCATAAGCCGTGCGAACCGCATCTTTGAGGCCTGTTTTTTTCTGTGCCACCACCACACGATCGGTGTAAGGCGCAGAATCCACGAATGACAAGGGATCACCCGAACTCAAATTGGCATTCAGCTCGGTAAACTTGCCGTCGTCAAACAACAACTCAAAGTATTCAGCCGAACCAATGCGTTCATGGTATTGGCAAGAGGGACAAACACAATGATTGGCTAACCATTCCTTGGCCGGAACAACTTCTTTGCAACGCTTGCACTTCTCCCAAAGGCCATCAGGCGTGGGCTTTTTGTCTTTGGTCTTGGTCAAGATTCCCGAAAGGGTGCGCTTGTACCAGGTGGAATCAGAAGATTCCATGGGCAAATCGTCGAAATCAGAATGATTCACGGGCAAATGAATTAAGCGAGGGTTATGCCCTTATCCAAGTAAACGTCTTGTACGGCATTCAAAAGCTGTACTCCTTCGTTTACGGGCTTTTGGAAGGCTTTGCGACCCAAAATCAAGCCGGCACCGCCCGCTCTTTTGTTCACAACAGCCGTGATTACGGCTTCTTCGATGTCACCTTGACCTTTGCTCTCTCCACCTGAGTTGATCAAACCGGCGCGGCCCATGTAGCAGTTGGCCACTTGGTAACGGGTCAAATCAATGGGGTGATCGCTGCTCAAATCGCTGTATACTTTGCTGTGGGTCTTACCGTGTTTAGTTGCCAAATAACCGCCGTTGTTGGTGGGCAATTTTTGCTTGATGATGTCAGCCTGAATGGTAACGCCCAAGTGGTTCGCTTGGCTGGTCAAGTCAGCGGCGGTGTGGTAATCAACACCGTCTACTTTGAAACCGTTGTTGCGGGTGTAGCACCACAGAATGGTGGCCATTCCCAACTCGTGAGCACGCTCGAAGGCCTCGGCCACTTCTACGATTTGGCGACGGCTCTCGGGACTGCCGAAATAAATGGTAGCACCGACCGCAACCGCACCCATGTTCCAAGCATCTTCAACCGAACCAAACATGATTTGGTCGTAAGCATTGGGGTAAGACAAGAATTCATTGTGGTTGATTTTCACAATGAAAGGAATCTTGTGGGCGTATTTGCGGGCATTCATGGCCAGCACACCGTAAGTTGAAGCCACGGCGTTGCATCCGCCTTCGATGGCCAACTTGATGATATTTTCAGGGTCGAAATAAGCAGGATTGGGAGCAAAAGAAGAACCCGCACTGTGCTCTATTCCTTGGTCAACGGGCAGAATGCTCAAATACCCTGTTCCAGCCAAACGGCCATGATTGTACAGAGTTTGAATGCTGCGAAGCACCTGAGGATTGCGATTGGTTTGAGCAAAAACGCGATCCACGAAATCAGGGCCTGGAGCGTGAATGTTGGCCGTAGGAATGGTTTTGCATTCGTGGGACAACAAGTACTCAGCCTGATCGCCGAGCAAAGATTGAATTTGAGAATTAGCCATGTTGTTTTCCAGTACTTTTGAATGTAACTGAGGCAAATTTAACCAAATCCCATGATTGAAGTTCAAGAAATCAAAACAGAATCACAGCTCCAAGACGCTTTCGATATTCGCCGCCAAGTATTTGTGGTAGAACAAGCGGTAGATCCGGCCGAAGAATACGATGAATTCGAAGGCAGCTGCTTGCATTTTATAGCTTCTTTCAAAGGCATCGCTTCGGGCACATGCCGCATTCGCAAGACGGAAAACGGCACCAAATTGGAGCGATTTGCCGTGTTGGAAAAAATGCGAGGAAAAGGCATTGGGAAAGCCTTGGTAGAAGCCTGTTTGAACCAACTCAGGCAGCAGACCCACACGGGAAAAATCTACCTCCACGCCCAAGAGCACGCTTTGGGGTTCTATGCCCAAATGGGTTTCCAAGCTGAAGGAGAGCGATTTTGGGAGGCCGGCATCCCCCACTTTAACATGCACTTAGTTTCGCTGCCTTAAAAAGGCCAGCGCTTGGGCAACATTGGTTTCCAAGTTGTATTTGACTTGGACCGCTGCAGCGCCCTTTTCGGCAGCGGCCTGAGCCACGGGCGCATTCGACATCCATTCTAGCAATTGAGAGGCCATTTGAGTGGGACTTTCAGCGATCTCCAAGCCTTCTCCCGAAATGCTTTCTAGACCTTGAGCGCCAACCGGGGTGCTCACCACGGGAACCCCGAGCGATAGGGCTTCAAGGGTCTTCATGCGTATGCCGCTTCCCGCTTGCAAGGGAACCACTAAGATTCCATGGGATTGCAAAAATTCAGAAGAATCGGCAACTTCACCATGATTGATCACCCCTGGCCCCGAAAAGCGAGGATCGTTTGGATCCATTCCTTTGCCGGCCAAGTGAAATTCAGCCTTTTGGTTGCCCTTCAAAACGAGCGGCCATACTTCGCGCAGAAACCAAGCCACCCCTTCCTGATTGGCCATCCATTCCATGCTGCCCAAATGGCAGACCGAATGCAGCTTCAGCGGGAGACTGCGTTGGACCTGGACGGGAACACCGGGGAGCAACAAGCAAGAATCTACCTGAGGTGCATGCTCTCTCATGTGAACCTGATCGTCTCGCGAAATGGGCAACAAGGCATCGGCCCAATTCCAGGCCTGAACTTCTTCTCTTTTGAGCCGAGCTACTTGGATTCGCAGATACAGCTTTTTCCACCACGGCAGATGGCTGTGCAGCAGCCGCTCCCAAATTTGATATTCAACGTTGTGAGCACGGTATGCGCATTTGATCTCTGGGAACTTACGCTTCAACTCCATGGCCAGAGGCATGGAATACAGGCCCTCTACTTGCACCCAATCCACCCCTATAACTTGCTCTTCGAGAACCCGAAGTGCCTGGGCGTTGCGATAACGGTCTAAAAAATACGAGCGCGAGGAAATAACATTCTGCAATGCCTTCATGGGGTGCAGATTCGCATCGTGAGCGATGGCCCGCGTTTCACAAAAGGGAAAGGCTTCTTGCATGGCCGTTTCATCCAGCCAGTGCTTTTTCGTATTCAAGGTCACAAAGCAGACTTGCACACCCGCCTCAGCATATCCCTTAAGCAGCTGAAAGCTCGCCATGGCACCCCCATCTTTGATGGGCCAAGGAATGCGATTGCCTATGACGAGAATCTTCATGATTTGGATCTCAACCGCAATCGAGGAAGCTTGATTCGAATGGACTCCCAAGAACGGTCTTTGTTCGCTTTATAGGTAATAAACAAGCCGATGGGCAGCAGAAACAAAGAACTCAACCACATGCCCAACCAAACCGGCAAAACCCCTTCTTTGCCCATTTTCTCACCGGTCAAATTCACAGCGTAAAACAACACAAACAAGAGCACCGAAATGACCAAGGGCAAACCGATGCCTCCTTTTTTGATGATCGCCCCTAGGGGTGCCGCAATGAGAAAGAGCAGAAGTACGATCAAGGACAGCGAGAACTTTTTATGCCATTCGATTTGGTATGGTCGCGCTGTCTCTCGCTTGTACTCCAAGTTGGTTTGCAGCCCATCTACGGTTCCTTTGATACCCCGGGCATGGGTGATGGCCGACGCCATGATGACATCTTGTTCTTCGACCGGGTAATTGTTGAGCATTTGCGTGTCGCGCAGAGGAGAAACTACGGGCCTTTGACGCCTCATGCTGCTATCGAATGCCTGCGACGGATACAAGCCAGGAATGTGCAAGTAGCGAGCCATGTATTGATCGTGCTCGGCCATCATTTCCGCTTGCCGCATGCGATTGGTATCTAGGTCGGCTGCCAGCTGTTTGACATTGAGCAAGCGATAATCGCGAGACATGGCTTTGCGATCGGTCAGCTCTACATCCAAACTGGAGAGGTCGATGGTCATTTGCTGCTTTTCAAACCGCATGGAATTGAAAGGAAATGTAGACCGATACTCTTTTTGATTGGTCATTTCGTCGTAGCGAACCCCATTGTAAAGGGTAAATGAAAGCTCAGATTGGTCTTCGCTTAACTTCATTTGACCCCATTCGGCCCTCAGTACGTTCAAGCGTTTGGATTCATCGTTTTTGAATTCGTAAATCAGCACGTCACGAACCGTTTCATTGTCAGCCTCTTTGGCTCCTACTCGAATGGAATAGCCCTCTATGGCTTGGTAAAATTCTCCTGGACTGATGTTGAAGGCAGGCTTCTTTTTTCGCAGATCCATGAGCATCGCTTTGGCCTCCAAATTGGCCCGGGGAATGACGAAGTTCAGAAACAAGAAATTCAACCCCACCAAGGCCAACATCACCACAAAGGCGGGCCTGAGAATGCGCAGCAACGAAATGCCATTGGCCTTGAGCGCCACCAATTCAAAGCTCTCGCTGAGATTGCCGAATGTCATCAAGGAAGCTACCATCACCGTTAAGGGAAGAGCCATGGGCACCAGATCAGCCAACGAATAGAAAATCAGTTGCAGCATCACCCCCGTTTCGATGCCCTTACCCACCAATTCGTCGATGTATTTCCACAGAAATTGCATCAAGAACAAGAACAGACTCAGCAAGAAGGTCACGGCAAAGGGCCCCAAAAAATTCCCCAGAACCAAACGATCAATCGCTGGTAAACGCGGGCGCATTTTTCGGGAAGACATGCCTCAAATATACAGCAAAGCAAGTGGGACCTAAGGACGCTCGATGGCAAAACCGGGGGCTACCGAGCAAGCGTCACCCTGATTGAGTATTTCACCGGTCTCGCTCAGGCGATACAAGCGTCCTTTGGAAACAAAATCTTTGGCATCGGTCAAGCAAAATTCCCGGCGTTTGGGAAGCCAATGCAAAGCATAAGCCGTGGTCCAAGACCCTTGTCCCAAAGGCTCAAGATCAGATTCAGACTGGGCATCCCATGGCAATCGCCAAACGCGATTGTTCATCAAAAAAGCCAATCCAGATGGATAAGGTGCGAGTTCAGACAAGGTTGCAGAGGGCCAGCGAAAGACGCGCACATCTCCAGAAGGGCTCCAGGTGTAAAGCGCACTCCCGCTGTCCATATCGGAGCACAAAGCCCATAAATTCTGCCGAGCATCGACCTGCACTTCCAAACAACCCTTTTGGGTGCGCAAACTATCGACTCGAAAGCCTTGGGCATCGTAAAACGCCACTTGACCCGAATATTCGGCTACCGCCAAGCGACCTTGCCAAGCTTGCATTTGCTCGGTCCACCCTGAGGCCCAAACCTGACCTTCGGTCTCGAGTGTTTGGGTGTCCAGAACAGAAATGGCAGAGGCGTACAAATCACTGACCCACAACTTCCCTTGCCACTCAGCCGCATAGCGAGGAGAACGGAGACTCCTGTTTTGCGCTTGCAGTTTGAGCGACCGCGGATCCATCTTCAAAATCGACCCAGAATTGTTTACCACGGCGTACAAGCGATTATTGAGCACCAAGCCCGATTGGGCTACATCGCCCAATGGCCGGCCGTTGGCCTTTCCGAAGGCCTCGGTTTCAACCATAGACGAATCGGGATACCACAAATCCAAACTGGCATTGCTCCACTGAAAAGTACCTTCACACAAAACCACCACAGCCGGCAAGGCCGTAGAAACGGGATTGGGCTTGGGATCTTCCTTGCAGGCATTCAAAAAAAGCAGGCATGCCGCCCAAACTGCGGTTCTCATTGGCAAATCCATCGAAGGGATTTGGTTTGAGCCCCTGATTGAACGCGAAGGGTATAAACCCCAGGCGCTGCATGCATCGATACTTTTGCACGACCCAGACCCAGCGACTGAACGTCAGCGGCCATCACCCTGCCTTGAACATCTTGAACTTGCACCCCGTCGATGGGCCAACTTGAACGAAGCTCAATAGCGCCGAAACTGGGATTGGGAAACGCCGATAAATCGGCCAAAGTTGGTAGTTGCTCAACCGACTCGGTGCGACCTACAAGAATGCGATCCAGGGCAAAGAATGCCGGAGTATTCATGCCAAAATCTCCATTGTCTGAGCTAAACAATCGAAACACGATGGAGTCTTGAAGGAAACTTTGGAGAAAGACCAAATTCCAGCCCCCCATGATGGAGTCTTCGTTGGAATTGGAGGAGCGAAAATCGGCTAAGGCAACCCTTTGTTTGCTCATGGAATTCCCCTCCATAAACGACTCAATTTCCAACACAAAGCTATCGGCATCTGAACCGCTGTTTCCTCCAAATTTTTTGGCGAACATGTCGCCATTTTTCATGCTGTTAAAGGCATAGGTCGTATTGGCTATGTAGAAGGAAAGAATGGTCATTCCCCCGCCCGACTTATTCAACAGATACGCTCCATTTTGACCAATGGCGAAGGTTTTACCCTGACCCGCCCCTTCGGCGCCCCAAGCAGGTTTGGCGCAGTACAATTGGCTGTTGAAATCACTGGCTCCCTCTTGACCGTTGATTTTGGATGAAAGAGCCCACCCAGAGGCCCAATATCCGCCCCAAGAGGTATCCCAACCCAAGGGCATGTGTAGGGTACCATTATCAAAACTCAAGCTGCCGTCTGAACCATTCAACACAGTGCCTGAATCCAAGTTAAGGGACTCGAATCCTTCTTCCATTTGGGCATGAGCGCTACCAAAGGTGAACGTGAGGGCCAACAGGCCCAAGATGTATTTTTTCATGGAGTTAATATGGGGTGATATACGATTGAAAAGTAAATGGTTCGAGGAGGCATGGGTCTGCCGGGCATGTTTTGATAATCAACATTGGTGAGATTTTCAGAGCCCAGGGTCAAGGCCCATGGCGCGGAAGCCCGTTGATATTGAACTTGGCATTCCACGAGTTGATAGGCCGGCAATGCTGATGCGTTATCGGTTTGAACAAATCGCTTGCCCGTATGGTTGATTCGAAGTCCCAAGCGCCAAGATTGAACGGAGTAATGCAAGGCGGCTACCCCGTTCAAATTGGGAACGAAAACTTGCTGCGAA
Organism: Bacteroidota bacterium; assembly: GCA_030833525.1. Taxonomy (GTDB): domain Bacteria; phylum Bacteroidota; class Bacteroidia; order NS11-12g; family UBA955; genus JALRLA01. The sequence goes on along the minus strand of JAURGZ010000014.1, from coordinate 10,534 downwards.
GGCTTTGCTTGTTGTTCACTGGCCCAAAGCCATGAACGCACCGCATCCCATCGTTGATGGAACTCCCAATGGTTCCAGCGCCATTGCCAGGAGCCTTGCAACCCGACAAAACGACTCTTCCATAAGTTCTGAGCCTGCCAAAAACCGGCCTGTGTCGGCAACCACAGTATGGGCGCATTGAGTTCCCTTGCATAGACAACCCAATCCCATTTCATGCTTCGATCGGCCAAGGCACTGTGCCATCCCCATTCAGTGCCCAAACCCGTTTCTGGAGTCAACACAGTCGTGGGTTCTGCGTTCCAAAATCGATCGTTGAAGGTGGGTCGGCGAAAACTGCTATGAGCATTGAATCGCATTTGACCCGAGGCAACATCGCGTTCAATCGAGAGCGAATAAGTAGGGAGACGCTCTACCCATTCAACCCGGGATTGCAAAGAGTAATGCCATGGACCCGAATGGCGATTCAAGGCGACAAATGAGGCCAAAAATGCCTGCTCTTGCTGGTAAGTTGGCGTTTGAGCATCGATTCCCAAAGCGTCTTGACCCGCCAAAATCTCCCAGTCTCGCACGGCAACATGATACTCCAATTGAAGGTGCCGAGCCACACTTCGACTGCTATCCCAGTGGTTGGTGCTGGCCACCCCGTCTTGGAATTGAATTCGATTCTGGGTTTGACCGGATCGAAGCAAGAAAACGCCGATCCCGCTTTGGTATTGGGATTCTATGACCCAGCGAAAGGTTTGGTCATTCTGCACCCCCAAGGCAGCGCTGCGGCCCCACATTTGCCCCAATCCTCGTTCCCCAACAAGCTGTTCGGCTTTGGCATTGATGCTCCATGGGCTTTCGGGCGAAGGCCGAAAAGCCAAATGCTGGTTCCAGCCCCATTGCTCGGTTGAGGCCTGATCCATGGTTCGATTTTCACCCCAAACGGGATCGAAAAAGGCGAAGTCATTGCGTGTAAACCGATGATTCAAGGTGGTAGAACTGTACCATGTCGATGTGCCTTTTTGCAACTTAATCAACTGACTTTGACGCCCAAATTGACCGAATTCTGAAAAGGCTTGCAGCACTGGCTTGGAACCATAATGAGGAAATTGATTGAGGTACAATGTGCCGCCCACGCTGCCGCTGCCGATGAGGGTGGAGGCCCCTCCTTCAACAAGCTCGACACGGTCCATCGATCCGGCTTGCTGGTTGAAAAAATCGGCCATTCCCAACATGGGATTGTTCACGGGGAGACCGTTCCAAACCACTTGGGTCTGAGTGGCATCGGCGCCCCTTCTACCTATGGTACTGGAGCCGCCAACGCCATATTGCTTCAAAAACACCCCTTGGCTCAACATCAAATCAAGCCCATTGGCAAGTTCAGGCGACAAATCGAAGATGGTGCAGCTGCGGCCTAATTCCAAAAATTTGCTTCGGCTATATGCCGTAATGCGCACGGTGTCAGAAATGTGAACGGGATCAAGTCCAGGTCCCGAAACAGGCACAGTACTAACCGTATCGCTAGCAGCGAGAAAAGTCAGGAGGCTATGCAAATACACATTCAGCACAATTCAAAAACTGAGCTTCGGGCATGCGCATAGAAAAAAGGGTACCCCTCTGATCCAGTTCGCCTTTATTCCCGAAAGCGAGTCCTAGTTGGGCTTATGGCAGGTCTTCTGACTCCCCCAACCGAAGCGCCTTCCCACCCATAGGGCAGTGGCAAAAAGGCTTCGGTCATGTGCGGCAAGGCCGCTGGGGTTACAGCTGCGGGTACAGTCGCCGATTTGCACGGCATTCCCTTTTCATTCTTCAAGTGTTTGACCTACACCCGAAAAAACCGTAAGATCCGATGCAAAGATGTTGAACTTTTTATTAAACAAATCGTTTTGTTTGAAATTTGTGAAGAAATCACTGGTCGGCTTCCCAGAGCGCTTTGCCGAAGAAGCAAGGCAGGCTCAAGAATCCCCCCTACCTTTGAATGTTATGCGCTCTATCCTGTTGATTTTACTTGGAACTTTGGCCGCTCAAGGACAGGCTCAAACCGTTTGGACCTTGGAGCGTTGCCTGCAGCAAGCATTGGAGCAGAACATTGATTTGCAAACCACTGCGTTGAACGTAACCAGTGCTAAGTGGCAATGGGAACAAGCGCGGCATGCGCAACTGCCCAGTTTCTCACTCTCTGCTGGTCAGTTTTTGCAGTCAGGTCGCAGCATTGACCGATTCACGAATCAATTTGTTCAAAGCAGCATTTCCAGCAACAACTTTCAAGCCCAAGGTTCTTGGACCCTATTTGCCGGCCAGCAAATTCAAGCGCAAAAGGCCGGTGCCGAATTGCGCTACCAAGCGGCAGGAGAAAATCAGAAATCAGCCGAGCAAGCCTTGGCCTTGAACGTAGCCACCTCCTATTTGCAATGCCTTCAGGCTCTGGCTCGATTCAAAGCATCCGAAAGCCAAACAGCCAATAGCCAGGCTACCTTGAACCGCGCTCAACTGCAATTCGATGCTCAATTGATCAACGAATCAGAACTGAGCAACGCCAAGGCCCAGCATCAATCCAATGTGGCCCGACAGACCGGTGCATGGAATTCATATTTGTCAGCCTTGCAAGCCTTGCAGCAATTCATTCGCAAGCCCTATGATCCCGATTTTAGAATTGACGAAGGCGGTTTAGGCCTCCCCTCGGAGCAACAGGGAAATACTCAACCCATTCTACCCTACTCCTTGCAGGACTTGTTGAACAATGCTCAAGAAAGGCCCGATTGGAAAGCCGCTCAATACAATGTATTCGCGGCCGAACAGGCGCTTCGAGCGGCCAAAGGGGCTACACTACCGACCCTTTCGATGGGCGCTAGCACGGGAACGGTATATTCTGACAATGCGAAAGAAATTACTGGCATTAATTTCGGTGATTTTCAACCCATTGGGCGCGTCCAAGGATCGGGTGAAATCGTAGAGGCACCCGAACTGCTTTACAGCACCCAAACCATTGCATTTGGCGATCAATTGAGCAACAATTTGGGCAATACAGTGGGGGTCAATCTTTCTATACCGCTTTATAATAACCGCCAGAATTACGTGCGCATTCAACAGGCTGAACTCGATGTAACTCGAGCACAATTGAACCTGGAAAAGACCCAACAATCGATTGAAAATGAATTGCAAACGGCCTGGCTTCAATACAACAATGCCGCTTCCCAGTTTCAAGCCGCCGCACTAAGTGAAAACGCTCAGCTGCAAAGCATTCGCTTGCAGCGCATGCGCTTTGAACAAGGTTTGATTTCCCAAATCGATATGTGGGTCAATGAATCCAATTACAACAACGCCGTTCAGGCCAAAATAGAAGCTCAATTTGAGTTTCAATTCAGGAGACTCATTTTGGACTTTTACGCCAACCCGAATACTTTGATAACCCTAACAAATGAATAAAAAATGGATCTGGATAGCCGGTTTAGGCTTGGTTACAATTATCGTTGTCGCTAGCATCACCAAAGGTGGCAAACAAACGGCAAGTGTAGATACAACTCAGGTTAGCGAACGTGACATCACAGAACTGGTGAGTGTTTCTGGTAAAATTCAGCCCGAATTTGAAGTCAAGATCAGCGCCGATGTCAGCGGCGAAATCATTGAGTTGGCCGTGCAAGAAGGAGACACCGTTCAACTGGGCCAATTGCTGTTGCGCATCAACCCCGAATTGTACGAAACCACTTTGAGCCAATTGCGAGCCAATTTGGACAATGCACTCGCAGGCTTGGCCTCAGCTGAAGCACAACTGGAGAAAGCCAAAGCCAACATGATGCAGCAAACCGCCGCAACCCAGCGTCTGAAGTCGCTGCATGACAATGGAGCGCTTAGCCTGCAAGAGTGGGAAAATGCGCAGTTGCAACTAACCTTGGCCAAGAGCGATGCGCTGGCCGCTGAGAAAAACGCACTGGGCGCGCAGTACAACGTAAAGAGCTTACAAGCCAGACTGGAAGAAGGCCGTCGCAATTTGGGACGCACCTCCATTTACGCTCCAACCGCCGGAGTCGTCACTCAATTGAGTGCCGAAAAGGGAGAACGTGTAGTTGGAACGCAACAGATGACGGGAACCGAAATCATGCGAATCAGCAACCTAGCGCGCATGGAAGTTCAGGTAAACATCAACGAAAATGACATTGTTCGCCTGCAAGTAGGCAACAGCGCCGATATTCGAATCGATGCCTATCCCGGTAAAACATTCAAAGGAGAAGTAGTCGAAGTGGCCAATTCAGCTCGTTTCAACAATGCGACACCCATCAATGACCAAAGCAGCAATTTTGTCGTGAAGGTACGATTGGACCCTAGCTCCTATTCTGACCTGGAACAAGGAGGAAAAACCGTCGTTTTCCCGGGAATGACCGCTACGGTTGACATTCACACTCGTACAGCTAAACAAGCCATTTCCATTCCCATTGGCGCCTTGTGCACGCGCAGCTTCGAAGGGGATAGCAGTGAAAGCCGGCAGTCGGTATTTGTCATCAAAGACGGAAAAGTAGAACGCAAAATGGTCCAAGTGGGCATTCAAGACTTGGATCACTACGAGGTTTTATCGGGCTTGAAGGTGGGAGAAACCATAGTATCTGGGCCTACCATGGCGGTGGCCAAAACACTACAACCGGGAGACAAAGTCAAAGTCAATCCATAAAAAAAGGGTCTCGCGAGAGACCCTTTTTTATCAATAACGATCGATGTGGAATGTCGTTCGTCGATTCAGAGCATGCTGAACTTCAGAACAGGGCACTCCGTCAGGACAAGGAACGGCCAATTGAGATTCGCCGACCCAAGTGCTCTTGAAACGAGCAGACGTCAAGTTGTGAGCACTCAACATATAGTTCAAGGCTGAACGGGTTCGACGCATGGATAGATTTTGGTTGTAGGCATCGCTGGCCCGTGCATCGGTATGGGAGCGCAGCTCTACAATCACATAAGGATATTGCTTCATCCAAGCGGCCAATTGATCCAAAGACGATTTATCGTTCGCATCCAATTCGGTGCGGTCTAATTCGTAATAAACGGGACCTATCCCCATGTCTTCACCGAGCAAATCACCTTTGGCCATAGGGCGCAATTGAGCTTCTACAATTCCCGTATCGAGCACAGATTGACGCACTTGAATCACCTTGGAATAATAACCGCGGCGCTCCATTTTGATTTTGCGCAAGGGATCGGCAACGGCAGCCGCCTCTACAAGGCCTGAGCTTGAGCCCAATCGATCAGGCTGAACCGTCGATGCATCCATTGCCTGAGACCCCGTTGCTTGTGTCTCGCTGGTTTGAGCAGATGTTGGGGACGAACCCGTCGATGCAGAACCCACAGCAACTTGCCCATTTGCGGGAGAAGTTGCTGTTTCCTCTTCATCGATGAAGGTTGCCTTGAAAGCCGAAATTTTTTGGCCATCTAGTTCACTGGTGACCCGCACTTGAGGAGTAGCTGGCTCCTGTTTTGCTGGAACTTCAACAGGCTGCTGAACAACAGGCTCTTCTAGTGCAAAATCCTGCTTTACAGGCGGCAATTCTGCAAAATCATCGAAACCACTGCGGGGGCCGCTGGTGGCTTGGATGGCATAGATATCATCCATGTACGTACCTGCCAATCGGTTGCTGCTTACACTAATCCAACCAGCCGCTCGGGAAAATCCAAAATCGTCATATGCCGAATTGAATCGCCCAGGCAAACGCATGAATTCACCCGTTTGCAAATGGTATTGAAACAGGTCCAACCCTCCCTTTCCATAATGCCCTTCAGAGGAAAATACCAGGACATCGTCGCTCAAGAAAAAGGGGAAATTCTCCCTTAACGAGGTATTGATTTGCGCACCCAAAGAACGGACATTGGTTACTTCGAACTTGCCTTTTTCACAGCTTATAACATCAGCCAAGAAGACATCAGATTGACCAACTGAACCAAAGCCATTACTGGCAAAGGCCGCTAACTTTCCATTGGGTGATATCACCATACTGGACACTGAAATGCTAGGATCGTTGATATTCAAAGGGGTAGCCACCCATTTAGAACCGTCCCAATCTGATCGGTACACTTCAAATAAACGCTCATTGTTTTGATTGAACTTTTCTGCGTTCTGAGTAAACAGCAGAGCATCTTGACCGGGCCAATACTGCGAGGGTTGATGATGCAGATAAGTGGCTAATTCCGGGTTCAATCGATGAGCATCTTGGATATACAGTTGCTGTTTGCTTGAAGCATAATCAGATTGTAGCACACCCAATTTCGAATCAAACAAAGCATAATAAGGACGGTCGAAAACCGTACTCTTTTTGCGATCCAAAAGGACATCAGCATTGGCCGAGTACAGGGCTACCAATTCCTGCTCTTCATCTTGAGCCAATATCAACCCGTATGCGCCATAGGCCTTAGGGTCTAACAAAGTCTGGAAAGATTCTATGTTCCAATGAGACTCTTTGATTTCATTGGAATAAAAGGAATTCTGTGCAGGCTTATATCCGTTGGATTTCGCTTTTTGAATCAATAGCTCGGCTGCATTTGAATTGCCGTTTCTCAATTGTGCCAAAGCACAATAAAATCGGTCTTCATCGTTGAACTGGTCAGGGAACGAGGCTTGAAGTAACTCGAAAGCTTTTAAAGACTTTTCAGCATCTTGAACCATCAAATATGCCAATGCCAAGTCGTGTTGAGCTTGATAGGTATTGGACCTCGCCTGTGTTTGCTCATGGTTCAGTTCAATGAAACGGGCGAATTCTAAGTTCTTCGTTTCTGCATTGTAAAAGGTTTGGGCATTTGATACCCAGGCGGCACCCATGGCCACCGCTGTCATTATTGCTTTTTTCATGCCGTACAATTTTTAGAAAAAACGAGGAACGGGTACTCGACCCCTTGTTTTGTAAGGAATTTGGTATTGGACTCCGAATTCATGCGAACCCATCGTTGCTCCATTGAAACGGTTCAATCGGTAATCATAGGAATACAGAACCCGAAAATAATCGGCGAGCAAAGCATTCACCATCAACCCTACATCGCCTTCTGTGCGATAAAAGGTTCCCAAACTCAAGTTCTCATTGAGAATGGCGTGAACGTTAACATCCAGCTGAGTGGGAACCCCGTTGGTCATTTTGATTTGGGTAGTTGGCTTGATTTTCAACGTTGGACCCGCGTCCAAAACGACACCACCCGTTAGGTAGTAATGCATTTGGGTAGCATACGAAACATCGACTTGGTTTTGAATGTCTTCTTTAACAAAAACCATTCGAGGAGAGCTAAATGCCACGAAGGCATCTTCGCTATATAAGTAAATGCCGAAACCGGTCATGGGTGCCGTAATGGAATAGTCTTGGCTAAAAGCACCATCACCGGGATTGTTCAATACCAACTTGGTCATTTCCAATCGATAGTTAAACAAGCCTGTTCTCAAGCCCACGGCCATTCTCCAATCGTCGTTCAAGCTCTTGTGATAAGCCAAGTTCAGCCCTATGTGCGTTTCTCCCAATGGCGAGGCCTGCTGGAATTTACCTATGGTACCGCTCTGTACGTTGAAGCCCAAGGCCACATCTTTCCCGATAGGGCTGTGCACGGCCAAGTTGTTGTAAACGGGTGCCCCTGGCCAGTCGGTCCATTGGGTGCGGCGCATGGCCAAAGCGGTGAAAGTACGAGGTGTACCTGCATACGCGGGGTTCATGGCCAGCGAGTTCAGGTCGTAATGGGTGTACATCTGCTCCTGTTGCGCCATGGCAACAGAAGCAGATAAGCCCAAAACCGCAGTGAATATGATATTCTTCATGGGTTGTTTTAGCGTTTGATGTAAAGGTTACCAGAGATAGGATCCTTGATGAATTGGGGTTCACCGGTTCCATTGAATTCGAAGAGCAGGAAGTAAACGTTTTCAGGCAATGGACCTTGGCCGATGCTAAACGTTTTGCCGTTGTACACACCATCCCAATCGTTCTGGTAGCCGCGGGGTGATTCGTATACAATTTGACCCCAGCGGTTGAACACCGTCAACTTCGCTTGTGGGTAGTTTTTCAGACCCTTGATGTACAAGACATCGTTGGTTCCGTCGCCGTTGGGAGAGAATCCTTCGGGTATGAATACCTGAGGATCGCGCCAATCAGGGATGTTGTTTTTATCGCGATCACCGGTTCCTTCGGTGGCGTCATCGACTTCGTCGTTATCGGAATCCAAATCGCGCCAATCGCCAATTCCGTCTCCATCGGTATCGATATCGGTTTCGATTGCATCGCTGATGCCGTCATCGTCAGAGTCCAAATCGCGCCAGTCACCTATTCCATCACCATCAGTATCGATGTCAGTTTCGATTTCGTCGCTGATGCCGTCGTTATCGGAATCCAAATCGCGCCAATCGCCTTTGCCATCGCTGTCGGTGTCAACGGGGAATTTGGTGGGACCGCGCTCGATCCAATCCAAAATACCGTCTTCGTCAGCATCGATGTCTTTGAAGTCAGGCAAGGCATCTGCATCGGTAAAGATTTCAGCATAACCACCAGCCGCAATCACGGGAACACCATTGGCATCAACCACAGGAGCGCCGGTACCGGCAACACCGTCCAAATCAGGATCGGAGCCGTCTACCTCTATGATGTCATCGATGGTATCGTCATCAGTATCCAAGTCTTTGTAGTTAGGCGTACCATCGCCGTCCAAGTCAAGCTCGGTGCTTTGACCTTCGTTTTCGATGATATCCAAAATACCGTCGTTGTCTACGTCCAGGTCACGCCAGTCTCCTACTCCATCACCGTCGGTGTCAAAGTCGGTCTCGATGTCGTCACCCAAGCCGTCGTTGTCGGTATCCAGATCGCGCCAGTCTCCCGTGCCATCACCGTCGGTATCGCGGTCGGTTTCGATCTGATCGCTGATGCCATCGTTGTCAGAATCCAGGTCGCGCCAGTCTCCCTTGCCGTCACCATCGGTGTCTACGTCAGTTTCAATCTGATCGCTGATGCCGTCGTTATCGGTATCCAAATCGCGCCAGTCACCGGTGCCATCACCGTCGGTGTCGATGTCGGTCTCAATCTGATCGCTGATGCCATCGTTATCGGAGTCCAAATCACGCCAATCACGAGTTCCATCGCTATCGGTATCAACTGGATCTTTGCTTGGGCCGCGCTCAACGCTATCCAATATTCCATCATCATCGGTATCGAGATCTTTGTAATCAGGTTGGGGATCGGCATCGGTGAAGACTTCTGCGTATCCGCCGTTGGCAGTGGTTGGAACACCATTCGCATCTACGACAGCCGGACCATTTCCTGCAACACCATCAAAATCAGGATCGTTTCCATCTACCTCAATGACATCGTCGATGCCATCGTTGTCAGTATCCAAATCTTTGTAATCGGGCGTACCATCCAAGTCCAAGTCTAAGAGATAGTCTTTGCCTTCGTTCTCGACCACATCCAAGATACCGTCGTTGTCAGAATCCAAATCCATGAAGTCGAATACTCCATCTCCATCTTTGTCATCAGACCCTTCGATGTAATCGGGAATGGAATCGTTATCGGAGTCGCGAATCAACACCAATACTTTGGTGGGAACGGGACCTGTCACGTTTCCATTTTTATCGGTCACGTAGACATCGATGTTCACCCAACCTGTATCATTCAAAGTGAAGTTGTACTGGCTGCACAGGGTATCGATGGTACCGCAATTGTCAGTGATGCTGGAAATCACATCGACATTGACCATGCTGGCTTTCGCTGCTGTATCCAACCAAACGGTATGGAACTTAGTCACCACTACCGGCTTCATGGTGTCGCGCACCGTTACGTTGTACGAAACGAATGCCGAATTGTTGGAATAATCGGTTGCAATCAACATGAGGTTGTGCACACCCGTATCGCTGCAATCAAATGCACTATCAATGATGTTGTACGATTTGATGGAACAGTTGTCGAACGAACCGTTGTTGATCATGGTGTAGTTGGTCGTGGCTTGACCAGCTGCATCCAAATACACAGTGATATCGTTGGCTTTAACCGTTGGTACGCTCGTATCAAATACGCGAACCGTAGCCGTACCCGATTGGGTATTTCCAGACCCGTCAACCACGGTCAATGTAACCGCATTGAATTTGCCCGTATCGGCACAGCTAAAGCTGGAAGGATTCACGCTCATGCTCTTGATGCCACAATTGTCGCTTGAACCATTATCGATATCAGAAGCAGTGAAGCTGATGCTGCCGCTGGCATTCAAGGCCAATACCAAGTTTTGAGTCAATACAATGGGCTTGGTGGTGTCTTGTATGGTCACATAAGCGTGAGCGGTGTCGCTGTTTCCAGAACCGTCAACCACCGTCAAGACCACCTTGTTCACACCCGTGTCGGAGCAAGTGAAGCTAGAAGGATTCACGCTCATGCTCTTGATGCCGCAGTTATCATTGGAACCGTTGTTTACGTCTGAAGCGGTGAAGCTGATGCTGCCGCTCGCGTTCAGGCTCAAAGTGATGTTTTGAGTGATAGCCGTGGGCTTGGTCACATCTTTCACCGTCACATAAGCGTGAGCGGTGTCGCTGTTTCCAGAACCGTCAATTACCGTCAGGACT
>JAURGZ010000088.1 GCA_030833525.1 Bacteroidota bacterium | reverse complement strand
TTGAGCGAGCGTTTGAAATTGAAATTTTGCCCTTGGGTAATGTCCAACACTACCGCACTGGGATCAAATCGATGTTGAGTACTGGAAATGCCATACCGAACCATGTGCTGGTTATTGGGCCTCCAATCAACGTCATATTTGGCTCCAATGTCATTGATGGTACTGGAGTATTTCAGGTCAAAGGTTTGGTTGTCTTCTACACTCAATACGTTAATGCCTAAATCGTAATGGGAATAGATCAAGGATGCATTGCCAAAGGTGCGCCCGTTGAATTGGTGATTCCAGCGCGTGGTGAGGGTTTGGTTGCCCCACCCAAAGTTGGTTTTAAGCTGGTAGTCGGGCTGCTTGTCGTTGAAATAGAACTTGTCGCGGCCGAAATAGCCCGACACATACAACTTGTCCTTCTCGCTCAATTCGTAATTGAACTTGGCATTCAAATCGTAGAAGTAGTAACCCAAATTAGAACCGCCTGAAGCAGCCATAACCAAAGGCTGAATCAAAGCATCCAAATAGGTGCGGCGGGCCGAAATCATGAAGGAACTCTTGCCCTTGACTATGGGTCCCTCTACCAGCCCACGGGCCGAAATCAGACCGATTCCCGCTTCTGAATTGAAATGTTCCTTGTTTCCTTCTTTCATGGTCATTTCAATGACCGAAGACAAACGACCGCCATAGCGTGCGGGGAATCCGCCTTTGACCAACTCCACACTGCGAAGCGCATCGCCATTGAACAAAGAGAAGAAACCAAACAAGTGATTGGCGTTGTATACCGTGGCCTCATCCAGAATCAACAAGTTTTGATCAGGACCGCCGCCTCGAACATATAGGCCACTCTGACCTTCGCCCCCCTTTTGAACACCAGGAAGCAATTGAATCACCTTGAGTACATCTTTCTCACCCAATAAGGCGGGAATATCCTTGATGTCTTGGGTGGGAATGTTGATGCGGCTCATGTCTGCCTTATCGGCAATCGTGTTGCGATTGGCGGTAATTTCCACTTCTTGAATGCGCTGAGAAATACCCATGCGCACCGACACCGAACTGTCAGTCGAAGCGGTCCAGATCAGATTTTGGGTCTCGAACCCTGAGAATCGAACCGAAACCTGTACCGGCTGACCCTGTGGGGCCGTTAGCGAGAAAAATCCGTAGCTATTGGATTGAGTCAAGGCCGTCTCGGCACCCGAAGTGTCGCCTAAAGAACGCATGGCTACAGAAACATTGCCTAGCATCTCGCCACTGCCCGATTCGCGTACATATCCAGAGAGCGAAACTTGCTGGGCCAAGAGGCTGGAAACACCCATTCCCGCGCACAGAAAAGTGGTTTTCCAAAATGAAGAGAATTGCACGGGGCGAAGTTAATCTGGGACCCAACACTTCAAACAAGGGACCCATCACTATTCTGTCACTGTCTGATTTTTACGACCAATGGGCACAGACCTGAGAAGGAAATCCACAGGCGTTCACATTACCCAGTTTTTCCATTTGCTAAGATTGCCGTCATTTGCAGCTATCATTTTGGTAATACCATGAACGAAATTTTGCAACAAGCCGAGCTCATTTCTGCTCTTAATTACGTCAACTGGTCATTGGGTTTTGCCCTTTTGCTTCTCTATACCTGGGTCTTCCAAGTCGCCTTCAAACGCTATGCCCTTGTGGTGAGCAACCGCGACTTATTTGCCTCCAACTTTTACTACTACGCGATTTCGATCTTTTTGATCATCACCACCATCAAAAGTTCCTTGGCCCTTTCTTTGGGTTTGGTCGGTGCCCTTTCCATCATTCGTTTTCGTACGGCCATCAAGGAGCCCGAGCAAATTATCTACCTCTTAGGTCTTACGGCTATTGCCATTTCATTGGCCGCTGAGCAGTTCATCATTTCTACCTTCTGCGTGGCCATCTATGTCGTTGTGGCTTTTACGCGCAGCAAGCGCTCTCAGCAATACTCTTCATTTGCCACCGATTATTTGATGATCCAATTGGCCGAAGCCGATGCTGCCGCCATACAAGGATTCATGAAGCACATGGAGGCTCAAGACTGGACGGCGAGTTTATTGAACTACGAACAGCAACAATCTCAAGGGGTTCGCCTCTTGTACAAATTGCGCCATGCTAGCCCCGAGAGCATTTCAGAGGTACATGCCCAACTCGCGGCTCATTCTTTGACTGCCCATTCAGTCAAACTCAGCGCTTCGAACGCCTAAGCCTTGCAAGCTCGCCAATCCCATATCTCCAGACCTGGATTTTTGCTCTTGGCCTTGGCCCTGGCAATCCTGTTGCTCGACTGGGTCAGTTGGGCCAAGTTTGGCGTGCACCTGCCCGCCGTTTTAGAAAAGGTCTACCACAACGACAACCGTGATTTTCGGCATTTGAACGAAGCTACCCTTTCGCATCATGTTTGGGAAAAAGGCCAAGTGGCGGTCCAAGACACCTTGCGCATTGACATGCCTGAACTCGAATACCAATCGATGATTGGCGAGTGGCGCAAAACCTTTCGCAACGACCATTTCATGGGCCGGGAAGAGCCTTGGTTGGAGAAAAAAGGCAAATACAAGGCCCGAGTCAAACACAATTTAGCCGACAACAAATGGCATTCCTGTAAGTTGTCTATGACCGGCATGCACCGGGATCACCACGGCGATTTGAATCGATTTTCCATCAAGCTCAAGCTCAAAGGCGAAGACCGTTTGTTCGGCGGTAAAGCTGTCAACTTGTTGGTGCCAGAGTCCCGCGGATTCATCGTGGACTGGACCGCCAACCAGGTATTTGCCCAGCAATTTGGCGGTTTGGAA
>JAURGZ010000049.1 GCA_030833525.1 Bacteroidota bacterium | reverse complement strand
GAGCGGGAGACGAGGCTCGAACCCGCGACCTACAGCTTGGAAGGCTGTCGCTCTACCAACTGAGCTACTCCCGCAATTTGTACGACAATGTGTAGTGGGGAAAGAAGGATTCGAACCTCCGAAGGCATAAGCCAGCAGATTTACAGTCTGCCCCATTTGGCCACTCTGGTATTTCCCCAAATTAATGTCAATGAATTGACATACAGTTTGTTACATTACCGTACACGGAGCCACCAGTCGGGATCGAACCAACGACCTACTGATTACAAGTCAGTTGCTCTACCAGCTGAGCTATGGTGGCCTTGAGAAAGAACGTAAGAATGTCTCCCGCAGGCTACATTCCCAAAAAGGACTGCAAAAATAGAGAAGTTGGCGACATTTTCAAAGCCATTTTCATTTTTTTAAGCAAATTCCCCAAGGGGCCCTAGCGCCCTGAAATTGCCATTAAATTTGCCTCTTCATGCGACGTTTGAAAATCCCAATATTGATAGGCATTCTCGCGATCGCTGTTTTTGGACTCCTGTGGAAAAACCAAAACAACAGCAGCGATTGGTCCAGCGATTTATTTCGATTGCAGTCGCCCGAATCGATAACGGCGATCTTGCTCTCCTCCAACGACCCTGGAAAAGGCTATGTGAAATTCGAACAGGTCAAAGGCCGCTGGTATGTGAGCGATGGGCAGAACCGCTACCCCGCTGATACCCAAAGCCTCAATGACTTGTTGCACTGGGCCATGCCCCGACTGCGTTTGAAAAACCCCGTTCCTGACGCTTCGAAAGAAACGGTCACCCGGGAATTGGCTCTAACTGGAACCAAAGCTGTTTTCTACCGAGGCGAACAAGCCGTTCATACCTTATATGTAGGCTCTCCTACGCCTACCCAAGAGTCTACGTATATGTATGCTCCTGATACCGAACGCCCCTGCGTCATTGAAATTCCAGGCTTCACGGGTTACCTCACCCCCTATTTCCACACCGATATTCAGCAATGGCGTTCGGTATACCTTGTTGACGTTGAAGTTTCCGACATACAGTCCATCGAAGTTCAGTATCCGCAGCAAGCCGAGGCTGGATTTTGCATCGAACAAGACCCCAGTTCCTTTTCGGCTCAGTTGAGAAACCGATATCAAGGGGAAATCATGGCTGAAGCCCAAACCGGTTTGTTGCTCGGATACCTGGAAATGAGCAAGCGACTCAGCCGGGAAGCAGGCGAAAACGCGGGCATCAACAACAACCCCCAGGCAAAAAAAGAGGTGCTTGAAGGCCCCGTACTCGCACAGATCACCTATCGCCTGAAAGACAAGAGCACGCAGACCCTAACCCTGTATCCCATGCCGGTAGGCGGGGAAACCTATAGTTTGGAAACTCGAGACGGGCGACCCAAAATGAACGAGACCGATTTGTATTGGGCTCGCCATTCCAGCGAACCCGAGCGCTTGTGGGTGATTCAAGCGGTGCATTTGCAAAACAGATTGAAACGCCGGCAGGATTTTTTGAATCGATAATTCCTCCATGACCTTTACCATTGTTGGCGCCATCATCGGCTTTGCCTCTAGCGGCATTCCCGGGGCTGCTTTTGGCCTTCTGATAGGCATGTACATTGACCGCATGAGCAGTGGTGAAGACGCCCCCAGCATCGACCGACCGCCCACCGCGTCAGCCCGTTCCTATGATTTTCGCGACAACCTGCTGATTCTGATAGCGGCCATCATGAAAGCCGATGGCGCCCTGCTGAAAAGCGAATTGGATTTGGTCAAGCAAATGCTGGTGCGCACCTATGGAGAGGAAGAAGCCCGCATTTTGCTGCTTCGTTTGCGCGAATACACCAAGCAAACCCATAACCTCGCGCAAGTTTGCCGGGATCTGCGCATGCGCATGGGTTATTCCCAGCGCTTGGAAATTGTGCACGTTTTGTTTCGCATAAGCCGCGCTG
The DNA here is from genome assembly GCA_030833525.1 of Bacteroidota bacterium. Taxonomy (GTDB): domain Bacteria; phylum Bacteroidota; class Bacteroidia; order NS11-12g; family UBA955; genus JALRLA01. The sequence goes on along the minus strand of JAURGZ010000049.1, from coordinate 12,177 downwards.
ACGGGAACATTAGCCAATCAGAATTGCAGATTTTGCAAATGGTTTCAACTCAATTGGGGATCAGCACCCCTGACTTTCTCTCATTGCGGGCTATGTTCGTCAGCAGTCCTGACTCTGATTATCAAATTTTGGAGATCAAGCCTGAGGCCAGCGATGAGGAGGTGAAAAAAGCCTATCGAAAAATGGCCATGCGCTTTCACCCCGATCGCTTGGGAGATTTGTCAATGGCTGAGAAAAAGCAAGCCGAAGAAAAGTTTGTGCGTGTTCATAAGGCCTACGAAAGCATTCGTAAAAAGCGGGGTATGGCATGATACGGGTTCATCTCACTCTCTTTGCAGTAGCCCTTTTTTATGGCATCATGTTCTCCTTGGCGGGCGAAATCATGCCCCATTACTTAACCCCAGAAGGATTTGTATGGATGCGCGTAGCCTTTGCTGCTCTGTGTTTTCAACTCCTGGCTTTGGCCTTGCCCAAAGAACCCATTGATTGGAAAGCTCATGGCTGGGAATTGGCCTTGTGCGGATTTTTGGGAACCAGCGCCAACATGTATCTCTTTTTCAAAGGACTCGCCCTGACCAAACCCATCAACGGGGCAGTTTTGATGTTGGTCACGCCATTGGCCGTGGCGCTCTTGGACCACTGGCGTCTGCGCCAAGGCATGCGAGCCGGCTTCGTGGTTGGGCTCTTGATGGCCTGCGTTGGAGCCTTGATGCTGATGACCGGGGCCAACTCGGCTGAATTGTTTGACTCTTCGCATTGGAAGGGAGATGTATACGTGGCAATCAACGCACTTTTATATGCCTTTTACTTAGTGCGGGTCAAGCAACTCACTCCTCATTACCAAGCCAACACCATCAATCGAATCAGTTTTGGACTGGGCTTGGCCTACATGAGCCTTTATGCCCTGGCCCATTGGTGGCTGACAGACATGAGCATCACCACCCAAAGCGGGCAGCGCAGCTCCTTTTCCCTGGCTTTCCTGGGGCCAGACACGGCCCATATGCCAAACACCATATTTTGGAAAATCGCCTACACCTTGGTGTTTGTCAGTTTCCTGGTTTACCTCTTGAATACCTATGCCGTCAAAAAAGCGGGCCCGACCCTGGCTGGTATTTACATTTACCTGCAACCGGTATTGGCCACTGCCATAGCCTTGTTCCTGGGGCGCGATGAACTGAGTTGGACCAAGTCAGCGTGCATGGTCTTGGTTCTCATTGGGGTTTGGATAGCCAAGGAAAATAGCCCATCGGTTTTGCGGAATCGCTTATCTTCGCAGCAAAATTGACCATGCAAAGCGCTAAAGCCAATACCCTTCTTCAATCCATCATCGACGATGTAAACAAGAACGGCATGAATGCCGACTCCTTCATCCCTAAGTTGCAAGAGGCCCGCGAATTCGCCTTGAAAGAGGAGGATCCTTTGGTAACCCGTGCCCTGCGCTTGGTTTGGCAACACTTGGAATCCAACGGTTCATTTGGCATTGAACTGGCTGAAGACATCGAAAGCGAAGACGAAAATTTCGCCTATTTCCTTTCCTTGTGCGTCAAAAGCGACAACACCTACAACCGCGATGAATTGCGGGAAATGACCAACGCCTTGCAGGCTTTGGCTTAATCCATAGGGATTGCGATGTGCAATCCAAAACCCAGGTGTTGAGCCCCGGGCTCGACTGCTAATTCCAAAAAAGGACCTACGTCAATTCGGCCCAGTTCCCATTCGTAGGTGAATTCAGTATGGGCTGCTGGCACCCAGTGCGTTTCGCTTAGATTGGCCCCCAATTCGTGTGTTTCTCGGGTCACACCTGGCTCTACATTCATGTGAATACGATCATTGAATCGGTATTGCAGAATCAAACCATAGGTTCGATGTTGGTGATCATCGGCCATGTGCTCATAAGCCAATCCAAAAGCCCAATCGCTTGATTTCCATTGACGAGCATACTCCATGTGAAAGGAAAGCGCTGTTTCGCCCGATTCAGATCCAAAAAATCGCGTGGGCGATACCGCTAGGGAAACTTCTTGCTTGTGTGAATGCTGATGCTCTTGGCTGCTGATTGGCGATTGAGCGTGCAATACGGATAGCCCCAGAAAAGCGAATAGAGATAAGAGAATTCTCATTTTATTCTGCAAAAATACGGAGTGTTCAGGGCTAGCCCTACTTTTGCAATAACATGTCGGAGCAGAATTTGAAAAATACCGCCCTCACTTCCGTACACGAAGCCTTGGGCGCTAAAATGGTTCCTTTCGCCGGTTACAACATGCCGGTTTTGTATACCAACCTCATTCAAGAACACTTGGCTGTGCGCAACGCCATGGGCGTTTTCGACGTGAGCCACATGGGCGAAGTGTTCATCACTGGCCCTCATGCTTATGACCTGATTGAATACATGACCAGCAACGATGTGGCTTCGTTGTACGATGGCCGCGTTCAATACTCCTGCATGCCCAATGACCAAGGTGGCATCGTCGACGACCTGTTGGTCTACCGCTACCACGCCGAAAAATACTTGCTGGTCATCAATGCTTCGAACATCGACAAAGATTTGGCTTGGATGCATACAATCAACGAGCAGTTCGGCGCCGATATTCGCAATGCCAGTGAGGAATATAGCCTGTTGGCCGTTCAAGGCCCCAAGGCAAGTGAGGCTTTGCAAACCCTGACCGATACCGATTTGAGCGGCATTGAATACTACCATTTCACCGAAGGTCAAATGGCCGGTTTGGACTGCATCATTTCCTGCACGGGTTACACCGGGGCCGGCGGTTTCGAGCTCTATGTTTCCAATTCCGATGCTGAAGCCCTCTGGAATGCGGTTATGAAAGCAGGCGAAGCTTTCGGTGTTCTCCCCTGCGGATTGGGCTCTCGCGACACCCTGCGCTTGGAAAAAGGATTCTGTTTGTACGGCAATGACATCAACGATGAAACGTCACCCATCGAAGCCGGCTTGGGTTGGATCACCAAATTCAACCAGCCCTTTATGATGAGCGAGCATCACTTGGCCATCAAAACAAACAAGCCCAGCAAGAAATTGGTCGGTTTTGAATTGATGGACCGCGGCATTCCCCGTCAACACTACCCCATTTGCAGCGCTGATGGAACGGTCATTGGTGAAGTTACTTCGGGAACCCAAAGCCCTTCTTTGAACAAGGCAATTGGACTCGGTTATGTACCGGCTGATTTGAGCAAAGCGGGTTCTGAAATTTACATCGAGGTACGCGGCAAGTTATTGAAAGCCGTTGTCACCAAGATCCCCTTCTTGTAATGTTTAACCGTCGTGGCGCAAAGCCTCGATGGGATCCAGTTTGGCTGCGCGATTGGCGGGGAGCAATCCGGCGCTGAGTCCCACTATGACGCAAACCAATATGGAGAGCAACATCCATGCCCAAGGTATGATGAAGGAGGTTCCCAGAGCGTACCCTACTCCATTGCCAATGGCCGTACCCAGTACAATACCGCCCAAACCACCCAATTGGCATATGACCAGGGCTTCGACCAAAAATTGATTGCGTATCTGCTTCGGCGTAGCACCCAAGCTCTTGCGCAAACCAATTTCACGCGTACGCTCGGTCACGCTTACCAGCATGATGTTCATGAGGGAAACCGCCGCACCGAGCAAGGTAATAATGGCGATCACAGTTCCCAGCAAGCGCACCATCTTGAGATTATCAAGGGCTTCTTTGGCCAAGGCATCGCTTTGAACCAGCATGAAATTATCGTCATCATTGGGGCCCAAGCGGCGAATTTGGCGCATAGCCAAGTAGGCTTCACCCATAGCATCGTCTAGATTCATCAGGTCCGTAACCGAGACCGTAATGGTGCAATTTTCTTGAATCTGAGTGAAGTCTCGGGTCGCACGGGTGATGGGTAAGAACACTTGCCTATCGCCACCCGACATGCCCATGCTCGACCCCTTCGCCTTTAAAATCCCGATGACGCGGTAAGACTTACCGTCAATTTTGACTTCGGCGACCTGTCCTTCTTTCCAATCCAAATCCAATTGTGCTGCGACTTCGCTTCCCAACAAAACCAAGGGCAAGGCCAAGTCGACATCGGCCTGGCTAAAGCTTCGACCCTCTTCCACTTCATACGAGGTTGAGCGAAGGTAGTCTTCATCTATGCCCATGACCCGAATATTGGGGTTGGTTTCGACCAAGCTTTCGGCTTGGCCATCACGGGCCTCTTTCAGGGCAGATACCCGGCTATTGAAACCCACATTGACCGACAAACTGACGGTTTTCTGTTCCCCCATTTTTTGTTCGAACGCCATGGCCTCTGAAATCTTGATTTCAGGCCAGTCAGAGCGCTGACCGTTGCGTCGTAAACTTTGGGAATTGCGAATGGTAAACGCCTGTGAACCCATTTTGGAAAAGGTCTGGGTAATGGCTTGGCCCATGGCATCAATGCTGGTCAATATGCCGACCAAGGCTGAGATGCCAATGGCGATGATCAGGGCTGTAATGACAGCGCGCAACGCATGCGCTCTGAGGGAACCCATTCCTTGGCGAATGTTCTCGAGCGCTACTGACATGATTCTTAGGCTGAGAAGGATTGGCCGCAGCCACAGGTCTCAGAGGCGTTGGGATTGTTAAAAGAAAAGCCTCGGTTGTTCAGGCCATTTTCCCAATCGACTTCCATGCCCATGACATACATGACGTGGGCCTTGTTCATGACTACTGGAATTCCATCTACCGTGTAATGCTTGTCGCTGTCACTGGTTTCCTGATCGAATGCGAGCAAATAGGACATGCCGCTGCATCCGCCGCCTTTGACCCCAATGCGCAAAAAGGATTGGTCTTTCTGTGCCAATTCGGTATACAAACGCTGCAATTCTTGCAAGGCGCCAGGCGTGAACTGAACGGGAACTTGGGTATCTACCATGGCACAAATTTACCCCAAATTGAGCGAATCAAGCGCCATCCCCTATCGGGCAAAGCCCCTATCTTTGTCGAAATGGAAACTTGGATCAGTCAAGCGCTCTTCGTAGGAGGCCTTTGCTTCATCACTTTTTTGCTCATTCAGAGTTTCACCAAGAACAGCTTGGCCCTGATTCGCAGCGAAATTCACAAGCAGAACAACGACAAAATGAGCTCTTTGAAGCTGCAAGCTTTTGAACGACTCACCTTGTATTTGGAACGCACGAGTATTCCATCGTTGATTCAGAACTTCGGCCAAAACCAAGGATCTGCCGCAGCCTTTCGCGCAGCAGCCGTAGCCAGTTTGAACGAAGAATTCAACTACAACCTGTCTCAACAGATTTATGTAAGCAAACAGACTTGGGGCGCCGTGAAAGTGGTGAGAGAGCAAACCCTGCAGCTTTTGCAGTTGGAATTTGCCAAATTGGGGCCCGATGCCTCTGCCTTGCAACTGAGCCAAGCCCTGATCCAAGCCGTCTCTGAATCTGAGCTCCCCCACCAAAAGGCCTTGGACATCATCAAAGCTGAAATTCAACTCGTATTCGAATGAGCCAGGAGAAAAAAACCAGCAGCGGCTTTCCCATTGACCGCATTTACCAAGGATCGAATAGCGAAGACGCAGGACAATTCCCCTTTACCCGAGGCGTTCGCTCAGACATGTACCGGGGCAAACCCTGGACCATGCGCCAATACGCCGGTTTTTCAACCGCCGAAGAGAGCAACAAACGATACCATTTCCTGCTGAACCAGGGCACTACCGGCCTGTCGGTTGCATTTGACCTCCCCACCCAAATTGGCTACGACAGTGATCACGCCATGAGTCAAGGGGAAGTAGGTAAGGTAGGGGTCGCCATTGATTCGCTCGAAGACATGGAAATTCTGTTCCAAGGCATTGAATTGGAAAAGGTGTCGACCAGCATGACCATCAATGCAACAGCTTCTACGCTGCTGGCCATGTACGTGGCTTTAGCCAAAAAGCAGGGGGCCGATTTGAATTTGATTTCGGGCACCATCCAAAATGACCTCTTGAAGGAATACGCCGCACGCGGCACCTATATATATCCCGTTCGTCCCAGCATGCGCATCATCACCGATTTGTTCGAATGGTGCAGCGAGAACCTTCCCAAATGGAACACCATCTCCATCAGCGGGTATCACATTCGCGAGGCAGGTGCCACGGCTGTTCAAGAATTGGCCTTCACCTTGGCCAATGGCAAAGCTTATGTTCAAGCCGCACAAGCCAAAGGGCTGGACATCGATGTTTTTGGCAAGCGCCTCTCTTTCTTCTTCAATGCCCACAACCAAGTATTTGAAGAAGTAGCCAAGTTTCGTGCCGCTCGACGCATATGGGCCCACACCATGAAGGAGCTGGGAGCCCGCGATGAACGCGCTCAAATGCTGCGCTTCCATACCCAAACCGGCGGCTCAACGCTCACCGCTCAACAACCCGAAAACAACATTGCCCGGGTGACCCTGCAGGCCTTGGCGGCGGTTATGGGAGGCACCCAAAGCTTGCATACCAACGGTTATGACGAGGCCCTGAACCTCCCCACCGAGAAAGCCGCACAAATCGCCTTGCGCACCCAGCAAATCATCGCCTATGAAAGTGGCGTGATCGACACCGTAGACCCCCTTGCTGGCAGCTATTATATCGAACACCTTACCGACACCATTGAAAATGAGGCTCTGAGCATCATGAGCAAAATCGATGAAATGGGCGGAGCTGTTGCCTGCGTTGAATCGGGCTGGATGCAAGATCAAATTGCCCAAAGCAGTTATGCTTATCAAAAGGCAGTAGAACGGCATGAACAGGTAGTGGTGGGTGTCAATCGTTTTCAAGCCGCTGAAAAAGAAACCGCTGCTTCCTTCAAGATCGACGACTCGATTCGAAACCAACAAAGCGAAAAACTGGCAGAACTGAGAGCCCGACGCGATGCTCATCGCTGCCAGACAGCCTTGAAAGCTTTACAGCATGCCGCCCAAGGCGATGCTAACTTGATGCCTTTTATAGTGGAAGCTGTTGAAGCCTATGCGACCCTGGGTGAAATTGCCGATAGTTTGCGCGGTGTATTTGGCGAGTACCAAAGTTAAAAAGAGGCTCCAGCGGGTGCATTTATTACTGCGATTTTTTTGAAAAAACAAGTGAAAAAAATTGGCACAATGTGAATTTTGTGTCTTTCTTTACGTCTTGTTAGAAACTTTTCTGGAGACCCTACCACTCAATGAGTTAAAGTTTTCAGAAATCCACATTTTAACGATAAAAACAGATTTATACGAAAGACCTCTATGGAAAAAAAGTCGCACGAAATTGTCTGGCAGGATTGCCTCAAAGTATTCAAAGACAATGTCAACCCTCAGACTTTCAAAACTTGGTTTGAACCCATCAAACCTGTGCGCCTGTCCAACAAGGTTTTGACCATTCAGGTCCCCAGCCAATTTTTCTACGAATGGCTCGAGGAACATTTCGTACAACTCCTGCACAAGACCTTGAAAAAGGTCATTGGCCCCAGCGCTAAACTCGAATACAACATTGTCATTGAGAATAGCAACAGCGCCAATCACCAACCATACACCATCAACCTTCCTACCGGCAGCTCGAGCAAACCCGTTCAGAATGAATTGGGCATGCCCGTGAATCTGGATTCGCCCATCAAGAATCCATTCATCATTCCCGGGTTGAAGCGCATGAACATCGACAGCCAATTGAACCCCCGCTATACCTTCGACAATTTCGTAGACGGCGATTGCAACAAATTGGCGCGCAATGCGGGTTTGGCCATTGCCCAAAAGCCAGGCGGTACCGCTTTCAACCCCTTGATGGTTTTTGGAGGTTGCGGTTTGGGCAAAACCCATTTGGCCCACGCCATTGGAAACCTCATCAAACAAACCCACAAACAGAAAGTAGTGGTGTTTGTATCGGCTGAGAAATTCATCAACCAGTTCATTGACTCAGCCAAGCAGGGAAACAACAATCAATTTGTCAACTTTTACCAGTACCTCGATGTGCTGATCGTTGACGACGTTCAATTCTTTTCTAAGAAAGAGCGTACTCAAGAAGTTTTCTTCCAAATCTTCAACCACCTTCACCAAAATGGCAAGCAGATCATATTGACTTGCGATCGTGCACCCAAAGACTTGAAGAACATGGACGAGCGTCTGCTTAGCCGCTTCAAATGGGGCTTGAGTGCTGATTTGGGAACGCCCGATTTCGATACCCGCGTAGCCATCTTGGAAAACAAGATGTACCAAGACGGTATCACTTTGCATAAAGACGTAGTGGAATACTTGGCCCACAACATCGACACCAACGTGCGCGAATTGGAAGGGGCTTTGATTTCACTTTTGGCTCAGGGATCTTTGACTCGCAAACAGTTGGACTTGAACTTGGCCAAGCAAATCGTCAAGAATTTCGTCAAGAATTCTACCCGCGAAATTTCGATCGATTACATTCAGAAATTGGTTTGTGACTTCTACAACATTCCTGTTGAAGCGGTTAAATCCAAGACCCGCAAACGCGAGATTGTTCAAGCCCGTCAAATTGCCATGTACTTCACCAAGGACCTCACGAAGGCCTCTTTGAAAAACATCGGCATTTTCTTTGGAGGCCGTGACCACTCAACCGTGATTCACGCTTGCCAAACCGTCAATGACTTGATGGAGACCGACAAGAAGTTTCGCCACGACGTGGAAGAGATCGAGAAGCGCATCAAGATCAACACTTTCTAAATTTTAAACATGCCTCGTTTCGATCAAACGGTCCAATTCGCCTGGAACGGTGTTCGAAAATTGGTACGCACCGAGCGGCAATTTCGCATCGTCTTGGTGGTCATGATTTTGGTCCTGATCACTGGCTTTGGTCTAGACGCTTACCAGCAACATTTGAATCGCTACGAATGGGCCATAATTTGGCTCGCTATGGGCTTAGTAATGGTATCTGAGGCCATGAACAGCGCCTTGGAAAAGGCCTTGGACCGGCTGCACCCCGAACGGCATTCTGCCATAGGCGATGCCAAAGACATGGCAGCCGGTGCAACATTCATTGCCAGCACCATCGCTGTCATTGTAGGGCTGTACATTCTTTTGCCCCACTTATTGGCCCTGTAAAAGGATTAGAGTCCCAACTCTTTGCGCTGCTCAGCCGAAATGGGGCTTGGAGCATCAATCATGACATCTCGGCCCGAATTGTTTTTGGGGAAAGCAATGAAGTCGCGAATGCTATCGCTGCCTCCAAACAAGCTACACAATCGATCAAAGCCCAATGCGATGCCTCCATGAGGAGGTGCACCGTATTCGAATGCATTCATCAGAAAACCGAATTGAGCCTTGGCTTCTTCAGGGGTAAAACCTAGCAAGTCAAACATTTGGCTTTGCAATTCGCGATCGTGAATTCGAATTGAACCGCCGCCAATTTCAACGCCGTTGATGACCAAGTCATAGGCATTGGCTCTCACAGCTCCAGGATCGGTCGCCATCAATGCACGATCTTGAGGCAATGGGGAGGTAAAGGGATGGTGCATGGCATGGAAGCGATTGGACTCTTCATCCCACTCCAACAAGGGGAAATCGACCACCCACAAGGGCTTGAATTCATGGGGGTTGCGCAAGCCTAACTCCGCTGCCACGTGCAATCGCAGCTCACCCAGTTGCTTGCGGGTCTTGTGCAAATCACCGGCCAACAGCAAGATCAAATCGCCAGGCTTCGCTTCTGCCGCATGGGCCCAAGCTTGCAAAGCTTCTGCATCGTAAAATTTATCAACCGAAGACTTCAAGCTGCCATCGGCTTCTACTCGGCACCAAACCAAGCCTTTTGCTCCAATTTGGGGACGCTTCACCCATTCGGTCAGGGCGTCCAGTTGTTTGCGGGTATAAGCGGCAGCACCGGTAACATTGATAGCCAAGACAGCCTCTACCGAATCAAATACCGCGAAGTCTTTGCCGCTGATCAGGTCAGCCTCTGCACCCGGTGCCTTCAATTCAACAAATGGCATACCGAAGCGAAGATCGGGCTTGTCACTGCCATAGTAACGCATGGCTGTTTCGTAAGACATGCGTTCAAAATCACCAAAGGCAATGCCCTTGACTTGTTGGAACAAATGCTTCACCATGCCTTCGAATACTGACAAAATATCGTCGCGTTCGACAAAGCTCATTTCGCAATCGATCTGGGTGAATTCAGGCTGTCGGTCAGCCCTCAAATCTTCATCGCGAAAACACTTGACAATTTGAAAGTATCGATCAAATCCAGAGACCATCAACAGCTGCTTGAAGGTCTGAGGGCTTTGTGGCAAGGCATACCATTCGCCAGGATTCAAACGCGATGGAACCACAAAATCGCGGGCTCCTTCGGGGGTACTTTTGATCAACACAGGAGTTTCTACCTCCAAGAATTGAGCATCTGAGAGGTAATTGCGCACGGCTGAACCCAAGCGATGACGCAGCTCGAGATTGGCCCGAACGGAGTCTCTGCGCAAGTCTAAGTAGCGGTATTGCATGCGAATATCATCGCCCCCATCGGTCTCGTTCTCTATGGTAAAAGGTGGAGTCTTGCTCTTATTCAAGACCGTCATTTCTTCCACGATCAATTCGATTTCTCCCGTGGAAATTTGTTTGTTTTTGGATTCGCGTTCGGCCACTCGTCCCTTGGCTTGGATCACGAATTCGCGACCCAATTCTGCGGCGGCATCCAACAAGGCTTGATCATATCCCTCGTTGAAAGACAACTGCGTAATGCCATAGCGATCGCGCAAATCGACGAAAGCCATACTACCCATATGCCGTACCCGGGCTACCCACCCGGCCAATTCCACACGTTGGCCCGCATGAGCCATACGCAATTCACCACAAGTATGCGAACGATACATGAGCACAAAAATACCACTTAGTGGCGCTCCCTACTGCGCTAATTGCAGATTTCCAGCAAGAATCAATGGGTCTGGGGCCAGCCTTGCGCTTTTACCTCAAAAGCCGAACCTGCCCGGGTAACCAAGCGAATCTGATCTTTCAATTCAGTGGCATGACCAATCACCGAGAAGTCTACATGTTTGTGGATTTTCTCGTAATCTGACTGGGCCACCGTGAAAACCATTTCATAGTCTTCTCCCCCGTTCAAGGCAACCACGCTGGGGTTCAAATCAAAACTCACGGCCGTGTCCAGGGTCTGGGGATCAATGGGCAGTTTCTCTTCATAGACATCAAAACCAACCCCTGAGAGCTTGGCCATGTGTCGAAGTTCTGAGGCAACCCCATCGCTTACGTCCATGGCTGAAGTAGGCACTACGCCCAAGTCTTCCCAATGCTTGATGACATCCAAACGTGCATCGGGCTTCAATTGTCGCCCCACGATGTAGTCATAAGGCTCCAAGTCAGGTTGCATGTCGGGGTGCTCGGCAAAGACTCTTTTTTCGCGTTCCAAGATTTGCAAGCCCATGTAAGCACCGCCTAAGTCGCCACTCACGCAGAGCAAATCACCAGGTTTGGCTCCAGAACGCTTGGTTATTTTCTTCTTATCTACCCATCCGTAGGCTTGAATGCTCAGGGACAATCCGCTGCGAGAAGAGGTGGTATCACCACCGGCCAAATCCAAGCCGTATTGCTCGCAGGCAATTTGAATGCCGGCATACAGTTCTTCGACTGCCTCCAGGGAAAATCGATTGCTCAGCCCCAGGTTGACCCAAATTTGCTCCGGCTTGCCATTCATGGCCAAAATATCGCTTACACCGGCCACCACAAGCTTGAAACCCAAGTGCTTCAAGGGGTGAAACGCAAGATCAAAATGAACGCCTTCTAACCACAATTCCGTACTCAGCAAACCGTAGGTTTTGCTGTCGCGCTGCAGCACAGCGGCATCATCGCCAGGGCCTAAAACCGTGGTTTTTTGCTTAGTGGGAAAGTGGTCAATCAAATGCTGAATGAGACCGAATTCTCCCAGTGCCGCAATGTCAGTACGAACGTTAGATTCCAACATGCAGCAAAGATAAGATTAGCTCAAGGATACACAGACATTCTTGGGCTCGGTAAAGAAGCGCATGGCTTCCCAGCCACCTTCGCGGCCCACCCCACTGCTTTTGGCTCCCCCGAAAGGCGTGCGCAAATCGCGCAGCAACCAGCAGTTGATCCATACAATGCCCATTTGCAGGCGTGCCGCCATGCGGTGAGCCCGGGTTAAATTCTCGGTCCACAGGGTAGCCGCCAATCCATATTCGGTCGAATTGGCCATGGCCAACACCTCTTCTTCGCTATCAAAGGGCGTCAACGTAATCACGGG
>JAURGZ010000009.1 GCA_030833525.1 Bacteroidota bacterium | reverse complement strand
TCCAAACTCAAGAAACGCTCGATGTAACCGTGGGCCAGCAAACGTTGGGTATCGGCTTGTGTGAAATATTGGTAATTGCCTCGAATGTCTTCGGGCATGTCAACAAAACGAAGTTGGGCCGGCTTTTCAAGCGCGGCGCAAACAGCATGGGCCAAATCCAAAAAACTGCGAGCCTGACCGGTACCCAAGTTGTAGATACCCGAATGCTTGCGCTGCTCCATGCCGTTGACCAGCACTTGCAAGACATCGAATATGCTGATAAAATCGCGCTTTTGTTCACCGTCTGAATAATCGCTGCGGTAGCTTTTGAACAAGTCAGCCTCACCCTTGGTTGCAATTTGGTTGAACGCATGAAAGACGACACTTGCCATGCGGCCCTTGTGGTACTCACCCGGGCCATAGACATTGAAAAATTTAAACCCAGCCCAAAAGGGAGGGGCCTGACCTGCCTCCACTTGTTGCAGCACCCAGGTGTCAAAACGCTGCTTGCTATTCCCATAGGGATTCAAGGGCTTGAGCGCTGAAATCCCCTCGGGGCTATCGCCAAAACCCAGCTCGCCCGCGCCGTATGTGGCCGCTGATGAAGCATAAATCAAGGGAATCGAATGTTCCATGCACAAGCGCCAAACCTGCTGGCTGTAGCCCCAATTCAAGCGCTCTAAAACGGCCTCGTCGAATTCGTTGGTTTTGGTTCGCGCCCCCAGATGAAACAGGAATTGAACCGATCTACCGTTCTGTTGCAGCCAAGGCAAAAATTGTGCGCGATCGACGCTTTGAAACAGGGGCAAATGCTCCCAATTGCGGCGTTTGTCTTCGGTTGAAAAGTCATCAACGGCGACCAATTGGCCATAGCCCAGCCGAGCCAATTCGGCCAACAAGGCTGAGCCAATGAACCCCGCTGCTCCCGTTACGACAATCATGCAGAGCAAACTTACTCCATTTTGAGGGTTATTATTGCAGGCTCATGAACTTGGATGCCCTGCAAAATGCCTCCCAAAGCCTGATAGATGCCGTGCAGTTTCAGGTTGAAAAGGATTTGGCTTTGATTGGATTCGAGTTCCAGCAAACCCATTATCCGCATTTGGCAGCCATGCTCCCCGAACTGAGCCAAGCCCTCGAACTAGCAGGCCAAGAAAAACCCGATCGCTTGCTCAAAGCCGTGGTTCGCGTAGACTTGAACTCCAATCAATGGAAAAAAGCCCAAAACATGCCAGGGCTTCGAGCCGACAACCAGGCCAAAGCCATTTTGCTGCGCTGCTTTCAAAAGGTCTACAGCCGGCAGCAGCGGGCATCCTGAGCTTTAACATAACACGGCTAGACCGGCTCAAAAGTCAAACTTCAAAGCCTTGCACAAATCAGGCCTAAAGGCGACTTTTGTCGCCATGGAAATGAAAGACATCGTATCGGTAACCGGCATGCCCGGCTTGCACAAAATCATTGGCCAAAACAAAACCGGCTTGGTGCTCGAATCCTTAACCGATGGCAAAAAATTCGCCTCTACCATTCGCCACCGAGTGAGCATTTTGGCTGACATTGCGATTTATACCGAAGAAGGAGAAGCCAAATTGGCTCAAGTCTTTCAAAGCATTCAAGCCTTGGAAGAGGGTGGAAAATCAGCTCCCGACCAAAAAGCCGATGGAGATACCCTTCGTGCCTACATGGCCCAAGTTCTTCCCGATTACGACCGCGAACGCGTTTACCCCTCAGACATGAAGAAACTCTTCGTATGGTACCATACCTTGAAGGGTAAAATGGATTTTGCCGCTCAAAGCGAGACTGCAGAAGGTCAAGACGAAGATGCCGCTAGCAATCTGGCTAAGAAAACCAAGCAAAACGTGGTAAAAACGACCAATTCAGCCCCCAAAGGCGCTGGAAAAACCTCAAGCAAAGCAGCGGGAAAGAGCCAAACCAATGTGCCCCGCAAGATGAGCTAACGGGTCTATGCAATCCTTTCTTCCCCACCCCTGGGCCATTGAATCCAAAGAGGATGTATTGCCCTATTTTGACGAGCTGCTCAGCCGTCCCCTGGAAAGCGCTGAGTCTTTTGCCGATTTTCTAAGCGATTGTTCTGAATTGGAAAGCGCCCTATCTGAAGACATGGCATGGCGCTACATTCGAATGACCTGCGATACGCAAAACAGCGAGCACGAGCGTCGCTATTTGGCCTTTGTTCAAGACATTCAACCGCATTTGGCCGCCTACGAAGATCGGCTTAACCGCAAAATAGCCGAATCTCAATGGGCCCAAAAGCTAGACGATTCAGCCTACCGCATCTATTTGCGCGGCATTCAAGGTGCCATCGAATTGTTTCGCGATGAGAACATCGACATTCAAAGTCAGTTGGCCACATTAGCCCAGGAATACAGCAGCCTTCAAGGAGCCATGACGGTAGAATTGGGCGGTGAAACGCTGACGCTGCAACAAGCCAGCAATCGCTTGATGCGCACCCATCGCGCTGAAAGAGAAGAAGCATGGAAAGCCATGAGCCAACGCCGATTGGCCGATGCTCAAGCCCTCAACGATTTGTTTGACAAAATGGTGGCCCTTCGACACCAAATGGCCTTGAATGCGGGTTTTGACAATTACCGCGACTACATGTTCAAAGCCTTGGGCCGCTATGATTACACACCCTCTGATTGCTTCGCTTTTCACGAGTCGGTAGAAAAACACGTTGTCCCCCTGCACCGAGCACTCATGGAAAAGCGCAAAGCCGCCATGAGCTTGGACGAGTTAAAACCTTGGGATACTTCGGTTGACCCCGAGGGTCGCGCTCCCTTGGAACCCTTTCAGGGTGGCGAAGAATTGCTTAGCAAATGCTTGGACATCCTGAATCGCCTGGATCCCTATTTCCATTCTTGCCTGGAAACCATGCGTGAGAAAGGCCTTTTGGACCTGGAAAGTCGAATTGGCAAAGCCCCAGGCGGATACAACTATCCATTGGCGCGCACGAACATGCCCTTTATTTTCATGAATGCCAGTGGGAATTTGCGCGATGTTGAAACCTTGTTGCACGAAGCCGGGCATGCCATTCACTCCTTCAAAATGGCTCCATTGGCCTTGAACGGGTTCAAAAACACGCCCTCAGAAGTGGCCGAATTGGCTTCCATGAGCATGGAGCTCATTTCCATGGGCGCATGGGATGCCTTCTTCCCCGATGCCGAGTCTTTGAATCGAGCCCAGCTGGAGCAAATCGAAGGGGTCATTGCCACTTTGCCTTGGATCGCGACGGTTGACTGTTTTCAGCATTGGATTTACGAAAATCCTGGGCATACGGCGGCCGAGCGAAGCGAGGCCTGGCTCAGCATTCAAAAACGATTTGGAACTGGCGTTGTGGACCATAGCGGGTTCGAAGAAGCACTCACCCATTCCTGGCACAAGCAACTGCATATTTTCGAGGTCCCCTTCTACTACATCGAATACGGCATTGCCCAGTTGGGAGCCATTGGGGTTTGGATGAACCATAGCCAGAACCCCCAATTGGCCATTGAACAATACAAGCAATTCTTGGAATTGGGATATACCCAACCGATTGCCGAACTTTACCAGACTGCTGGCGTGTCGTTCGATTTTAGCCCCGAACACATTCAGCGCCTCATGGAGTTCACCCAGGGCCAATGGAACCTGCGTCAAACAAAATAACATCGTATCTGTGGGCCTTATTGGCCCTCGCCTTGGGCTTGGGCGCCTGCCATGCGCTAGCCATTCACAGCCACTGCTGGGAAGGCCTGCATCCCCATTGTTTCATTCGGTGGGACTCGGGGCTCTACCTCGACATAGCCAAGCACGGCCACACCTTGCTTCCCTGCGACGAGGACCCCAACAAATGGTGCGGCAATGCGGGTTGGGCTCCCCTATACCCTTACATGGTTCGAGCCCTGCATTTCCTAACACCCTTGAGTTGGGAATGGTCAGCGGTTTGGGTAGCCTGGGCGGGAATGGCCGCTAGTTTATGGCTATTAGCCCGCATGGCTCAAGGACTTTCCTGGCAAGACCAAGGCTTTCTCTTTGCCGCGGTGCTTGTCGCCCCAGGATCCATTTACTTTTATGCCGCTTTTCCCCTTTCTTGGACCCTATTTCTTAGCCTTGGCTTGCTGCACGGTTTATGGCAAGGCAAACGTTATTGGGCCTGGATTTCAGCCATTCTTTTGGTTTGGATCTACAGCATCGGGTTCGTCTTTCTATTCCTCCTAGCGGGTTTGAGTGTCTATACCTGGAGCATCGACGAGCCAAGGCCCTTGCGCAAACTGAGCCAACAAGCCCTGGGCTTGGGCATACTCTCTATGCTGGCTTTGTTTGTTTTCGAATGGATCAGCACGGGTCAATGGAATGCCACTTTTTTGGTGCAGGCCAAGTATGGGCACACCCTCAACCAACCCCTCAAATTCATGGGCATTCACGCTCAGCGACTCCTTGACTCCTGGGGCGGGATCACCAGGTTCATTGAAATTCAACACTTCGGCATCTGGGCCTTTTGGTTGCTCTTTGCCATCACCTGCCGGCCCAAACAGAGAACTTGGGCTAGCACAATGTCTTATTTTGCGATTTTTGCCCTATTTGTACTGTGGGCATTGCCCTATGGAGCCAGCCCTGACGTAGCTTTATACCGAAATGCAGCATTGGGGGCTCCCTTTTGGATTTGGCTCGTGATTCAACAACCCAAAGCCCAACGATGGCTTTGGCTTTTGTTTTTCGGTATCTGCTGGGGACCCATGGCTGTCTTGTTTTTTCAAAGCATTCTGATATGAAATATTCTTTGTTGGCCCTTTGCCTGCTTACCTTGATTCCCGGCCATTTGATGAGCCAAAATTTAAACCTGGACAAACACAGCGTTCGCGTAGCGCGCACCGCCTTACCCCAGGAGCCCTTGACGGGTCAAAATGCGGTCGACAGCCTTGCTCCTCGCACCTATCAAATCGCGTTGGATTGGGGCTATGATTTTACCTCTACAGTTTACTACCAACAACCCTCTCGTGAAAGCAGCTTGCTCAGCCAAGTTCGCTTGGAAGGGTGGCGCGAATTCAAGGATTATCCTGCGCATTTAAACATCACCGTGCGCTTTACTGATTTTCAAATCATCAGCAACCAGATCCAAACCCGTCAACAAGTGGTGAAAAACAAAGACGGAAGCAGCAAAACCTACAATTATTATTGGATCGAATACCGCTACCGATTTGAGAGCCAATACTCAGCCCAAAATCAAGCGGGAGACATTGTAAGCAGCAACCGAAACCTCGTCTCTGAGCGAATGGGGAAATACAACAGCCAAGAATTCAATACTCAGACTGAGGCTTATCGTTGGCAGCGCATGAACGACGAAAATGTGCGCGAGCGTCTGTTGAGAGAGAACGTAGACAATAGCATTCTTCAATTGAATAGCGAGATCAACCGTCGATGGGGCTATTTGCGCACCCGTGATGAATTGACCTTAATGGGCAGCGATAGCAAGAAATGGGAAGGCCAAGTCGAATTCGATGGCCATGTGCGCGCCATTGTATCCTTCATGGAATCTTGGCCTTATACCGAGATTAACCCCAATCAATTGAACGAAACACAAAAACACATTCTATATTTTGATTCCCTGATTCAAGCAAACGATGGTGACGATAAATTCAGCCGAAAATTGCGCTATGCCTGCTTGTGGAACAACGCTACGATTTGCTTAGCGGCTGAACGCTGGAGCGAATGCGAAACCTACGCCAGTGCGATGGGCGAAACGGGCTTTGACATGCGCGAAGGCGTTTATTTCACCAAACGCATAGCCGATCGCAAGGAAGACCTGCAAAAGAACCCGCCTTACGAGAGTTTCCACTTCAGCATAGACCCGCGTGCGATTCGACCACCTTCTGACCCTCGACAGTAAGTAAAAAGGGCGCTGCAAACAGCGCCCTTATTTATGAAATATCGATAAGTGATTAGAGATTTCCTCGAACGGCTTGCTCTCGCTCAATGCTTTCAAACAGAGCTTTGAAGTTGCCTTTACCAAAGCTTTTGGCTCCTTTGCGCTGAATGATTTCATAGAACAAGGTTGGGCGATCCTCTACCGGCTTGGTGAAGATTTGAAGCAGGTAACCCTCTTCATCGCGGTCAATGAGAATGTTCATCTCTTTCAGGGCCATCAATTCTTCATCGATGTGCCCCACGCGGTCCAATACATCGTCGTAATAGTTATCGGGAACATACAAAAATTCCACCCCGCGGCGACGCAGCTCAGCAACCGTTTCCAAGATGTTGTGTACTTCTAATGCAATATGCTGCACACCCGCACTGCGGTAAAAGTCCAAGTATTCCTCAATTTGGGATTTTTTCTTTCCTTCAGCAGGCTCATTGATGGGGAATTTTACATAGCCAGATCCATTCGATACCACCTTGCTCATCAAGGCACTGTATTCGGTTGAAATGTCCTTATCATCGAAGGTCAAGAGCAATTTGAAGCCCATGACATCTTCGTAAAAGCTCACCCATTCATTCATGCGCCCCAACTCAACGTTACCCACGCAGTGGTCTACGTGTCGAATGCCCACGGGCTGTGCCTTCATAGCATTTTCAACAGCCTTAAAGCCAGGCATGAAAACGCCGTTATAGTGGCGGCGTTCGATGAACTTGTGCACGGTATCTCCGTATGTGTGAATGGCAGAAACCACCACTTCACCCTGCTCGTCTTTTAACACGGTGGGTTCCATAAACGATTTAGCGCCACGCATGGTCGTTTCTTCCCAAGCAGAACGAGCGTCGTCAACCCACAAACTCAAAAACTTAACGCCATCGCCATGCTTCTGATGGTGCTGAGCGATATCACTTTCCGGCAACAAGGAGGTCGTCAATACCAGGCGAACTTTCCCTTGTTCCAACACATAGGATGCACGGTCGCGCACCCCCGTTTCAGGGCCGGCATAGGCTACCAATTGATACCCCCACGCCATCTGGTAGTAATACGCACTTTGTTTGGCATTCCCCACATAAAACTCAACGTGATCCGTGCCGTTCAATGGCAAAAAATCTACAGCTGTCGCCGTACTTTCCAAGGATTGCATCTCCATACTTCTACAAAGATAGGGCGAAATTTGCTGAGCCTAATTCGGGTCCACATCAAACGACACCCTGATTCCTTTGAAAGAGGCTTGTCTAGCTACCTCTTCAGCCATGCGCCATAGATACGATTTGATGCGCGATGGCGAATCACTGCTTTTGCTCATTTTCACCATGATCTGCTGTCGAAACAGATTCTTCACCCTTGAAACCGAGGGCATTTGAGGCCCCAAAATGCGATCGCCCAATTGATCCCGCAAGGCTTTGGCGACCCATGAAGCCGCCACGAAAAGAGATTCGGCATCAGGCCCATTGAGTTCCATGTATACCAAACGAGTAAATGGCGGGTATCCAAACTCTTGCCTAGAGGGCAATTCGGCATCGACCATACCCCAATAATCGCCCTGGCTCAAATGGTGCAAAACAGGGTGTTCCGGCTGAAAGGTCTGAATGAGGCAATTGCCTTCTGGCGCCCGCCCCATCAATTGATGCAACCACTGATAACTGCGTTCAGAGGATCGAAAATCAGGACTCATGAACAAAGCGTCAGCTTGTGGCACCAAGATCAAACCAACCCGCTCCAAATCAAGGCCTCGAGCCAACAAATGCGTACCCACGAGCACATCTGTTTCTCCATTTTTAAATCGATTCAAGGCCTGTTGCACATCGCTTCGTTTGCGCAAGGCCGTTTGATCGAAGCGCGCAATTCGGGCCTCGGGGTATCGCAACTCCAATTCTTCGGCCATTTTCTCTGAACCCATTCCTTTCAACTGCAAAGCAGTAGATCCACAAGCGGAACAGGCATGGGGGACCGATTGGCTGTAGGCGCAGTAACCGCATTTGAGTGATTGGCTGCTCTTGTAATACGTCAGCGAAATATCGCAATGTTGGCATTGCACGCTGTGCCCACACAATTCGCATTGCACGTAGGGAACATAGCCCTTGCGTGGGTGAAACACCAATACACCCCTTCCCTTTTCCAAAGCCACTTCCAAGGCTGATTGCATGGGCTCTGACAAAAAGCCATCATAACGATTCTGTTTTTTCAGCAAACCCAAATTCAAAATTTCAAGCTGGGCTGAACCCTTCAAATCAAAACGAGCATTCAATCGTACGGCATCAAATGCACCTTCCTTGCAGGCTTGAAGCGATTCAAAACTGGGCGTAGCCGAACCCAACAGCAAGTTAGCTCCGTGTTGTTGGGCCAAGTAGAAAGCCGCTTCACGGGCATGAATCAAGGGTTTCTTGTCAAACCCCTTATAGCTGCTCTCATGTTCTTCATCAACCACCACCAACCCCAGTTGCTGAAAAGGGGCAAAAAGAGCGGTTCTCGTGCCCAACACGATGGAAATTTCACCCTGCAGCATTTTGGCATACAATTCTGTTCGCTCTTGGGCTTGAATATAATGATGCCATACTCCTACAGGCTCTTGGACCAAGGCGGCAAGTCGCTGCACTTGGTATTCGGTCAAAGCAGCCTCGGGCATGAGTACCAATACTTGCTTGCCATGCTGACGAGCCCTGCGTATGCATTCGGCGTACACCCAAGTTTTGCCTGACCCCGTCACTCCCTGAAGCAAAACAGGCTTAGACGAGGCGAACGAAGACGCGATTTCTGAAACCGCTCTTGCTTGTTCCAGCGACAATTCCAATGGCCAGGCCTCAGCCTCTACGGCTTTGAATCGATCTACAGGCTTGAGTTCCAATCGAAGCAACCCTTTCTTTTCCAAAGCCTTTGCATGGGATTTGTTCAATTCATGGCCTTCCAACAACTCTTTCAAAGGAGCCATGCGCCCTACCCGGCTCAAGAGCAGCATCATAAGCTCGAACTGTTTATAGGCTTTGCGCTCCAGTTGATCCAACAAGGCAGTGGCCTCGCTGTCTTGTGACCAAACGGGTTCTGCTTGTACCCACCATTCGGTTTTGGGCTTGTATGACTCCCTCACCTCTTCGTGAAAGGCCAGCACTCCACGGTAGTGCAGCGATTTCAAATACCGCATTACGCTGCGAATACCCAAAGCCTCTTGCACATCCAAAACCGTACGCGGTTGCTTGGCCAACAACAAGTCAAGCACCTCCTGCTCACGGTCATCCAACTCCAAGGGCTCATCGGGTTCAAATTCAGGATGCAAGACCAATTGAGTCTGGCTCTGAACCCTGAATCCGGCGGGCATAGAAGCTGCCATGATATCACCCAAGGCACACATGGCATAGCGGGCTGTCCACTTCCAAAAATCCATTTGCCGGGGGGTGACGATGGGAGTTTCGTCCAACAATTCAGCGATATACTGAGCCGTATACCCCGTAGGCGGTTGATCGTGCAATTTCCAGAGAATGCCCGAAATCATTTTCTTGCCACCAAAGGGTACAGCCACTCGTTGGCCGATGACCATATCATCGTTCCATTCATAAGGAACTCGATAGGTATACAGCTTCGGCAAAGGCAGCGGCAACAACACCTCAGCAAAGAGGGTTACACGCTCTGACACACTCATAGCAGCCCCCCTCCGTGCAGCAACAAAGCCAGCACATATGCGGTAACGGCCAATTTGAATCCCGCATCCAACTTGGGGCTGGCTTTCGACCATGCGATCCCGACAGATAACAGCAGGCAAACCAGAGCCATCGCCAATGCCGTTGTGTAATAAAAATCAAACTCGAAACCTTGCCAGCGACTCCACAAGAGCATGCCCAACACCACAACCACCTGAATCAAGGGTAAATTTTGCCTCAACCAACCTTGCCCGGTTTGCACTGCAATGGTGCGATATCCAAATACAATGTTGCCCTGGTGACCCGTTAAATCTTTCCAGAGTTCGCGAGTGAATAACAATAACCAAAGCCCCAATAAATAATAAGCAAAACCCCAATGCCAGCTACCGTAATGCAGCCACACGGCCAACAAAGGGGCCAAAGTCAACCACGAGGCAGAAAACTCCCGTAACCAAGGTAGTTTTTGCAATTTGTGGCTGTAAAACCAGCACAGACCGTTGAATCCCAAGAAAAAGAAACCGATGCGCCAAGAAGCCAAAGTCCCCAATACCAAGGCGATGACCACCAACAACAAATACACATTCAACAGGGGGCCTTGCCGCATCAAGCGACCCATGATCACCTGTTGGGGTTTGTTGATGAGGTCTTTGTCCTTGTCGTAAAATGCATTGATCAAAAAAGCGGCTGCCACGGTACAGGCCGAAGAGATCAAAATGGCGCCCAACTTGGCATCGGTCAAAACAAGCCACCCGTTTCCCGCAGCAAAAACCACCCAAGCCACTGCCGCTTGCGCCAAAAAAAGGGCCAATACGTTGTACCAGCGCAAAACGCGTAGCAACAACAACAATTTAACGAGTGGGCTGTGAAGTTGGGCCCTAGGCATGGCAGGTTAGATTTTGTATATCACCTGCAAGTTATGCCCTTTGAGCAATTCTTGGGCCTTCTTCCAATCGTGGGTAAAGCCCAAAACAAAGCCACCACCGCCACTGCCGCACAGTTTCAAGTAGTAAGCGTTGGTTTCCAAACCCTGCTTCCATGCGTGTTCGAAACGAGCAGGAATCATGGGCTTAAAGTTATCTAAAAACAAAGAAGACAATGACTTAACATTATCCAACAAGGAGCCTGTCTCTCCCTTCAAGAAAGCTTGAACACAGGCATCGTTGTATTTTTTGAGTTGGGTTCGTACCATGTGACGAAAACCCTCATCTTTCAATTTTTGCAAGAAAATGGCCACCATTCCTTGGGTTTTACCAGGACTTCCCGAGTCCATCAAGAAAATAGCACCCTGGCCTTCGCTATTTTCGCTGGGCAAACCAACAGCATCCAAATCCCCCTGACCTTTGATCAAAATGGGCAGATTCAAATAACAGATCAAAGGATCCAAACCTGAGCTCTTGCCATGAAAATAAGATTCCAACAAGGCCAAATCTTGCTTCAATTCGGCCAACTTTCCGTCTTCCATCACCGAATCCGAGCCGTGCTTGGATTTGGCATACCGCTCATACAAAGCCGCCACCAAGGCGCCTGAGCTGCCAACCCCGAAACCCTGGGGAATGCTGCTCTCAAAATACAAGCCGTTGCGAACGTCGCTTTCGAGAGCGTCTACGTCCATACCGGCTGGCAGGCGACCCTCACGAGACCAGCGGCTCAATTCCATGGCATACTGGCGAATGCTCTCGTTGGAAGCTTTTTGCTCCTCATTCAAATGAGCACCCATACCCAACTGACCTTTGAAGAAGGTATAGGGAATGCTCAGGCCCATGGAATCTTCTATGATCCCGTACTCTCCGAAGAGCAAAATCTTGGCGTAATACAAGGGATTATTCATGATTCAATGGTTCTGGACCGCTGTTTAGGTTGGAGCAAAGGTATTGGTTGTCTTGGCAATGAGGGAGCAAACTCGGCAACAGATTGTTCACAACCCGATTTTCGTCGACAGAAGCGAACAATAGGTGCACATTGGCGCCCGCATCAAGGGTAAAACATACCGAGGCTCCACTTTGTTCGCGGTACGCCCTTATTTTTTCGATAATGGCCAAGGTTCCGGGCCTCATGAGAATAAAAGAAGGCGTAGAAGCCATCATCATGGCATGCAATTGCAAGGCCTCGCTTTCGACAATGTCCATGAATCGACTTACCTCGCCGTTTTGCATGGCCGTCAATAAATCACCTAGGTGTTCCTGCGCTTGAGCATATCGGGCCTCTGCGTAGGGATTGGCCTTGAGCAAGGCATGGCCTTGGGTGCTCGAAACCGACTTTTCACCCGCATCCACAATCAAGACATAGTCTTTCCATTCAGCCAAATCAGGATGAATGCGGGCATGGAATGGCACAGCAAAATCATCGCTCGAAGCAGCTACGGCCGGGTGCAGACCCCAAATAGCGGGATCGGCGTATACACTGCGGCAAGCAGAACCCGAACCCAAACGGGCCCAACGGCTCGCCAATTCCATTGGATTTGAAACATCAGAGCCCATGGCTACAGCGATGTCAACCAAACAAAGCGCCAAGGCACCGAAACCGGCTGCGCTGCTGGCAATTCCTGTCCCGTGTGGGAAATTGTTCGATGAATCAATGCGCCAGGCCCCCGAAACCAAGCTCGCTCTGAGCGACTCAGGGCAACTTCCATCTGCCGATACCCGAGCTAAGAAATCCCGAATTTTAGGCTCAAAAGAGGGTTTACGCTCACCCGACAGGTAACATTCGAGGGACGATTCAGCCGACTGGGACTCCAGCAGAACCAAGCGCGTGCGAGCCCTCAAATCCCCCAATGACCAACTGATGCTAGCATTGGCGGGCCATTGAATTCCTTCGGGCTTTTTCCCCCAATATTTAACCAACGCAATGTTGCTGGGGCAAGACCACGAAGCCGAATGGGCCACGGGAGTATTCAAATCGGGGAATTCCATATTCATCAAGCGTGTATCACTAATTCAGACCAAGCTTGCTGATGCCAGTCAGCAAATTGGTCGGCGTATTCGTTCAAAAAGGCTCGGTTTACCAGCAGGGTATCACCACCCCAGGCCCCCAACCACTTGCACATACCGCCCTTTATGGGCTTCAAACCTAAGGTTTGATAGGGCGTCTCCAAGCCCAACAGATTGGAAAGCAGGGCTTGCCACCACTCCAAACCTGACTCGAGCATGGCGGTATGGCCCGCATTTTTCAAAGCATCGACGGTCTTTTGCAATTGAGCCATGGTAAAGGCATCATCAGACAAAGCTTCTAAACGCTCCTGTACGCCAGCCAAACTCTTTCGAGAATCAATCTTGGTACCGCTGCTCAGCAACAACCAATCGGCCGTCCAAGCTGGATCCAAAGACCACGTATCCCAATGGGGTTCGTCGTCTTTGAGCCAATATACCAGAGGCTTTCCCAGCTCTGCCACGGCAACATCATAGCCCGACCCTCCTAAAAGGGCCGCTTGCAAGGACTGGGCGTTCATTCCCGTAGCTTGGGCCCATAAGGCTATGAATGTGCTGCTACTGCCCAAACCTGAACTGCGTTCAAACTCAAGATGAGTTTCAAATCGATACGATTTACCGGGCTTCCAAAATCCTGCGCGCGTCAAGGCCATGGCCCTGCGCACAAAACGCGAATCATCCTGGGCATCGAGCGCCTCAGATCCAAGCGGGAGCGGCAATCTCAGGTCCACGAAAGGCTCATTATGGCAGTCAAAAGCTCTGTAAATCAAGGTATCGGCGTCAGGACTATCGTATTCCCAAACGCGCAAATGCTGACCTACACGAACGGGCAAAGCCAATGCCTCTATGCCCATTTTTACAGCATATTCTCCAATGAGCATGACTTTTCCTGCCGCGTAGTAGCTTTTCATTTTTCTGGGCTTATGCCCCTGAGTTTGAAGAATGCGTCAACAGCGGCGCTGAAACTCACCACCTTGTCTTTGAAGTGCTCTACAATTTGAGCCTTCTCTTCTTCAGTGGCCTCCAGTTGGTTCAAAATATTGAGCAAATGCATTTTCATATGCCCCTTCTGAATGCCCGAGGTGATCAAACTTCTCACGGCAGAGAAATTCTGGGCTAGGCCTGCCACAGCAATGATCTTCATCAATTCTTCTGCACTGGGATTGCCCAATAATTCATGGGAAAACTTCACCAGCGGATGCAAACTCGTGATGCCTCCCACTGTTCCCAAAGACATGGGAATGTCGATCCAAAATCGAAATTTACCGCCCGCCACTTCGGCGTGGGTCAAGGAACGGTATGAACCCTGAGACGCAGCAAAGGCATGCGCGCAGGCTTCAATGGCTCGAAAATCATTGCCCGTAGCCATGACTACGGCATCAATTCCGTTCATGATTCCCTTGTTGTGCGTAACCGCGCGATAGGGCTCAACCGTAGCGATGCGCAAGGCACGAACAAATTTGTCTGCAAATTCTTGGTTGCCGATCCCGCTGCCCTCGTTGATTTCATCAACAGCACATTGCACTTCGGCACGCACCCGGCATTCAGGCGTAAAGTTGCTCAGAATGCTCATGATAACCGTAATCTCAGGCCGTTCGTCGCGCTGCTCATCTACAGCTTGGATCCAGGTCTTGGCAATTTGCTCCAAGCAGGAATTGATGAAATTCGCTCCCATGGAGTCACGGGTATCGAAACGCACCTCCAACTGGTAATAGCCCGGCTCGGCATCGGTTTTGTCTTTGAGTTCCAAGCCCAATATCCCCCCTCCACGCGCCCTCATGTTGCGCGTCAACTCTTCGGTATCGGCCATGAATCGCTGCTCAGTTTGCGCAAAAACAGCGGCGAGCCAAGCAGGGTCTCCCCCAGGCCAAATAAAATGCACATGGCCCACTTTTGTCATGGAAACAACGCTGGCCTTGAAGCCACCGCGATCAAACCAGAAATTAGCCGCTTTGGCGGCTGCAGCGACCACCGAACTCTCTTCAATGGCCATGGGTATTGCATATACCTGCCCGTTGATTTTGAAATTGGGCGCTACCCCAAAAGGCATGTAAAAATTGGTCAGGGTATTCTCAATGAATTCGTCGTGCAGCTTTTGAACTTCTTGACTGCTGTGCCAGTAACCCACCAGCATGGATCGGGTCGCACCGGGATGAGTAGAATAATGGCTCAACAGCCAGTCGAGCTTTTGCTCTTTGCTCAGTTTCGAGAATCCTTTGAGGGCTTCAGTGGGTCTTTCGTTCATTCGCGTAAATCCAAATATTGATGAGCCATCTGCAAGCCCTTTATTTGGGATTCGCAGTAGGCATTCAGGGCTTCTTGGCTCTGCAGGGCTGGCTTTAAAAAGGCCCAGGCCTGGGCATAGATCACATTTCCGGGCAGGCGCTTGAGATGGTAATAGCCATCTAGAAAATGGCGAAGCCCACCGCTGGCCACTAGCACCCGAGTTTGGGGTTTCCAAGATTGTGCAGACCATTGGCGTATCCAATCGCCCATTTCCTCAGCAGTATGCCCCAATTCGGCGGCCGGTTTTAACCCTTCAAAATCACTTTCACTGGCACGCATGGCCTCAATCAAAGCAAAATTAGTTCCCCCGTAGGCTCCGAACTCGACGGCTTCCAACGGCAATTCCAACAGTGCTTTTAAGCTTTTGGGCCCAAATCCTTGCCCCACTTCTTTGACCATCAAGGGCAGTTTCACCGCATCCATCACACGCTTGAGCGTATCGATGGGCGCTTGCAAGAGGCGATCTCCTTCGGGCTGCGCCCACTCTTGCAGGGGATTGATGTGCACGATCAAACCGTCGGCTTCTAGGCTTTTGACCATTTCCACCACCTTGTACAATTGATCTACGGCGGCCAAATGTTCTAGCTGGGCAACGCCCAAATTGGCCATCAGAGGTTGATCGCCCAAGAATTTGCGAACAGCAAAGTCAGGATGGGTGCGCGGATCTTCCAATACAGGCCTGCACGAACCCAGGCCCATTCCCAAGCCGTATTTCGCCGCTGCGGTAGCCAATCGTTCGTTGATGTATTTAGCTCGGGCTTCCCCACCGGTCATGCTGCTGATCCACCAGGGAATGAGCAAGCGTCTACCGGCCATTTCTAAAGGCTCCCAAGGATGTTCTCCCGTGGGATGCGGCACCGCCATCGGCTCGTAATAAAAGCGGGGATCGGCTTGCAAAGTTTGCGCCGAGAAAGCCAATTCGATGTGATCAGCCTTGCGGGAACTAAGTTGGGTATCGTTCACGTGCAAAGCAAAGGTAACACTTCAAAGCTTGGGATTGTTTCGATGTCGGGATTCATCGCGCTGGGTCTTCTTGGCCATGTTGCGTTCAAAAGCTTCTGTTAAATCCACTCCCGTTTGATTGGCTAAGCACACCAACACCCACAGCACATCAGCCATTTCATCGCCCAATTGAGCTGCGCTCTCCCCTTCTTTGAACGATTGGTCTCCGTATTGGCGAGCCATAAGGCGAGCCAACTCCCCCACTTCTTCGGTCAACACCGCCATGTTGGTCAACTCAGAGAAATAGCGAACCCCGTATGTCTGGATCCAATCATCGACTCGGGCTTGCACTTCTGCTATGCTTGGGCTCTCGCTCATAGGCCTTTGGGTTTGAATTGCAATTGCTCCTCTACCCAAGATTTGCCCCAATTTTCGATTTCTTCAGCGGTCCAAAGCGAGGGGAAAGAAACAATTTTCTGGAAGCGTGGGGGCAAGAATTTCTGCCAGTTGGTGCCTCCCGTGGCAGCCGCATCGCCTCCCTTGCTCTGCAAGTATCGCACGGCAGAGCGGTAATGAGACAAGCGCCAATTGACATTCAAATAGGTATCCAATCGGCGAAATTGCTGTTTCAATTCGTCTGTCAAGGCCCCTTTTCGCGCCAATTCTTCGCAGTGATCGTTCAAAGTTTGGCCCTGCCAATCGCTCATCCATTGCAGAAAACGCTGGCCATAGGCATCTTCAAATTGTTGCAAAGTCAAGGTCTTTTGACCGGTTGCCAAATCCATGGCCCCGTTGCGCCAGTAAATCCCCTCGTATTGTTCGGGCAAACTTTTGGCACTCAGGGCTTCGCGGCGCTCTAACGCCACCAGGTTGATGGCTTGAGTGCTGGCCATTTCAATCATGCGAAACTGGGCACTTTGGAATCCCGAAGCAGGCAACAAGGCCATTCGAAACTGCAAGAATTGCTCTTTTTCCATGCCCTCGATCATCACATCGAACGAGTGAATCAAATTCTGGAAATACCGAACAATGCGGTTGAGTTTATCGGCCCAACGCTCGGGCTGATCATGCCCCAATTCTTTCATTTGATGGAGTTCATGCAGGGCCAATTTGAAATACAATTCGGTGATTTGGTGATAACCAATGAAAATGGTTTCATCGGGAATATCGGTCTTGGGTTGCTGGAGGCTCAGCAAGGTATCCAAGGCGATGTAACGCCAGTAGGGTTCGTAGTTGGAGACCAAAAGGCCTTCCAAATAGTCGTCGATATTCTGGCCGCTGAGCTTGTACTTCTCAAACAACTGTTCGAGCAGTTTTTCGGTTTTTTCAGAGGGCATGCTAGGCTGAGGGATAGGTGAAGGGAGATTGAAAATGAGCGAAAGACCCATGGGCTTCATCTTTGGCTGACAACACCGGATTTTCGATACCCCAATTTACGTTCAAATCGGGATCGTTCCAAGGCAGTCCCTGTTCAAAATCAGGCGCGTAATAGCGGTTGCACTTATACAAGAAAAGGGTTCGGTCCTGCAGGGTTAAAAACCCGTGGGCAAAGCCCTCAGGAATGTACAATTGATGGTGGTTTTCGGCACTCAACTCAACGGCAACATGCCTGCCATAGGTGGGTGACCCTTGTCGAATGTCAACGGCCACATCCAGCACCGCACCTTGTACAACCCGCACCAATTTGCTTTGGGTATGCGGAGGAAGCTGAAAATGGAGCCCCCGCAGAATGCCGCGGTTCGATAAACTCTGGTTGTCTTGAACAAAAGCATCGTTCACACCGTGTTTTTGGAGAACATCTGAGCGAAAGCTCTCAAAGAAATGACCGCGATGATCTTCGAAAACTCGGGGCTTAATCAGCAGTAAACCAGGAAGTAATTCTTCTATGTGCATAATGGAAAACAGCACAAACCTCTACCTTTGGCAAGATATTTGTAACTTATACAAAGGAAAAATCGAAAAACGAGTATGCAAAACAATCCAGAGAAAAACAACAGCAAGACCCTGCTTTACATCATCATTGCGATTCTCTTGCTTCTGAATGTGGGCTTGGCCTATTTGTGGCAAACCGGCAACAACAAACAAGAAATCTTGACCGTCAGCAACAACGAAATGAAAGCTGAACTCACGGGCAAAGAAGAGGCTTTGATGCAGGCTCAACTGCTGATTGACCAGTATCGCGCCGACAGCTTGACCCTAGCTGAGAACAACATTGCCATTTCTTCTGAGTTGGTAGCCAAGAAAAATGAAATAGCCAAATTGGTAGCCCGAATCAAAAGCGACACCAAGTTGAGCCAAAGCACCATCAATGAACTGAACATGCAACTCGAAGATCTGCGTCAGCGCATTGTGGAATTGGAAAGTGAAAACGCCGAATTGGTGGCTCGCAATGAAATGCTTCAAGAAGAAGTGAGCAGCTTGAACACCGAAAACGATGCACTGGCTAAACAAGGACGCATTTTAAAAAGCTTCGCGGAGCGTTTGCAAAGCGCTGACTTGAAGATTGAAACTTTGAAGAAAAAATGGTTGACCGGCAAAGAGACGGGAACCGTTCGCGCCAAAGATGTAGAAGCATTTCGCATCAGCTTCAGCATTGCAGACAACAACTTTGCTCAACCCGGCGAGCGTACCATTTACATCAAAATCACCAGCCCAGAAGGCGTAACCATGGCCAATGGCAACGAAGGTGGAACCTTTGATTACCTGGACAAATCAAGCCGTTACACCTACAAGGTCAGCACGGTTTTTGAGCGTGAGGCCAAAACCATTCCTGCTACCATCTGGAAACCCATTCAAGGTCTGAGTTCAGGTCAATATACCGTTGAACTTTATTGCGAAGGGTACCGCATGGGTTCTGCCATCTTGAATCTGTTGTAAAACAGATCTTTCCATCAAAAAAGCCCGGCTGCTGCGCAGCCGGGCTTTTTTATGGCTCCTTTTTAAGCCTTAGGGTTTGCTTAGGGCTTTCACCTTGCGCTGGGCTTCTTCAGCCAACTCAGATGACCCAAAACTCTCGATAACCACGTTCCAAGTGGCCTGAGCATTGAACTCATCGCCTTCTTTCAAGAAGGCATCTCCCAAGAGAATCAAGGCCTTTCCTACCCAATAATCATAACCGTTGAAGCGGTCCAACACTGCATAGCAGGACTCTTTGCAGAGTTCTAAGCTATCGATGCCGTAGTACATTTCACCCAATCGAAATTGTGCCTCAGCGGCAAAACGGTTGTCGTCTTTGCTGAGAATGGCTTCCAGTGCGGCTTTGGCCATGGCGGTCTTTCCCAAACGAATGTGAGACTTGGCCAAAATCAATTCTGATTCGGTGCGCAAATCGCCGCTCACGCCAGGGTCATCCATCACCTTACGAGCCAAAAGCTCCAACTCTTCCGTTTTACCCAATTTCTGATAGCAGAACAACAAAGAGGTCCAGGTTTGGGTGCGGGTATCCCTCGACTTGGTGATGGCCTCTAACTCGACCACATACGGCAATACGTCTTCGCAGCCGGCGTTGGTACCCAGAATTTTCAAGGTAGCCAATAAGGCGTCTTCCTTGTAGTTGGGGCTGTTGGACATGGCTACTTGCTTGTAGTGCACCAGCGCATTGGCCGGTTGACCCAAGGTCTCGTGGCACAGGGCCTTGAAATAATGGGCATTGATGACGAATGCACCGCCAGCTTGATCCTTCAAGTACCCATCAAAGCCGTTGATCGCTTGTTGATACTGCGATTTCTCATACAAGGCGTAGGCCGTTTCATACAACAGGCTGTCTTGTTCGCTGAATCGAATCCCGCCGCGA
Organism: Bacteroidota bacterium; assembly: GCA_030833525.1. Classification (GTDB taxonomy): domain Bacteria; phylum Bacteroidota; class Bacteroidia; order NS11-12g; family UBA955; genus JALRLA01. Next base: position 32,452 of record JAURGZ010000009.1, on the reverse strand, counting down.
GTTTTCGCCCACTTCACATACTCGGGGGCCCGGCCCGTCTCTTGGTAAATTCCTTTTACCATTTGCGCCGCCGCTTTGGCTTCTGGAGTCCCCGGATATTTGTCATACACCTGCGTATAAGCGTTCACCGCATCATCAATGCGGCTTTGGTTGTAATACAAACGACCCAAGGTGGAATAGGCCCGGCTCGCCGCCAAATTGTTGGGGAACTGTTGAATCACGTATTCCAAATACTTGATGGCCTGATTCACTTGATTGAGGATCAAATATTCATCAGCCAACTCGCTGTACGCATCGACCAGGAAACGCGACCCAGAGAAATCGGTCGTCAAACGCTTCAAGGTGGTGATCTTTTCTTCTGAATTTCCTTTCAAACCGTAAATCAGGGAACTCTGATACAAGGCGTAATCAGCATCGGTACCGCGTTTACCCGTCACATAGGCGTAGGCGCGAAGCGCCGCATCCAACTCTTTGGCCATGAAATGACAATCTCCTGAGCGCAAGTATGCATCTTGGACCAAGCGCTCGTCGTACCGGCCACGAGCCACACGGTCGGTGAATCCGTCAAAATAGCCCGCTGCACGGCTGTATAGCTTGTCTTTGTAGCTGATGTAACCCAAACCGTAATAGGCATAAGCGTATTCAGGCACTTCAGGCGCACCTGGCATATCCAAAAAGCTGAGGTAAGCGGTTTGGGCATCGCCCACCTGACCGAGCTGCCCCTGGGCTTCGGCAATCCAAAAACGCGACTCAGCTGCCATGGGCTTATCGGCCTTCTTGGCTGAGCATTTCTCGAAGAGTTCGATGGCTTGATTGAAATCGCGTGCTTTGTACAACTCCTTGCCGCGATTCAGGGTCACTCGCTGGTACAGCATTTCCGTTTGCGGATCCAAGTTGTCCAGTTGATCCAACAGGGCTACCGCTTCACGGTAGTTGTCGGTATCAAGCAACAACCGCGCTTTGAGCTTGGTGGCCTCTTTCGCATTGGGGGACTTGGGGAACAACTTCACAAAGCGATCGAGCAAGGCAATGTTATTGGGATCTGACAACTGAACCGCCAGTTTCGCTTGGTTAAACAAAGCCAATTCAGCGATGTCCTTGTTGTAACCACTGCGATAGGCTTCGCCATAGGCCGTTTGGGCTTCGCGGTAATTTTTCAATTTCAACAGCGCATTTCCCAGACTGAAGCTGGCGAGTTGGCTGATGGAATCGCCTTGAGCTGCCACTTTGCGCAACCAAGGCAAACATTCGGTGTAAGAGCCCGATTTGTACAAAGAATAGCCCACCTCGTATTGTTCGGCGGTATTCATCTCTTCGGGTTTTGCATCGGCTGCCAAAAATGCTTCGGCCGCTTTTGGGTAATTCTGCAATCGATACTGGCATTTGGCACGCAACAGTTCCAATTCTTGTTGATTCACCCCTTTCTGAGGTTTGTCGAGCTCAGCCAAGGAGGCTGCATAGTTGTCGAGTTGATAGTAAACCTGGGCGATGTAAAAGGAAACGCGGGCATAACCCAAATCGCGAACCGTCTTGAAGGCCTCGATGGCTTCGTTGTAATGCTGGTTGCGCAATTCGGCATAGGCGTAATAATAGTGGGCCAAATCGCGGTATTCTCCTTCTTTTTGGGTCAAGGGTTTAAAGCCTTCAGCGGCTTTATCGTATTCTGAATTGTTCAGGTAGCAATTGGCCCGGCGAAACAAGAAACGATCGCGATCAGCGGGCGTCAATGCGGCCAAATCCACATCCTTGTAGTAACGCAGAGCCGAGCGGTAGCGAGGCTTTTCATACTCGTAATCGCCCAATGCCAAATTGGCTTCGTTGGACTGAATGGATCCCGGATGCCGCTCCAGGTATTGCAGCAAGGTCACTTCTCCATCGACATGGCTCGCCTTCAATTTGGCAAGGGCCAGGTAGAATTCAGCCTCATCACGGCGCGCAACGGCTTGGTCAGACCCCAAGTAATGTTCAAACTGAGCGATGCATGCATTGTAGCGACCTTCTTGGTACAATTCCATGCCTCGGTCCAGGAACATCCCGGGCACCCTATTCACTGCGTGTTGCTGCCCGTAGGCCATGCTGCTGGCTAATGCCAAAACGGAAAGGAAAGCAATCCTCATGCTTCAAATCTACCTCACGCGCACGCGGGAATGGGTTTGCGTTATGCACCGCTATTGGCAGTGAATCCTGCAGTATACAATGCGCTTAGGAGCCCAATTCCAAACCCAACAATTCAGCCAAATTTCGGGCATTGGTTGCGTTGTCAAAATCGCGGGAAAGCCGCTCCCGGCGAAGGCTTAGATGAGCCTCCTCAAAAGGCACCTTCCACAGGTTTTCAATGGTCTGCACCAAAGCTTGTGCATCTCGGCCTGTATGGCACAAATCTCCCAAACCGGTATCGTCGATCATAGGGCCGTTGACCACACAGTGTCGACCCCGGTGCAACGAATTGAGCAACTTCAACTTAATGCCCGTAGACTGAAAGGTAACCAGGGCATTAACCTGAGCCGAAGCTACCAAATCCAAGACCTCTTGAGCCCCAATGTTGGCTTTCAATTCGATGTGATCGTGGGCTTGAACCGCCGTTTGCAATTCAGACGAAGGATGATTCCCGGCCACCACACAAGGAACCGATAATTTCGAGAAAACTTCCCGAACCAGATACAAGGCGGCCCGGTTGTTTTCAGGCACGGCTAAATTGCCATGGTACAACACAAAGTCACCGCAACCCAAGGGGCTTTGCACATCGTGGTTGGGGTGAAAAGCCGGGATGTAACTGGTCTTTCCATATTGATCCTCAAAGTATTGAGTCTCGATGGGAGAAATCGCCGCAATGGCTTGAGCGTGTTTCAGAATAGACTCCCAGGCCTTTAATCGCTCAGACTCAATGCGAAAAAAATACTTCTTGAAAAAAGAGTTTTCGGCCTCTTCCAAGGCGCTGTAGTAGTGATGTTCCACGTTGTGGGCGCGCACCACTTTGACTCGCTGTTTGAGATCGAAGTGATTGAGAAAAAACGTACTGTGAAGGCCTTCGAACAAGACCGGGTACTTGTCTCGACGCAGTCGATACAAAAGGCGCTCATCATCACGGGTAATGACCACGTAAGGCAGGTCTCCCAAAAATGGATTCTTGAATCGGCGGCGCTCGTAGTAATAGACCTTTTTGCACAAAGATTCCAGCTCTGGCGAAGCCGTTTTTCCATCGTACAAGAACACATGCAGAATGACCTCTGCACCTAATTCCACTAGCGCCTTGAGTTTAAAGTACATGTCCATCGACCCCCCGTAATTGGGCGGAAAAGGCCGGTCGAAACACACAATATGGACCCCGTTCTTAGTCATGATTCAAGGGCAAAACCCTGCTCCAAATCTCGGCCAATTTGGCCGATTCTTGTTGCCAAGTCCAAACTTTCGCTGCCGATAAACACTGTTCGTGCAGATGTCGATGCAAGCCATCATCGCTCAACAATCGGCGAGCCGAGGCCTCTATTTCATCGGGATTGGCCTGCAACAAGAGCCCTACTTCGAATTCCTCTACCAAGGCCCGATACTCGGGAAAATCATTGATCAGCGAAGGCAAACCCGCCTGCACGTAATCAAAAAACTTGTTGTTCAGCGAGAGGTAATAACTCAATCCCAAATTCTCACTCACGTTGAAACCCAGGTAGGCTCGGCGTGTCCAAGCAGGGAGCTCATTCGGGCGCACAAAGCCCACAAATTCCACTTTTGAGCCCAGTTCACGGTCGGCCACTTGCTGGCGCAGGGAATCAGACAAATCGCCTTCCCCTACCAGAACCAAGCGGGTAGGCAGCTCCATCATGGACTGAAGCAGAGGCTCCAGCCCCCGACCCTCGTTCAAGGCCCCTTGATACAAAATGAAACGATCAGCATCGGGCTCATAGGCCGGTTCCCCAACTCGAACAGGGGCATTGCGCACGACATTCACGGGCCGTTTGTGCAGTTCTTGAAAATGCGCAGCGATCGCTGAACCCACCGTATAGGCTGCATCAAAGCGCTTGAAAACGCGATTTTCTACCTGCTGCCAAATCGCTTGAACACGGGGCCTTCTGACCACTTCGGGCACATGAGGAAACAACTCGTGAGCGTCATAGACATAGGGCTTTCGCTTCAGGCGCGCCAAGGCCATGGCCGCAGGCGCGGTATCGAGGTCAACCCCGCAAAGGGCATCGAACGAAAGGAACAAGCCTTGGAGCCAAAGACGAAAATTCAGTTCCACATAAAACAGCTTGCCTGAATCAAAAAAAAGGCGCAGCCGCTTTTGTGAGTAGGGCTTGGAAGCCAAGGCGGGCGAATGGGCACGGCGTCGGCCCAGCATCGTCACTTCGTAGCCTAAGCGGTGCCAAGCTTCGGCCATTTTGGCCATGCGCTGGTCGTATACCAAATCGTTGGAAAGGAGAACCAGTATACGCGGCATCAGTTGGGTGGGTTTAGAGGCGGCGTTTGGCCGTCGACCAAAAATAACCCTTGGCCTTGGCTTTCCCCAATCCAGGCTTGTTGCAATCCTTTTTTTACCCATTTGGACAACAGTGCCGCATCAAGACCGGGCATGCGTTCCAACAAATTTTGACGGGTGCAAGCCCCTTTTTCGAGTTCGGTGCAAAATTTCGACCAGGCTTGTTCCCGCTTTGATTTCAGGCAGGTGTCGCAGCGCCCGCAGTGCGCCGCACCCGCAGACTCCCCTACGAAATATCGCTGCCAAAATTGGGCTCGGCACCGCTCGGCTTCAGCGTATGATTGCAGTTGATCAACGGCTTCCAGGCGGCGCTTTTTCAACAGCTCCAGCGAGGCCATATCCCAGCGGGGTGAATCATGGCGGTCTTCCAACAAATAGGCCTGCCAGCCTCCCTGGGCGGGTTGGTATTCCAACACTCCTCGCGCTTGCAAACGCTGTAGCTGAGCCACAAATTCGGCTTCTGAACAAGCGGCTTTTCGGCACATGTACGATTCGCGCAAGGTTTGATCAGACTGAAACAGCCCTGGCAAATTGCGCATCAAAGCATCGAGCACATCTTCAAAATCGGGGTTCAGGATTTTGAATTCATATACCGAATCTGCCTTCATTTTCATGCGCAGTACAGAGCCTATGCTTCCCGACTCAGACAAGGTCCAAACCCCCAAATTCTCGAGCAGTTTCAAGCCATGAAACGACTCGTATGAGGCTAAATTGTATGTTTTACATAGGGCTTCTAAGTCGATGGAAATGCGCTGATCAGCGCCTCTTCCAGGCAACACCGATGCCGCATTCAGAGCTGCGTTGTACAATCGTCTCAGTGCTTTTTCAGGCAAAAACTGCCGTTCAATGAGTTTGCGCCGGTATTGAAAATCAGCGCTCATGTAAAGCAACAAGCAGTCAGAGGAATCTCCATCTCGCCCAGCCCTTCCTGCCTCTTGGTAGTAATCTTCAGGGCATGCCGGAGGAGCCAAATGCACCACCAAGCGCACATTGGGCTTATCGACACCCATTCCAAAAGCATTGGTGCATACCATGATGGGAGACGTGCCGTTCATGAACCGCTTTTGTCGCTGGCTGCGCTCGGCATGGCTCAACCCTGCGTGGTAAAATTGGGCAGGCATCTGATTTTCGACCAAAAAAGCAGCGGTTTCTTGCACCTCCTTGCGGGTGGCACCGAAGAGCAAAACGGCCGCATCAGACTGGGGAAAACCCAGGGTCTTCAGCTCGGCCAGCACCTCTTGCCAGCGATTCTCGGTTTCCAAAACCCGAAAACGCAGGTTGGGTCTGGCAAAATCTCCTTGGAAAACACGCGGCGAATGGAGTTGAAGGCCCTGGCTGATTTCTTCCTGAATCCAGGTAGGTGCAGAGGCCGTAAAGGCCGTCATGGGAATGGACAGCCCCAATTCGCTTCGCAACTCGTGTATGCGTTTGTACGAGGGCCGAAAATCTTGCCCCCACATCGACAGGCAATGGGCTTCGTCGACCACCAGCAGGGACAGCTTCAATTGCGGCAGGTATTCTCGAAAAGCCACAGAAAGCAACCGCTCTGGCGCCAAATACAAAAAAGAATAATGCCCCCGAAGGGCATTCTCCATCTCAATTTTTTGCTGTTTCCAATCCATACCGCTGTGCAAGCACAAGGCGCGAATGTTCCTTTTCTTGAGCTGCTCCACTTGATCTTTCATCAGAGCAATCAAAGGGGAAACCACCAAGGTCAAACCCGAAAGCATCAGACCGGGAACTTGAAAACAAATGCTTTTTCCTCCACCTGTAGGCAACAAAGCCAAGGTATCGTTGCCATCGAGAATGGAAGAAACGATCGGCCATTGATCAGGTCGAAATTCGGCATAGCCCCAGTGCTGCTTCAGCAGGGAAAGGGCCTCCTTTTTCTTCGCTTCTTCTGATGCAAAAGCCATGGTTACGAAGTAACGACACGGCCGTCCAAAAGACGAATTTCCCGGTCACAAACCCGGGCCCATTCTTGGTTGTGGGTCACAACCACAAAGGTTTGATTGAAATCTTTTCGCAGTTTCTGAAAAGACTCGTGCACTTTTTGTGCATTTTCAGAATCCAAATTCCCGCTGGGCTCATCGGCAAAAATCACCGAGGGCTTATTCACCAAGGCCCGCGCAATGGAAACGCGTTGCTGCTCTCCACCTGACAAAGCCTGAGGCTTGTGGTTCATGCGCTCGCTCAAACCCAAATAATCCAACCAATGACTGGCCTTGAGTTTGGCTTCTTTCCAAGAAGCGCCTCCTATGAGCGCGGGAATGCAGGCGTTCTCCAAGGCCGTAAATTCAGGCAGCAATTGGTGAAACTGGAATACAAACCCCAAATCTTGGTTGCGAAAGGCCGCGCGCTGCTTCTCGTTCATCGAAGACAACGATTTTCCCGCAATTTGCACGCTTCCAGAATCGGGAGAGTCTAACCCGCCGAGGATGTGCAAGAGGGTACTTTTACCCGCTCCACTTTGCCCCGTTATGGCCACAAGCTCCCCTTCTGCGATGGAGAGAGACAGCCCTTTGAGAACCGAAACGGTGCCGTAGCTTTTCTGTATTTCGCGGCAATCGATCACAACGCTTGATGAACGGACCAAAGTTAGTTAATTTTGCCCCCGCATTGTAGCCACCTGATGAACATTCACGAGTACCAAGCCAAAGAGATTTTGAAAAGTTTCGGCGTAGCCGTCCAAAACGGTTTTGTAGCCGAAACCCCTGAAGAAGCCCTAGCCGCTGCCGAGCGCGTCAAAAACGAATACGACAGCTCTTGGTGCGTCGTGAAGGCTCAAATTCACGCCGGTGGCCGTGGAAAAGGCAAAATCGTAGGCAGTGAGCAGCGCGGGGTTCAAGTAGCCAAAAGCGCCGAACAAGCCGCTGAAATTGCCAAGAATTTGCTTGGAAACACCTTGGTCACCATTCAAACGGGCCCTAGCGGCAAATTGGTGAACAAAGTACTGGTGGCCCAAGATGTCTTCTACCCAGGCCCCAACGAGCCCAAAGAATACTACATGAGCGTTTTGTTGGACCGTGCGACCAAGCAAAATGTCATCATCTACACCACTGAAGGCGGTATGGATATTGAAGAGGTAGCCGAGCACAGCCCCGAGAAAATCCACAAGGAATGGATTGACCCCGCCTTAGGTTTGCAGGCGTTCCAGGCGCGTAAAATCGCTTTTAACTTGGGCTTAGAGGGAACCGCCTTCAAGGAAATGGTCAAATTCGTTTCAGCTTTGTACAAAGCCTACGATTCGACCGATTCAGCCATGTTCGAAATCAACCCCGTACTGAAGACCAGCGACGATAAAATCATCGCCGTTGATGCCAAAGTGAGCTTGGACGACAACGCCCTGTTCCGCCACAAGGATTATGCAGCCTTGCGCGATTTGAGCGAAGAAGATCCCACCGAAGTGGAAGCCGGTGAATACAATCTGAACTATGTAAAACTAGATGGAAACGTCGGTTGCATGGTGAACGGCGCAGGCCTGGCCATGGCCACCATGGACATCATCAAATTGTCAGGTGGTGAACCTGCCAACTTCTTGGACGTAGGAGGCACAGCCAATGCTGAAACCGTAGAAGCTGGTTTTCGCATCATCATGAGCGACCCTCACGTGAAGGCCATCTTGATCAACATTTTCGGCGGTATCGTGCGTTGCGACCGCGTAGCCAACGGTGTAGTAGAAGCCTATCGCAAGATTGGTGACATTCAAATCCCCATCATCGTTCGCTTGCAGGGAACCAATGCCGAAGAAGCCAAAAAGATCATCGACGAGAGCGGTTTGCAGGTATTCTCTGCCATTGCCTTGAAAGAGGCGGCCGAACTGGTAGAAAAGGTACTGAAGGGCTAATTGTCCAACGCAGGGGCCAGTTTTGCTTCTGTGGAGAGCGCCTAAGGGTTTTGTACGAATTTTGCTAGCTACATGGGCGTGCGCAATTTGGGCTTATTGTGGATATTGGGGTGGCTCTATATAGCTCCCCTTTCAGCTCATTCTTTTCAAGGAACAGGCACGCGCGACAGCACGGCCGAACGCATCAAGGAATACGGCGCTGACGCTGGATTCAATTTTTCGATTTCCAACACAAGTCCCAATTGGACCGGTGGAGCCAACAACAACATCAACGTTAGCGGTTTCATTCGCGCCAAGTACAACCTCACTCGCGCCAAGACCAGTTGGGACAACAACCTGAATCTCAACGTAGGAAGCATAGCCTCTCGACGCATCGACAACTTTGGCAATCGCTATTGGAGCAACAAGAAGAGCTTGGACAACTTGTTCATAGATAGCAAATTCGGCCATAGCTTCAGAAACATAGACCTGCTCACCTCTTACGGTGGCTTCAACCTGCAGACCCAACTGCTTCCGGGCTATACCTATTCGCAAGACCCATTGGGACGCGATGTCTCTCGTTTGACCTCTAGCTTCATGAGCGTGGGGCAGATCCAAATGGCCGTGGGGCTGGAATTAAAACCCTTCACGAATTACTTTCTGCGTTTGGGTTATTTCACCTCGAAGCAGTCCTATGTGCTCAACCAGAATCTTTATGCCTTGCGCAACACCGATCAAATTGCTCGGGTGAGCAAAGGGGAATACATCGACAATCAACTGGGGGTTCAGGTGCAAATGGGATATGAGTTCAGTTTTGGCCCGAATCAGCAGTATAAAAGCAAAATCAACTATTTGGGTTTTGCCCCCTTTGTCAGCCCAGAACCCACCCTGGATAGCCGTATCGACTTTGGCTTGAGCGCTGAAATCAGCAAACACATTCAAGCGAATTATACGCTGATCTCCATTTATGACCAAGACCTATTCCCCAAGGGAGAAAGTGCCTGGATGAATTCTTGGGTCTTGGGAATTGGGTACATTCACCAATGGTGAGCCATCGCCATGCGTCGCATCAAGCTTGCATGGGAACTTCCATGAGCAACACGCGAGCGCCGCTGAAAGCTTCAAATTCAATCGATTCCAACTCGCTCAACCCCAAGGCATCGCGACGCGCCAAATCTCGATCTGCGCAGCGCATTTCACCCTCCAACACAAAGATGTACACGCCATTGCCCGGCTTCTGAAGGCGGTACTCCCCTTGGGTGTGCTCGGTGAATTCCCCCATGCTGAACCAAGCATCTTGGTGAATCCACACCCCCGGACCTTGGGGATCAGGGGTCAATACAAAACCCAACTCATTCTTCTTCAACACGTCAGAAATAGCCTTTTGGTCGTAACGCGGGGAGAGGTTACGCTGCCTTGGAAAAACCCAGATTTGCAGAAACCGCACATCGCGATCGGCATTGGGGTTGTACTCTGAATGGGTAATTCCTGTACCGGCACTCAACACTTGAATGTCGCCTTGGCGAATCAGCGCTTTGTTCCCCATAGAGTCTTGGTGCTCCAAATCGCCGCTCAGGGGAATGCTGATGATCTCCATGTTGTCATGCGGATGCGTACCAAAGCCCATGCCCGGCGCCACCCAATCGTCATTCAATACACGCAAAGCCCCAAAATGCATGCGCTCGGGGTTGTAATACCCGGCAAAGCTGAAGCTGTGGTAACTTTCCAACCACCCGTGTCGAGCGTGTCCCCGGCTCTGGGCCGCATAAAAAATGGATTTCATGCCGCAAAGGTAGGGCGGCTACTCCCGGCTCATCTTGACTTACATCAAAAAGCTTTTAGGCTTCTACCTTGAACTCACTGGTGGTGTGAAATACGATCGATTCGTACTTCTCTTGGGCCATGCGTAAAATGAAGGCTGTTTCAGCCAAGAACACAGGGTTGCCATCTTTATCGTAGGCTATGTTGTTGCTGCGGTACTTCATGAAGTCAGCCAAATCGGCTGCGGGGCCGCTCATCCAACAGGCTTTGTGAATGGCGCGGGTCTCGAATCGACACTTGGCTCCGTATTCGTGTTCGAGGCGGTATTGCAACACCTCGAATTGAAGTTCCCCTACCGTACCCACAAACTTTCGGCTACCCGGCTCTTGAACAAACAAAGAAGCCAAGCCCTCATCGGTCAATTGTTCGATTCCCTTTTCCAGCTGTTTGCTCTTCATGGGATCCAGGTTGATCAATTCCTTGAAGATTTCGGGTGAAAAACTGGGAATTCCCTTGAATTGAAGCTTCTCCCCTTCGGTCAAGGTGTCGCCAATCTTGAAGTTACCCGTATCGTACAATCCCACTACATCGCCTGGGTATGCATCGTCCATCACTTCTTTGCTATCGGCCAAAAACAAATAGGGGTTGGCGAATTTGAAATTCTTTCCCAAGCGGGTATGGGCATAGGGCTTTCCACGTTCGAAACGACCGCTGCAAATGCGCAGAAAGGCAATTCGGTCTCGGTGGCGCGGATCCAGGTTTGCGTGAATTTTGAAGACAAAACCCGTGAATTTGACTTCTTCCGGGGCCACATCGCGCAAATTGGTAGGGCGCGCCAGGGGATTGGGGGCCAACTCCACAAAGGTGTCGAGCAGTTCCTGAACCCCGAAGTTATTCAAAGCCGAACCAAAGAAAACCGGGGCCACATCAGCCGCCAAGTAATCGCTCTTATCCAAGGCGCCGTATACGCCATCGACCAATTCCACATCTTCGCGTAGCTTGGAAGCGTCTCGCTCGTTCAAATAAGAATCCAATTGCGGATCTTCAATGCCCTTGATCGAAACCACGTCATCTGCCTTCTTGGTCTTGCTGCTTTCAAACAAATTCAAACTCTGTTCAGCCAACAAATACACTCCCTTGAAATCACGGCCGCCGTTGATGGGCCAACTCATGGGGTGAACTTTGATGTTGAGTTTTTCTTCTACCTCTTCCAGCAACTCATAAGGATCTTTACCGTCCCGGTCCATCTTGTTGATGAAAACAATGACCGGCGTCTTGCGCATGCGGCAGACCTCCATGAGTCGTTCGGTTTGTTCCTCGACCCCTTTGACGCAATCGATCACCAGAATCACGCTATCTACAGCCGTCAGGGTGCGATAGGTATCTTCGGCGAAGTCTTTGTGACCCGGGGTATCCAAGATGTTGACCCATTTGCCCTTGTAAGGAAAGGTCATCACCGAAGTCGCTACCGAAATTCCACGCTGCTTCTCAATTTCCATGAAGTCAGAGGCAGCCGTTTTGGTGATTTTGTTCGACTTAACAGCACCCGCCGTCTGGATTTGACCTCCAAAAAGCAGGAACTTTTCGGTAAGCGTTGTTTTACCCGCATCAGGGTGAGAAATGATGGCAAAGGTTTTGCGTTTGGAAATTTCGTTTTCGTAGGCCATGGGTCACGCCCTTTTCGCTCGAGACTTGCAAAAAGCGCAATTCTTGCTGCGAAAAAGTTTTGCAAAAGTAGCAAACCTACCGGGCTATCAGGGCCGTTTTACGCAAAAGTCGCAGAAAATAAAAGGGGTTCGTGGCCTTAATCCGGCCTTTTTGGCCGAAATTCGCGCAATTTTTTAGTACACATGAGCATTCGCAACATCGCCATTATCGCCCACGTAGACCACGGAAAGACCACCTTGGTAGACAAAATGCTGCACCAAGCGCGCCTTTTTCGTGACAATCAGGAGGTAGGGGAATTGATCCTCGACAACAATGATTTGGAGCGTGAACGCGGCATTACCATTCTGGCCAAAAACGTATCGGTCGACTGGAAAGGCACCAAAATCAACATCATAGACACCCCTGGCCACGCCGACTTTGGCGGGGAGGTAGAGCGAGTGTTGAACATGGCTGATGGCGTTTTGCTGTTGGTTGACGCTTTTGAAGGCCCCATGCCCCAAACCCGCTTTGTACTGCAAAAGGCGCTGGAATTGGGTAAAAAAGCCATTGTCGTCATCAATAAAGTAGACAAGCCCAATTGCGACCCTGATCGCACCCATGATGATATTTTCGACCTCTTCTTCAACTTGGGCGCCAACGAAGATCAGCTGGATTTCACCACCATCTATGGCTCTGGCAAGCAAGGCTGGTTTGGACCCGAGTGGAACAAACCCACTGAAGACCTCACTTTCTTGATGGATACCATTTTGGAAGTGGTTCCCGAACCCGAAGTGAGCGAAGGCACCATTCAGCTGCAGGTAACCAGCTTGGATTACAGCAGCTTCACCGGCCGAATTGCAGTAGGTCGTTTGAAGCGAGGGGAACTGAAAGTGGGCATGCCCGTTTCGTTGGTCAAGCGGGATGGAAAGGTTGAAAAACACCGCATCAAGGAATTGTACACCTTCAGCGGTTTGGGCAAACAAAAGGTAGAGCACGTAGTAGCCGGCGACATTTGCGCCATTACGGGTTTGGAGAACTTCGAAATTGGCGACACGGTAGCTGACATTGAAAAGCCCGAAGCATTGCCTGTTTTGAAAATTGATGAACCTACGATGAGCATGCTCTTTGCCATCAACAACTCCCCTTTCTTTGGCAAGGAAGGCAAATTCGTAACCTCTCAGCGCATTCGCGACCGCCTCAACAAGGAAACCGAGAAAAACTTGGCTCTGCGCGTTCAAGAAACTGCTTCAGCTGACCAATTCTTGGTATTTGGACGCGGAGTCATGCACTTGGGTGTATTGGTAGAGACCATGCGCCGTGAAGGGTATGAATTGCAAGTGGGCCAACCCCGAGTGATCATGAAAGAAATCGACGGGAACACCTGCGAGCCCATCGAGGTTCTCACCGTTGACGTCCCGGACCAACACAGTGGTAAGGTGATTGAATACGTGAGCCAGCGCAAAGGGGAAATGACCAGCATGCAACCCAAAGGTGACATGGTGCGCGTTGAATTCGAAATTCCTTCCCGCGGATTGATGGGCTTGCGCAACAACCTGTTGACTGCCACCCAGGGTGAAGCCATCATGGCCCACCGATTCAAGGCCTACGAACCCTATAAAGGCGAAATGCCCGGTCGCATCAACGGCGTATTGATCAACAAAGAAGCCGGTAGCACCACGGCCTATTCCATGGACAAGCTCAAGGATCGAGGCACTTTCTTCTTGGAGCCCGGCGTGGACGTGTACATGGGTCAAATCATCGGTGAACACATCAAACCCGGCGATTTGGTCGTCAACATCACCACCGGCAAGCAGCTGACCAACTTCCGCGCTGCGGGTAAGGACGACAACTCGGCCCTGCCCCCTCCCCATGAATTCACCTTGGAAGAAGCCATGGAATACATTCAGGCTGACGAATACGTAGAGGTAACTCCCGAGAGTTTGCGCCTGCGTAAAATCTTTTTGAACGAACATGACCGCAAGCGGGCCGCAAACGCCAAGTTGGCACAAGAGGCCTAAACGGGAAAGTATTATCTTCGCATTCAATTCCTCTCATGAAATTTGATATCGTTGTTATCGGAAGCGGACCTGGAGGCTACGTAGCCGCCATACGCGCTTCGCAATTGGGCAAGAAAGTTGCCATCATCGAAAAAGCTGAACTGGGCGGTGTATGCTTGAACTGGGGTTGTATCCCTACGAAAGCCCTACTCAAATCAGCTCAAGTTTTTGATTATATCAACCACGCTGCCGATTACGGAATCAGCGTTAGCGGGCACAAAGCCGATTTTGACGGCATGGTAAAGCGCAGCCGCGACGTGGCAGCAGGCATGAGCAAAGGCGTTACCTTCTTATTGAAAAAGAACAAGGTAGAAGTCATTGCTGGAGCGGCTAAGTTGGCTGGCAAAGGCAAAATTCAGGTAACAGCAGCCGATGGTTCCACTTCAACGATTGAGTCTGACCACATCATATTGGCTACCGGCGCTCGTTCTCGCGAATTGCCCAATGTTAAAATTGACGGCACTCACGTCATCGGTTACCGCGAAGCCATGGTTCTGCCCAAGCAGCCCAAGGAAATGGTGATCATCGGCAGCGGAGCCATTGGCATGGAGTTCGCCTACTTCTATTCCAGCATTGGAACCAAAGTGACCATTGTAGAATTCATGGACCGCATTCTTCCCATCGAAGACGAAGAAGTGAGCCGCGCCATGCAATTGACCTACAAGAAGCGCGGCATTGAAATCATGACCAAGAGCAGCGTTGAAAAGGTTGACATCAAGAAAGATCGTTGCCACGTGACGGTGAAAACTGCCGCTGGAGAACAGCAATTGGAATGCGACATCGTTTTGAGCGCAGCCGGTGTTCAAACCAACTTGGAAAACCTCGGTTTGGACGAGATGGGCATTAAGCACGACAAGGGCAAGGTTCAAGTCGATGAATTCTACCGCACCACAGCTCCTGGCGTATATGCCATTGGCGATATCGTACCCGGTCCCGCTTTGGCTCACGTAGCCAGCGCAGAAGGCATCATTTGCGTGGAAGCCATCTGTGGCCACCACCCTGAGCCTTTGAATTACGGCAACATCCCGGGCTGTACCTATACCCACCCCGAAGTAGCCAGCGTAGGTTTGACCGAAGCTCAAGCCAAAGAAAAAGGCTTGGACATCATGGTGGGCAAGTTCCCCTTCAGCGCGAGCGGCAAAGCGAGCGCAGGAGGCCACAAAGACGGCTTTGTCAAGGTTATTTTTGACAAGAAGTACGGCGAGTGGTTGGGTTGTCACATGGTTGGCGAAGGCGTAACCGACATGATCATCGAGGCGGTTGTGGCTCGCAATTTGGAGACCACCGGTCACGAGATTTTGAAATCGGTTCACCCTCACCCCACCATGAGTGAGGCTGTGATGGAAGCGGTTGCACAAGCCTACGGCGAGTGCATTCACTTGTAAGCCATCAGCCTCAGGGTTCGGCTTGCTAAAGGCAAGACGGAAGCTGAAGCGAAGGCTTTGATGGAAATTGAATTCTCAAGCAGGACAGGCCTTGGGCCCATGAGTTCCCTACGAGAATGGACGCGCCCGGGCAAAGCCCGGGCGTTCTTTTTTTGCCATCGAATCGGGGTGTACCTTTGCAATATGCCATTGCAGCGATTCACCTTCAATCCCCTTCAAGAAAACACCTACCTCATCTGGTGTGAACAGACCAACGATTGTGTTTTGATCGATGCCGGCATGTACAACCGCAGCGAGCAGAGCCAAATTCAGAACTTTCTGATCGAAAAAGAATTGAATCCGGTGGCCCTGTGGGGAACCCACGCCCACATTGATCACATTTTCGGCAACGATTGGTTTTTGAAAACATACGGAGTCCCCTATTACTTGCATCCTGCAGATTTACCCATGATTGAACGCAGCAAATCCATGGCAGCGGTTTGGGACTTGCAATACACCGAATCTCCCCTACCCACCCACCACTTGGAGCATGGTCAAACCCTACAGGTCGGTCAATGCCAGTGGGAAGTGCGGTTCGTTCCAGGGCATGCTCCCGGACATGTTGCATTCATCAACCACAGCGACCAAACGGCGCTGGTGGGAGACACCATCTTTTACGGCAGCATAGGTCGAACCGATCTTCCTGGCGGGAATCACCAAGAGTTGCTATCGGCCATCGAACGCGAACTATTCAGTATACCCGATTCCTATACCCTTTTCCCAGGACACGGGCCCGAAACCACTGTAGGTCAGGAAAAAACAAGCAACCCTTTCTTTGATCATTTGCGCGCATGAGCCATAGCTTGATTCGATCCCATTTGGATGCTTGGGCCGCGGTCATGGAAGAGTGCGGCGTACAGCATTGGGTGTACAGCCCCGGTTCGCGCAATGCCCCGCTGATAGCCGCCCTGATGCGCAGGCCCTTTTTCATTTTGCATGAACAAATCGACGAACGCAGCGCTGCCTATTGCGCCCTGGGAATGGCCCAACAACTGAAAAGCCCTGCCGCCGTCTTGTGCACCAGTGGCACCGCCGCCGCCAACTGGCTGCCCGCTGCCTGCGAGGCTTTCTACCTGCGCATTCCCTTGATCTTGGTTAGCGCAGACCGGCCCATTGAAAGCGTGGACCAATGGTCGGGGCAGACCATACGGCAAGACGAGTTGTACCACCGCCATGTACGCGCACAATACCGCGTTTCTGACGACCTCGACCAACGCCCCCAGCATGCCGAATTGGAAGAACTCATGCACAGCGCAATTCGTCAATCGCTATACCCCACTGCCGGCCCCGTGCACTTGAACTTCCCCCTGAGAGAACCTTTGTACCTGGACATGGATGATCAGCAGCCGCTGGCCTTTGTAACCAAAGCTTTTGTTTGGAGCAAACCCAATGCTGCGCCTGTTGTGTGGGAACAAATCCAAGAAGCCCTGCGACCCTACACCCGCATTGCCCTTTTGCTGGGGCAAGGGGAGTATCACCCAGACCGTGCTCATGCTCTGGAGAATTTGCAAAACCGGGTGGCCATATGGGCCGATGTCTGCAGCCAACATCAACATCTGGGCACTCCCCATTGGGAAAATTTCGTACAAGTCCATTCCCATTGGCCCCCTGAACTGGAACCCGAATTGATCATCAGCACAGGCATGAGCCAAATTTCAAAGCCCCTTCAAACTCACATTAGCCAATCCAAACCCACCCACTGGCATGTGTCTGAATCGCTCGAATTTGGCGACCCATTCGGCACCAAACCCCTGCATTGGCCGCACTACGATATGGATTTTTTAGCAGCCCTCGATCAGCTGCTACCCCAAAATCTGACCTTTGGTGCCACCTGGCAAAAGGCTACCGAATCTCATTCCAGCCCTTTAACTAAAAGACCCGAAGAGTACCAAGGTGCCCGGCTATTGCTGGAAAGCCTGCAAGAAGACGATGTGCTACATTTGGGCAATTCCATGCCGGTGCGCTATGCTTCTTGGTTCGGAAAACTGAAAGGACGTGTTTATGCCAACCGAGGCACCAGTGGCATTGACGGTTCATTGAGCAGCGCCGTAGGCGCTGCCCTAGTCAACCCCCATCAAAGGCATTTTGCCTTGTTGGGCGACCTCTCCTTCATCTACGACCAACACGCCCTGTGGAGCAGAGAATGGCCCCAGAATTTGAGCATTGCCGTATTGAACAATCAGGGCGGTCGCATCTTTGAACAGATTGCAGGACCGAGCCAGTGGCCCCAGTTGCAAGAACGAATGGTGAGCCCACAGCAAGTCTCTTTGAAAGCCTTGTGCGAACAATATGGGGTGCGCTATATTCGTTGTTCAGCTGAAGAATGTGCCCAACAATGGCGTCAATCGAATTCCTTGCACGTATATGAAATCCCTTGTTAGACTTCCCCTCATGGTGCTGTTGTTTTTCAAAGCGGGCATGGCCATGGGCCAGCACAGTCAATATTTGGAATGGCGCGCCGGCTTGTTGAAAGACAATCCCAAGGCTTTTGGAGATAGCCTCATTGCCGAAACCCACATGCGCGTGGCATCGTTCATACCCGACAGCTTGGATGCCGAAAACCGTGCGGTTTGGCACGAAGACATGGGATGGTGCCATTACCGCAAATTCCTTCGCAACCACCGCAAATCGGAGGCCACAGAAGCCATTCAACATTTCAAGCAGGCCGTTTGGTTTGACCCTGATTTTTCAGCCGCCTATTGGAATGCCGCCCTGTGCTATTATGCCTTAAACGATTGTGAAAACATGGCCTCCATGCTAGAAGGATACCGCGAACACACTAAAAAAAGACGCTGGGACAAACCCCAAATGCGCTACTTGCATGAGCGTTGCCATTTGCCTGTAGAGGGCATTTAATCAGCCCGGCGCAGATCCCTTTCAATATCGCGCGCCTTGATATCATCGCGCTTATCGAAGGTTTTCTTACCCGTTCCCAGGCCCATTTCCAGCTTGAAAAATCCGCGGTCATTTTCGTACAAACGAATGGGAAAAACGGCATAGCCCTTGGTCTTGATGCGCGATTCAATGCGATCCAACTCCCGCCGATTCAACAGCAATACACGTTCTCGAACGGGGTCGTGACCGCTGTAACCCGCGTTTTCGTATTCTGAAATGTGCATGCCTTTGATCTTCAATTGCCCTCCTTCCATGTAGGCAAAAGACTCTCCCAAATTCACGCGCTGAGCCCGAATGGATTTGACCTCTGAACCCGTCAAAGAAATACCGGCTTCGTAGGTTTCCTCTACGTGGTAGTTGAACCGCGCTTTGCGATTTTCAATTTGAATGCGTTTGGGTTTAGCGACCATGTAGCGATTCGGTTAATCGAGCTAATTTTTCCTTGGACAAGATTTTCTGCCCTTGCGTTCCTTCGGCAATCAAACGATCACCGACATAGACCTGATAGGCACAAACCAAGCTGTGACCTTCCCAAGACTGCAAAGTCGCCACAATTTCAACGGCATCTCCCAACAATGCTGGTGAGCGGTGTTCAATATTCAAAAAGGTACCAATGCCCTCTTCGTGCTCCTCTTTGGCTTCCAAAACAAATTGACGGCAAGCCCATTCCACATCGCGACCCAAAGCAAAGGTCCCGTAAAAGGGATGCACGACACCCGTTTCGAAGGCCGCTAAATCAGCCTCTGTGACGCATTTGCTGATGCGCTTTTGATCTCCTATTTGGAACAAGTGTTTCATGCCAATCTCGCCATCAGCGCTGCTGGGCGAATATCCATGTGAGAAGCATGGTACTGACATTGACCCTGCTCGACCCACAGAACTTGAGGCGATTCATGCTGCACGCCAAAATGCTCGGCCATTTGCGTAGAAAGCGAGCGATGAGCAATCAGATCCAAATAATAAAAATCGGCTTGGTCGTAAAAAGCGCGGTCCAGGCCTTCCAGGCGATTCAGGGCCATGGAAGACAAGGGGCAGCGCGTGCTGTGCTTGAACAGCAATACGGGCTTGTGAAAAGAAGAAGCCAAGGCCTCTTCCCAACGCGTTTCACCATCCATTATGATCCAGTTTGCATGCATGGATGGAAGTGAATTAGTGCTTGGACCAGGACTTTTCGCCTACGGTTGGGCAACGGTCTTTGCGGCTAGCCCCACAACTGCTCAATACAGATACCAGCAACAAGGCTGCGATCATTACTTTTGCTACTTTCATGATTTCGGAAATTTATTCAAAATTACAACAAAGCGACCCCACCTTGGGTTTGCTCTCCGAAATTCACACGCATTATCTCAAAAAAAACATTCCCAATGCCTTTCGGCTGCGCGATCAATGGGGTCCTTGGAGTAGCATCGCCGCCGACCAATGGGCTTTGCATGAAAAAGCACTTGAAAAAGCCCCTGAATGGGTAGCCGCTGGCTGCCTTTTTGAACGGCGCAGCCTTGAGCAGTGCACATCAACGGCGGTGGCTCGGGCCAAGGCCGATTTCTTCTCTGCCCTGATCCCCCACATGCCGATCCATGATTTGTGCGCGGGATTCGGCATCGATGCTTGGGCCTGGTCTCTGACTCAACGACCGGTTACCGCCGTTGAAATCGACCCTGCGCTGCACAACCTGGCCTTGTGCAACCTCAGCTTAAATCCACACCCTGTTACCCGTGTATGCGGCGATGCCGAAGACCATTGGCAAAGCCATCGAGAACAAATAGCGCTTTTCATGGCCGACCCTGATCGACGCGACGGTAGCACACGATTGGGGGCTCAATGGGACTTGTACCGGCCTCACATCTGGCCTTGGATTGACGATCGAAAACCTGGGCAACACTGGTTGATTAAACTGAGCCCGATGACGGATTTATCGGCCCTGCGAAGCCAAATCGATGTCGAGTTCGATGCCTATTTCATAGCCTTTGAAGCTGAAACCAAAGAACTGTTGGTCCATGTGCACGATCAGGCCAAGCAGATTGTAGATGTCTTGATTTGCAGCAAAGAAGGGAGGGCTCAATCTTGGACAGCGCTTTTGAATGAGCCTTTCCAAGCCGGCAGCCAATCGTATCTATTCGAACCTCATGGGGCCGCCTTTGCAGCAAGGCTCAACCGCCACATGCCACCCAGCTTTGAACCCTTGACACGGGGACATGGATTTTTCAAAGTTCCATTCCTGGTTTCGGCGCAGTGGGGACGATGCTACGCCTTGGTATCGCATTGGGAGGGCTCTCTCAATAGCATCGGGCAAGAACTCAAGCGCCTGGGCATACAAGGAGCTTCCATCACCGTTCGCGAAAGTCGCCTTTCAGCAGACTCCATTCGAAAAAAATGGGGATTGAGAGAAAGTCAGAACCAGTTTGTATTTGTCAGTGAGCGCGATCGTCACTTCTCAGCCTGGCTGGTGAGGCGCTGATTATTTATTGGAATTGGCCCGCTTGATGTAGTCTTCCAAGGCGGCGAGCATGCTCGGCATACCGGGTTGTGGCGCTTCAATGTCCAAAATCAAATCGGGATGCTCGTGAATGGCCTGTTGGGTGCTGTCTCCGAAAGCCGCCAGTCTGGTTTTATTCTGCACGAAATCAGGAAAATTATCGTACAAACTTTTCACGGTAGCGGGGCTGAAGAACACCAAAATGTCGTAGAACACCTCTTTCAAATCGCTCAAATCACTCGAGACGGTGTTGTAAATGATGCATTCGGTGAAATCATAGCCGTTTTGCGTAAAAAACTCAGGCAAGGAAGGCTTGCGAATGTCTGAACAGGGATACAAGATTTTTTCAGACTTGTGGTTCTTGAATAAAGTAAAGAAGTCCTTTTCAGTACCCTTACCCGTGAACATTTTTCGCTTTCTCGGCACAATGTATTTCTGAACGTAATTCGAAACGCTTTCATTGATCGAGAAATACTTGGTCTCCACGGGCATATCAATTTTCATTTCCTGAGCGAGCATAAAGAAATAATCGACCGCATTTTTGGAATTGAAAATTATAGCCGTAAAATCGGCAAAATTGATTTTTTGCTTGCGAATGTCTTTGGGAGTCATGGGCTCCACGTGAATGAAAGAACGGAAATCAATTTTTAACTTAAACCGCTGGGCTAAGTCTTCGTAAATATTCTTTCCATTCTCAGGTTCGGGCTGAGTAATCAGAATACTTTTAACAGGGATTTGACGTTCTATCATAGCGACTTATCAAAATACCAAACCCTTAAGCAACATGGCCAAAGGAAGGATTTCAATGCCGCAAAAATACAAAACAGCAGCTAAAGAACGCTCCCCATCTCTGAACATTCCCATTAATACCCAGAACCCACGCAAGCTCAAATACACAAGCAGCAAGACTTCATACATTCGACCCAATGGGTAGGCCGTAAGCTTGGGCGCATTGTAGTATGTCAGCAATACCAGAGGAAAAATAACCAATCCAAACCACAAGGAGGCATTGGCTTTGCGCTGCCAAGAAGCCCGCACTAACCCGTATAAACCCGTTGCTTCTGAAAACAAGAAAGATACAAAATAGACCAGCATCTCCCAGCCGACCAAGGCTGTTGTGGCAAGCACATAAATCAAGGGCGAATTCAAATTCAACCATTGGTCGTAAACCCATATGTTGACTACCGCCATACCCATAACAGACCAACCCAAACTGTGAGCCAACCAAGTTCCCGTGCTGGCGAAACCGATTTTTTCATCGATCAGTTCCGAGAAATAATAAGGACTGTAAACGCTTTTTAAGCGCATCTCAAACTGCTTGAAATGCACCGCCCTGAAATACAAAAGCAGGAACAACCAAATCAGCGCCACAGCAAAAAACCAAAATTTGGCTGAGCTCTCGCGGGTGAACAAGACCTTGCTAAACGGAGACATGGGGTCAATCTCTTTGGAAATTTGCTCGCGCGGAATGCCCACCCCAGCGGCGGTATATACCCAATAATGCGCGCTGTCCTGGTTTTCCATAAAGGGCAAAAAGGAGCCCTGTCGAAATCGTTGAAATTGCGCCCATTGCTGTTGTTGGGCCGAATCCAACGAGGCAGATGGAATTGTATCAACCGAAATGGGCTGTGCCACAACAGCAGATGCCATCGCAACAAAAAACAATGCCCATATCAAGCCAAAACGCTTTGCCATTCATTCGAACCGAGACAAAGTTAGCCTAGCGTGTGCATCTCCCCGATATTTGAATAAAATTTGGCATGTCTGGCCTTTACGTCCATATCCCTTTTTGCCGCAAAGCTTGCACCTATTGCAACTTTCACTTCAGCACCTCGCTGCAAAATACCGAGGCCATGGTGAATGCCCTGCTCAAAGAATTGGATCTGCGTTTGGACGATTGGCATGAGCTCGCCTTCGAAACCTTGTATTGGGGAGGCGGCACACCGTCTGTCTTGAGTCCTGAAGCATTTTACCGACTGTCAGAGGGTATCAAAAGCCGCCTGGGATCACGCTCTTGGCCTGAATACACCCTGGAGGCAAATCCCGAAGACATGGACTCAGAGAGACTGAGCGCCTGGAAAGAAAGCGGTGTTAATCGCTTGAGCATCGGCATTCAAAGTCTGAACGACCGCGATTTGCACACGATGAATCGGGCCCACAACAGCGAACAAGCCCGATTGAGCATCGAAACAGCGCTTCAAATGGGCTTTCAGAATATCAGCGTCGATTTGATTTACGGGACCCCTTGGAAATCACATGAAGAATGGGCCGAAGAACTGAACTGGGTTCAGGGCAAGCAGCTTCCCCATTTGTCTTGTTATGCCTTAACCGTCGAAGAAAAAACAGCTTTGGCTCACTCCATTCGCAGCGGCCAGGCACAAGCACCCAATGACCAACATGCCCATGAGCAATTTGACATGCTGCAGGCCTGGGCTGAATCTCAAGGCTACGAGCATTACGAAATCAGCAACTTAGCCCTACCTGGTCACCGAGCCATACACAACAGCCGATATTGGAACCGCGTGCCATACCTGGGGATTGGCCCATCAGCCCACAGCTTCGATGGAAAAAGAAGAAGTTGGAACATCGCCAACAATGCCGCTTACCTCAAGCAAGCCGATCTCAACCAGTGGAACATGGAAAGCGAAGAACTCAGCCTTGCCAACAGAGTCAATGAAACCATCATGACTAAACTGAGACTGATGGAGGGTCTAGCGGCCGTTGAAATTGAAACATTATGGCCCGGCTGGACCGCTTCAAACCAAAAATTCATTCAAAACCAGACTCGGCAAGGTTACCTCGTGGATCACCCGAATCAAATCATTTTGAGTGCCAAGGGTCGGTTCTTCGCGGATTTCATCACCTCAGAATTGCTGGTTGGTTGAGAGTCATAAAATATCCCTTCATACAACGAGTTGGTAACAGCCGGTGTCTTTAGGTCGTATCTTGCATCTAATCATTGTAGCCCCATGATTTTAAATCAATTAAAAAACTTACCCTTGGCGTTTATAGCGCTGATCGGTGCTACCATTTTCCAGCCTGCCCCCTTGGCGAGTCAGCAACAAAAAGCTGATTTTGGGTTGGGCTCTAAATGCCTAGAAGTATATGCCGAGGCCTACGGAGCGGCCATTGCCGATAGTTGCAGCAGCATCTATTGGAAAGTAGGCGGCAAAATCGTGCAAGGCAATCCTTTGAATTATTCCTTTTCAGCACCCGGCACCTATGAGGTATGCTTGAAAATTCAAAATACCTGTTGGAAATGGGATACAACGATTTGCAAAAAAGTGACCGTTGATACCTGCCCCACGAAAAAGTGCGACATCAAGGCCGAAATCAACATACACAAGCTTTTTGGCTCGTATTACTTGTTCCAAGCCGGTGGCAATGGGACCCATTTTGAATGGGATTGGGGAGATGGCAATCGTTCAGTGGGCAAATCACCTTGGTACCGTTTGACCACTCGGGGCTACCACACCATTTGCTTGACCGCCTATAATGCTGATAAAACTTGCTCGACCAAAGTTTGCAAAACCATTTGGATCGGCAGTCCATGCAACATCAAGGGCGACTTCATGATGAAGCACAACGGCAATGGAGAATACCATTTCAATGTATACAAAAGCAACGGATACAGCTATAGCTGGGATTTCGGAGATGGACATTCGGGCAGCGGCGCAGACCCCAAGCACGCTTATTCCAAACCCGGCACTTACAACATCTGTTTGACCATCAGCAGCAAGGACGGGCAGTGCAAGAAAACCATTTGCAAAAAAATCACCATCGCCAAAGGCTCTTGTGATTTGAGCAAGGCGCAGTGGGGCTATTCAGTCAAATGCAAAACCCTCACCGTCGAGCACAGCAATTTGAATGCGAATAACCCCGATTCTTGTTGGTCTTACAAATACCTCATCAAACAGAACGGCCAGGTATTGTGGGACGCTTGGTCCTACAGCAGCAACCGCTTTACTTACACCTTTAAAAACAACGGTAGCTATGTGGTATGCATTCAATTCAAGAACAATTGTACAGGCTGCGACACCATCATTTGCAAAGAGGTCAATGTCAAATGCGAAGAAACCCCCTGCGATTGGAGTCGTTTGCAAATTGGCTATCAAAAAGGCAGCGGCGAAGCTTGCAAAAGCTACACTTTTGAACTCGGCTCATACGACACCTGTCTGCGGTATGTGACCTATTTGTATCCCATGAATGGCGGCAAATTGGACACCTTGTCAAACAGCCGAGTATTCAAATACACATTTAAAGACACCGGCTCTTATTACCTGATATTCAGTCTGAAAAACATCTGTACAGGCTGCGATACCATGATTTATAAGCGAATCGACGTAACCTGTACGGGCAATAACACCGGTAAAAAATGCGATTGGAGCAAACTGAAGGTAGGTTACAGCAACAAATGCAAAACTTACACCTTTGAATTGGGAGCCATGGATACAGCATGTTTGGTATACATGAGTCGATTGTACAACCCGCGCACCCAAAAGGTAGATACTGTTGCTTACGACCGTGTTTACTCCTATACCTTCAAGGATACAGGCCTTTTTTACATGGTGCATTCGATCAAAAACATTTGCACGGGTTGCGACACCACCATCTACCAAAAAATCCATGTCGATTGCATCGAAAACAACAGCCCCTGCCATTGGACTGGATTGACTTGGAGCATGGGCAATAATTGCAACAAATACACCTTTGAAGGACCGAGCACCATCGATACCTGCGTGAAATACGCCTGGAAGATGGGCAGCAACGGGGCCATGTACACCATGAGCCAAGATCGCGTTTTCAAATACACCTTCAATTACAAAGGGACCTATACCATTTGCTTAACGCTTAGCAATGCCTGTAAAAATTGCGATACCACCATCTGCAAAACCGTTGAAGTCAGCTGCATGCCCTGCCCTGCTGAAGCCTATTTCACCATTGATTCCATTTCGGCTAGCGGTCGGGTTTACATCAGCAACAAGAGCAGCAATGCCAATACCTACTATTGGGATTTTGGAGACTCCAGTTACTCATACCAGCAGAGCCCATCCAAGTCCTATGGCCACAGCGGCACCTATACCATTTGTTTGAAGGTATACAACCAGCAAGCCAACTGTTACAACACCTTCTGCAAAACCATCAGCATTGTCATCAAGCGTAGCCGCGAGACGCAAGCTGTTGATATGGGCATTTACCCCAATCCAGCTGATGAATATTTGCACCTGAAGGGAACCGCTGAAGTTCACAGTTACGAAATCACCAATGCCGCCGGCCAACGGGTTCAGGGTGGATCCTTGCAAGGAAACTCCATCGATCTACGCGCATTGCCCAACGGATATTACATGCTGCGCTTGCCGGGCCATAATCCGCAGGCATTCATTGTGCAACATCCTTAAGACAATTCCATTATCAGAAGCCATGACGAAAATCATGGCTTCTGCCTTTTTATAGCCCTACCTTTGTATAAAATTAAGCCCATGGAACGCAAAACCAACAACAGCATTTTGGTACCTACCGACTTCTCGGAGGTGGCCGATCGCGCGGTCGAACACGCCGTGCACGTAGCCAAAGCCTATGGAAACAACATCACCTTGCTCTATGTCATGGAAGAGGGCCTCTTCAGCGGCTTGTTCGCGGGAAGCCAAAGCGCCATGATCGAGGATGCGATGAAAATCAAATTGGACCAACAAGCCAAAGAACTTTCTGAACGCAGCCAAATCGAAATCAAAACCCGCATAGCCAAGGGACGCGTATACAAGACCATCGCTCAAATCGCGAATGCCGAGTCATTTGACTCCATCATCATGGGTTCACACGGCGCCAGCGGCTTTGAACAAGTCATTGGCTCAAACGCCTCACGAACCATTCAGTATGCTGAGGTTCCTGTGGTGGTTGTGAAAAACAGCAGCATTGGGAAAGACGGCTACCAGAAAATTGTCATGCCCATTGACCTGACCTTGGAGAGCAAACAAAAGGTGGATTGGGCCATTCACTTGTCCAAAACCTTCAAGTCTGAGATTCACGTGGTTTACACCGAATCAGACGACGAATACCTGAAAAAGAAAATTGCCGCCAACATTCGCCAGGTTGAAAACCGCTTGGAAGAACACGGAATCTCTTTTCAACTTTACAAGTTTGAAGATTCCATCATGGACAATTTCGCTACCGAAGTTTTGAATTACGGCAACATTGTCAATGCCGATTTGATTCTGGTCATGACGCATACCGAAAAAGGCATTTCAGAGATGATGATTGGAACCCTGACCCAGCAGTTGGTCAACCGTTCGGTTAAAGTTCCCGTGATGTGCATACACCCTCACGAAGTTGGGTTCCTTTTTGATTATTAAACCCTCAAAGAGAGCATAAAAAAAGCCCCGAAGGAATTCGGGGCTTTTTTTATGGGCCGATTGTCTTGAATCAAGCCAGATTCACGGATGTCGGGCACTGAAGCCTAGATTGACAGGCACGGAACCCTGGATTGAAGGTTATGGCTTGAGCCCCGCTGCAAGCGGGGCGAGAAGTTGCCGGTAATTCTGGAAGTGCTCTATTGGGGGAGCCACTTCGATTAAAAGTCCAAAATGATGCCAATGGTGGGCAGTACGTTGCCGCTTGTATTGGGCAAGTACTCGGCTTGGTAACGGCTGGGATCTTGCGCATCGACCAAGAGGCTTCCGTCTTCGGCTTGGGCTGCAATCAAGGTTTCAGGACCCACAAACTGGTAATTGAAGAAATTCTGGATGTCGAGATATAGGTTCAACGAATACTTGGACTTGTACCAAACTTTGTCCACTCGAAGATCGAACTGATTGAAGGATCCCAAGCGCTGCCCATTGAGTTGGCTATAATCCAACAAGGCCACTGACTTGACATCCCAATTGGAAATCATCATGCTTCGGTTGACATCATAAGGGGTATAGGGGCGGCCGGTGGTAAACCTCCACTTGGCGCCCAACTCCCAATTGCGCTTGAGTTTCTTACCTCCCACCAAGCTCAAGGTATGGCGGCTGTCCCAAGACGAAGCCACCCAATCTCCCTTTTTGTCGGTGAACGAAGACCAAGCCAAAGTATAGCTCAGCAAACCGTATAGACCGCTTTGGCTTCTGCGCTGAATGAGCAACTCGGAACCGTAGGCGCGTCCCTCTCCAAAGGAAGAAACAGGCTCGCTTCCTACTGTGGCAAAATCCACTCCCAGATTGCCCAAGCTGATGCTATCGCGCAAGGCGAAGGGATATTGGCTGTATTGCTTGTAGAAGCCCTCAAGGGTGATTTTGGTTTCCCCGTCGGGGTTGAAGCGAAAACCGGCCGAGGCCTGTCGATTGCGAATGAAATCAATGCGATCGCGGTTGGCTAAGCCCCCACCCTGTTCCCGGTAGCCCATGATCGTGTAACTGGGCAGCTGGAAGTATTGACCGACATTGGCGTTGAGGGACCACTTGCGAGAAAGCGGATAGGATCCTGAAACATTCAGGCCGGGTTGGTGCCAAAGTCTCGCCATGGAAGAATTGTAGTCACTTCCGTCTAAACGAAGGCCAAAGCCCAGCAAGGCCCCGCTTGAAAAGGAACGCGTCAATCGCGCAAAGCTTCCGTACTTCCAAGCATCCAAAGCGCTGGCTAGATTGACTTCCAACACCCCCTGGGGTACCACCACTTTGGCATAGGAATTCACCCCATACTGGGCAAATTCAGCCGATGCCCCCAACAAGAATTTCCAAGCACCCCAGTAAGTTTCCCGCTCATATCGAAACTTATTTTCTTCTTCGGTACTGGTATAATCAAGCAGCTTGTTGGACTCCAGGCTTTCATCGTTGTTTTTGTATTTTTTGGTTTGATTGCTCAACATGCTGCGCGACAAATAGTAGCGCGTTTTTACCCCTGATTCGCTTCGGTGCGAATACGAAACCCCAAAGGTGTAGTTCCACTGAGCATAATCGGGCAAATAGCCCAAAATGTATTGGTTGGATTTGTATTGCAAGGGGTCAGTCACCTTTTCGTTGACCTTTTCATTCAACCTGAAATAATCCAAGGCCCCTACTGAAACGACTTCCAATCGGTCTTTGGAATTCAGATCGATGGACAACTTGCCCTGATAATCATTGAAATTGGGCAAAAAGGGCAGCTGCAAAGCCGCAAATAACCCTTGCAGGTAACTCTGCCGTGCAGAAAACACGTAAGAGGCCTTTTTCCCCATGGGACCGTCTGCCGTCAAACCTACATCGCTGCTTCCCAATGTAAATCGGTATTTGCCTTGCTCGCGATTACCGTCAATTTGTTGAAAATCCATGACCGCACTCAGACCCGTAGCCCATTGAATGGGGAAAGCACCGGTGTACACGTTCACCTCTTTGATGAAATTCACATTCAAGAGTCCCACGGGTCCTCCCGTGCTTCCTTGAGTTTGGAAGTGGTTGATGATGGGGATTTCAAACCCGTCTAGGTAGAATTTATTCTCAGCTGGCGCACCGCCGCGAATGATGATGTCATTGCGAAAACCGGGAACGGAAATAACACCGGGCAGGGATTGAACGATTTTGGAAATGTCGCGATTCCCACCGGGGTTGCGCTCGATTTCTCGAATGCTCAGTTGCTGGCTGCTCACGGGGCTTTCAGCGCTTCGTTTTTGCAATCCGCTGCGGGTGATGCTCACCGTACCTACACTCTCGGCCAGACTCTCCATCGACAATTCCAACAATGGGTTTTTGTCGAATGTGTAAAGCGCCTCTGCCACGGCCACACTGGCATAGCCCGATTTATTCAATTCCAAGCGGTAAAATCCCGGCTCTACCGGCCCAATGGAAAATCGACCGTCGGCCCCGCTCATTCCTTGAACTACACCTCCATTGACCAAAACTTCTACATTCGTCAACAAGGCCCCCGATTGGGCATCTCGAACCAAACCTTCCAACCGCAATGTAGCTTGGGCCCAAGCTGATGACCCTATCAGACAGCCCAATGCGAGTAAAAACACAAATCGTTTCATTCAAAAAGTTAAACAAAACTCGAAACGAATGGTTTCACCGTCATTGAAAAAAACGCCAGAATGGCAGACCCCTTAACATTCAAGCGCCAATCGGCATAAAAACCGCCGAAAATCAGACATTCTGCCCGACTTGTCAATTTGGCTTGTTTTTCGCGAAGGGTCATGCGCAAAGCCTTATTTTTGCGTATTCCCATGTTTGGATCCGTTTTACAATCCCTGAGCAAATTACTGGGTGGCAGCCATGCCGAGAAAGCCCTGAAAGAGATGGAGCCCATTGTGGCCCAGATCAATACTCATTACGCTTCTTATCAATCGCTTAGCCACGATGAATTGAGAGCGAAATCCCTGGCGTTTCGCCAAACAGTAGCTGATAAACTGTCGGGCATTGACCAGCAGTTATCCGAGATTCAGCAGCGCTTGAATGAATGTCCTGAAAGCGACATTGACCAGCGCAACCTTTTGTTCTCAGAACAAGATGAACTGGAGAAAAAGCGCGACGAAGAATTGGAAGATGTGCTCAACGAATTGCTTCCCGAAGCCTTCGCCGTCATGAAAGACGCGGCCCGACGGTTTTCAGAAAATGAAGAAGTTCGGATACAAGCCCTGGAATTGGATCGCGAATTGGCCACCCGAAAGGAGTTTGTGCGCATCGAAGGCGACCAAGCCGTATACCGCAACGAATGGACCGCAGCCGGCGGTCAAATCAAGTGGAACATGGTTCACTATGATGTGCAATTGATTGGCGGCATAGCCCTGCACCGCGGCAAAATCGCCGAAATGGCGACGGGTGAAGGTAAAACCTTGGTTAGCACTTTGCCTACCTATCTCAATGCACTGGGTGGTCGCGGGGTTCACTTGGTGACGGTCAACGATTATTTGGCCCGTCGAGACGCCGAATGGAATGCTCCTGTTTTCAACTTTTTGGGATTGAGCGTAGACTGCTTGGAGTACCACCGCCCCAACAGCCCTGAGCGCCGACGCGCTTACCAAGCCGATATCACCTACGGCACCAACAACGAATTTGGCTTTGACTATCTGCGCGACAACATGGCGCATAGCCCCAGCGACCTGGTCCAAGGCAAACACCATTATGCCATCATCGATGAGGTAGATTCGGTCTTGATCGATGACGCTCGTACGCCCTTGATCATTTCGGGCCCTACCCCCAAGGGTGACGTTCAGCAATTCGACTTTCTAAAGCCCCGTATCCATGCATTGGTTGAGGCCCAGCGCAAGTACGCGAACCAGGCCTTGGTCGAAGCCCGCAAATTGATTGCCGAAGGCAACAGCGGCCACAAAGAAGGAGAAGGCGGATTGGCGCTCTTGCGCGCACACCGCGCCTTGCCGAAGAACAAGGCCTTGATCAAATTCTTGGGCGAACCCGGTGTTCGCGGCATTTTGACCAAAACCGAGAACCATTATCTGCAAGATCAGCAGAAGGAAATGCCTTTTGCCGACGCTCCACTGTATTTCACCATCGATGAAAAAACCAACAGCGTAGACCTGACCGACCGGGGCATTGAAACCATTACCCACAACGGGGAGGATCCACACTTTTTCGTCATCCCTGACGTAGGTTCCAGCATGGCTGAAATTGAACGCAGCTCAGATGATGACCAGGCCAAGTTGCGCATGAAAGACCAGTTGATGCAGGAGTTTTCAGAAAAAAGCGAACGCATTCACTCGGTGCAGCAGCTGCTCAAAGCCTATACCCTGTTTGAACGCGACATCGAATACATTTTGCAAGACGGCAAGGTAAAAATCGTTGACGAGCAAACCGGCCGTGTCATGGAAGGTCGCCGTTATTCTGACGGTTTGCACCAAGCCATCGAGGCCAAAGAAAACGTCAAAGTAGAAGCGGCCACTCAGACGTACGCCACCATTACGCTTCAAAACTATTTCCGCATGTACCACAAGCTTTCGGGCATGACGGGAACGGCAGAGACCGAAGCGCAAGAATTGTGGGACATTTACAAGTTGGGCGTGCAGGTCATACCCACCAACCGCGCCATATCAAGAAAGGATTTTGACGATTTGGTATACAAAACCAAACGCGAAAAATACAATGCCATCATTGACGAGGTGGTGGAATTGACTCAGGCAGGCCGACCTGTTTTGGTGGGCACGACCAACGTGGAGGTGAGCGAATTGCTCAGCCGCATGTTGAAACTGCGAGGGATCAAACACAATGTACTGAACGCCAAGCAGCACCAAAGAGAAGCCGAAATCGTAGCCGAGGCAGGCCAACCTGGCGCGGTGACCATTGCTACCAACATGGCGGGTCGTGGTACTGACATCAAAATTTCTGAACAAGTCAAATCATCTGGAGGTTTGGCCATCATCGGCACCGAGCGCCACGACAGTCGCCGAGTGGACCGTCAGTTACGCGGTCGAGCCGGTCGTCAAGGTGATCCCGGTACTTCGCGTTTTTATGTCAGCCTTGAAGACGATTTGATGCGCATTTTTGGCTCTGAACGGGTCAGCGCTTTCATGGACAAATTTGGCTACAAAGAAGGCGATGTGATCGAACATTCCTGGATGACCAAAACCATTGAGCGCAACCAAAAGCGCATGGAGCAAAACCACTTCGGCATTCGCAAACGCTTGTTGGAATATGACGACGTCATGAACAAGCAACGCACAAACATTTACCGCATGCGACGCAATGCCCTGTTCGGCGATCGTTTGAGCATCGATTTGCGCAACATGTTGTACAATTGGTGCAACGACGTGGTAGAAGACACCCGCGACTCTGGGTCCTACGAAGATTTTGAACTCGAAGTCATTCGCACCCTAGCGGCAGAGCCCGGCGTGAGCGCAGAAGAATTCGCCAATCGCAGTTTGAGCAACGAGACCATTACAGAACGCTTGTTCCAGGCTTTGAGTCAACGATATGCAAGCAAAACGCAACAGATGGC
>JAURGZ010000045.1 GCA_030833525.1 Bacteroidota bacterium | reverse complement strand
GTAAGCTGAGTGGCTCCGTCTCCGGCCTCTAGAATGGCCTTTTTAAAATGCTCATGGGCAGAACTTTCTTTGGCCGCCGCAAACAGAGATCCAATCTGAACCCCGTCAGCGCCCAAAGCTAGGCAAGCCGCTATGGCCGCGCCGCTGGCTACGCCACCGGCGGCGATTAAAGGCAGAGAACGGTATCCGCCGGAGTTGAGCGCCTCGCGAACCTGGGGAACCAAACACAGGGTGGTCGTTTCCTCGCGCCCGTTGTGCCCGCCCGCTTCAAAACCTTCAGCCACAATGGCATCGACGCCCGCCTGGGCCGCTTTCAAAGCAAACTTGCTGTTGGAGACCACGTGCACCACGGTGATGCCGCGCTCCTTGAGCCAGGAGGTCCAAGTGGCCGGGTTGCCGGCGCTGGTGAAAACAATTTTAACGCCAAGTTCAGCGATGATGTTCATGTGATCCTCAATGTTGGGATACAAGAGGGGAACGTTGACTCCAAAGGGTTTATCAGTGGCTGCTTGGCACTTTTGAATGTGCTCGCGCAAGACCTCAGGGTACATGCTGCCCGAGCCAATGAGGCCCAAGCCACCGGCGTTGGAAACGGCTGAAGCCAGTCGCCAGGAACTGCACCAAATCATGCCTCCTTGAACCAAAGGCAATTGAGTTTGAAACAGGCTAATGACAGGCGTAGTCAACATGGCAATGGCAGGGTGTCCCTTAAGCAGGGAGTTCGCGAACAACGCCCATAGACGAGAATTTCTCGATGCGCTCGTTCACCAATTGTTCGGGGCTCATGGCCTTAAGGGTGGCCAATTCGCTCAATATGT
The DNA here is from genome assembly GCA_030833525.1 of Bacteroidota bacterium. GTDB lineage: Bacteria > Bacteroidota > Bacteroidia > NS11-12g > UBA955 > JALRLA01. Next base: position 15,656 of record JAURGZ010000045.1, on the reverse strand, counting down.
TGGCCTTGACATTGGCATAAGCCTCTTCGGGGTTGTGGTGGGCACCGCCGAGGGGCTCGGGGATTATGCCGTCAACCAAGCCATTGCCTTTCATGTCAGTGGCTGACAATTTCAATGCGTCAGCGGCCAGTTCTTTTTTATCCCAGGTGCGCCACAAGATGCTCGAGCAAGACTCAGGACTGATGACCGAGTACCAGGTGTACTGCATCATCAATACGCGGTCGCCTACGCCAATGCCGAGGGCACCGCCCGAGGCACCTTCACCGATGACAATGCAAATGATGGGCACATTCAAAACGCTCATTTCGAGCAGGTTGCGCGCAATGGCTTCCCCTTGACCGCGCTCTTCGGCTTCCAATCCAGGTGAGGCACCAGGGGTGTCAATCAAGGTAATGACAGGGCGGTTGAACTTTTCAGCCAACTTCATCAAACGCAAGGCTTTGCGGTAACCCTCGGGATTGGGCATGCCGAAATTGCGCATTTGACGCTGTTTGGTATTGCGGCCCTTTTGTTGGCCAATGATCATCACCGACTGACCATCGATTTTGGCCCAACCGCCTACGATGGCCTTGTCGTCTTTGATGTGGCGATCGCCATGCAATTCCACAAAGTCGGTGCAGATGTTTTCGATGTAATCCAGGGTGTAAGGACGATCTGCGTGGCGGCTGATTTGCACCTTTTGCCAACCGCTGAGCTGGCTGTAAATCGTCGTTTGAGCCTCGTGAATTTTCTTATTCAAGTGCTCAATGGTATCGCTCATGTCGAGCTTTCCTTGCTCGTGCGTCTCCTGGGCTTTGATCAGCTGGGAGTGCAGTTCTGCAATTTCTTTTTCAAAATCAAACCAGTTGGTGTTCATAACAGGTCAATGCCATTTAGCCGGTTTTGAGCCGGATGATAAAGGTAGGGGAATCGGGAGATTATACCCAATCCATAGCCATGGCCAAACCGCCGAAGAAGGTGGGCAGACCCAACCAGAAGCCCTCGGGGCGGAACATGGTCAATAGAACGAGGGCGATTCCGCTTACGATGCAGAGGGCCCAGTAAGCTTTGGTATTGCGCTTTTGGTTGCTCATAGACGCTACGAAGATAGCCAATTACAGCGTTCGTTCATCCCAAAAACGCACAAATCGCTGACCGTTTTGGGGATTGTTCAGGTCAAGAGGGCGTTCAGGCTGCAGCGACATTTGCACCAAGGCCCAGGGCAAGTTAAGACCCATGCCTTCCCAAGCCGAGGTTGTGCCTTGAACGCGGGGATTGATTTCCATGAGCTTGGCGTGGCCTTGAGCGTCTTCGCGGTGCTGAAAACCAATCAAACCGTGAAGTTGAAGGGATTCTCCCAGTTGTTGACAGGCTTGTGCGATGCCTGAATGTTCGACGCATTCGCCAGCCACCGAAATGCCGCCAATCATTTTATCGCGGCTGCGCACCCAAACTCCCAAGCAGCGGCCATGTTGAAACAAGGCGTCGCTTGAATATTCGCGGCCGGGTAAAAACTCGGCAACGATTTGCTCAACCGGGTTGCCTTCTTCGGGCCACCGGGGCATCCACTCCTCCAAGCGAAGGGGTAGAATTCCTGCCTTTTCGCTCCCATAGGGAATGTGATGGCCTTGTTCATCGATGATGCCAAACCCGCGGCTACCGTTTCCCAAGCAGGGTTTGAAGCAGACCCGTTTCTGCGGATACCCCAATTCCCGGGCCGCCGCGGCCATTTCGTACCGGTTCTGAGCCAGTTTGAATTCAGGAACGGGCAAGCCCAATTCAAGGGCTTTGGTTGAGGTTTTTCCTTTGTCTAGGGCGATTTGCAAAGCAGCTGCCGTTGAAATGGGCAGGGCTATGCCGGCCTCGGCAAACGCCTCGGCCTTCTCTGCCAAAGGCAGCAATTCCCGGGTCGTGACGGGAAAAATCAAATCCACTCGAGCTTCTATGGCCCATTGGAGCACCTGCTGGGCGTAGTCAGGGGCATCACTCGGGGGCACGAGCCGAAATTCATCGGCCAAACTGCGTCCATAGGCTTGGGGATTTTGGTCGCCAGCCAAGATGCGCAGCTCAGCAGACCCCGCGCGCAAGCAGCGCGCGATACCGGCAAAACCGGGAGCCCCGGCGCCAGAGGGAATCAAGATGCGAATCGAAGCCATAGCCGTTGATGCGAAGGTAACAAAAAAGGCCCGCCAGGGGCGGGCCTTCCAAGCTGTCATTTCAGGCGATTAGTTCGCAAAGGGGTTGCTGAACTTGGGATCGCTGATAAAGGTGTAATCGGTCAAGGTGAACAAGAAGGCTTTCAAGGCATCTTTCTCAATTTGAGTCAGGTTCATTTTGAGGGCTTTGCCGTCGGCGCCTTTCAAGTTCTCATCCAAGCTGGGGTGGTTTTGGATCCCGCCGCTGTAGTGATTCAGCACTTCGTCCAGGCTTTGGAAACGACCGTCATGCATGTAAGGACCGGTCAATTCAATGTTGCGCAAGGTGGGAATGCGGAATTTGCCATCCATACGACCGGCATCGCCCGTGGTGATGTTCAAACCAATGTTGGCTGTACCGGCTGAAGCGTTGGGGTTGTCAGGAGTGGGGTTGCCATAGGGTCCTGGGTCGTTGTTTTGGGTTGGCAAATCAGGAGCGGCAAAGTTTTCACCGTTGTGGCACTTGGAACAACGCAATCGCTCAGAGAAAAACAGGTCGTGACCCATTTTTTCCAAAGCGCTAAATTGAGCCTGGGGGTTGGGTTTGCCGTTGGCATCAGTGGCCATGACTTGGTCAAACTTGCTGTTGCGGCTCACCATGGCGTTCATGAAATGGCTCAAGGCCAAAGCGACGCGTTTTTGGGTGATGGTTTCATCGCCGTAGGCTGCTTTAAACAAGGCTTTGTAGAATTCGGTTTGATTGAGTTTCTGAATCAACATCGCTCCGTCTTCCATGCCCATTTCTACGTGGTTGAACACAGGAACCAAGCTCAATTCCAAGGTGCCGCGAACGCGTGAATCCCAGAACATGTTGCTATGCAAAACCGGGGTGGCCAAAGCCATGGCATTGCGCGTGGTCTTGCGACCGCCAAAGCCAGTGCTGACCGCTTGGTTGTCAGTGAAGCTCAAAGCTTGGTTGTGGCAAGATGCACAGGCTACGGTGTTGTTGATCGACAAGCGGGGATCGTAAAACAAGACGCGACCCAATTGAACGCTGTTGTTGTTGATGGCGTTGATGCTTTCTACCAACTCAGCATTCAAGGTATTGGGGGCAAAACCACCCGTGTTGCGGGGATCGATGTTGCTAAAACCAAAAGCCAATTCAGACATTTTGGCTTTGACATCGAAAAGCCCACCACCGGGCAATTTGACGTTCAGGTATTCGTATACAACGGCAGGCAATTTGGGAGCGCTGAGCTTGACAGGAGCCGAGCCGCGGTCGCAGCTTTGCAAGCCCAAGAAGGCGCCGGCCAACAAGGCGGTGCTCAGGGCGATGCGTTGAATGTGACGTGTTTTCATACGGGTGTTCTTTACGAAGCATAGCGAAATTAGGCGAAAAGCGCCACCCCACAAGCGGTTTTGCGATTTCTGCAAAAGAATTTCGACCAAGTTGCAAAAAACGCAAATGTCTGACGCTCATATGACTGACTCCTTCGTACAGAAATAAAAAAAGCCCCGACGCGTCGGGGCTTTTTTGGTTTAGTATCCGAAGATGGTTTCCAACTTCAAGGGAACCACCTTGCCATAAGGGGCTAGGGCTTTTTTCTTGATCTTGCGCTTGGATCCCACTACGCCAATGCTGTAGGGGTGCTGGGCAGAACCGGCGACGTAAGTCTTGTGAAACTGGTTCAAGTCGTCCATCGTCAAGGGGCCTAATTCGGTGAAGGTTTCCATGCGGGGCCAAGTGAATTCATCTTCGCTTTGCGCGCCCTGGCTTTCCAGCGACCAATAGGTTCCGTTGAAACTGCTGCGGCTCAAGCGCGCCGTTGACAACTGGTTGATCACCGATTGACGCGCTCCCATCAACACCTCGTTGTTCAAGGGCAACTCGGTGAGCAGCTCGTTCATAGCGGGAATGGCGTCGGGCAATTTATCGGCCTGGGTACCCATGCGGGCATAGACCAAATCGGGATTTGGGGCCAATAAAGAGTTGGGCAGCTGGGCATTGGCGCTATAGCGGGCCCCGCAGCTGTAAGCCAAGGCTTTCGCCTCGCGAATGTTTTGGAATACCACCGAGCTCATGTCGCCACCAAAATACTGGTTGAACAAGGTGACGCGGCCGGTTTCGCTCATGGGCAAACGCTCGCCTGTTTTAACCCAGGTAATCAGGGCGCGAACCATGTTGTAGTGCACGAAGTATACGGTGGGTTCAACCGGGGTTTGCATGCTAAACATGGGCTTATCATACGAGCCCGGGAAGGCTTTCAAGGTAGGGCTAAAGCTGGCGGGAATGGGGTAGTTGCGCTCGACCATATCTTGAACCGATGAGGCATCAGCCGGGCCGTAGTAGGCGACTTCGAAGGGACGCTGCAACAGAGCCTTGAAGGAGGCCACCATGTCTGCAGCGCTCAAGGCCTTGAGTTGTTCTTCGCTCAACATGCGGGTGTAAGGGTTGATAGGCCCGTAAAGCATGTAATTCATCAAGGCGCTGTTGATTTCATTGGGATCGCGTTTGGCGTTTTCTCGATCGAACAAGATTTGGCCGATCATGTTGGAATAGGTCTCAGGTTCAACGGCGGGTTGAGCGATGAGCTTTTGCACCAACATCAACGCGCGCTCCATGGATTCATTCGGGCCGCTAATGGTGAAACTGCTGTACAGGTTGCTGCTTCCCATGCTCAAATCGCAACCCAAGCGAAACAGCTCTTTGGACAATTCTTCGCGGCTGAACAATTCGCTGCCGGCGTAGTTCATGTAATCCAGTGCCAAGGAAGTGTTTTGGTCCAGATAATCGCCGCCCCAATAGCGAAAGGTCAAACTGAACAAGCGGTTGTCGCGGTTTTGGGTGTACAGGTAGGGAACGCGGTTTTGGTAAGCCTGCTGAACTTGAACCTCCTTTTGAAGGTTGACAAATTCAGGCAAAATGGGTTGAGTGGGCATGCTCATCCACTTTTGAAGGAAAGCGCTTTGTTTGTCGCGGTTCAATTCAACTGGGTGAATGGCGGGTTTTTCTATTTTGGCTTCTGAGGGAGCTTCGCCCAAACGTTTGAAGATCACGCAGTAATCTTGGTTTAACAAGGCGTTGGCGAGGTCAATCAAGGCACCGGCACTGATTTCAGCTTGGTCAGCGAGTTCGTTGGCGGCCTGGCGATAATCCAATCCGTTTACGAAGGCTGACATCAAAAAGTAGGCGCGGTTCTCGTTGCTCTCGTAGCCGGCGATGCGACCAATTTCGCTGTTGAGCAAAATGGCTTGGATCATGCTGGTATCGAAATCGCCGCGGCGAATTTTATCGAGTTCACCCAGCAGCAAATCGCGCGCTTGCTCGAGCGATTGGCCCGGGTTGGGGCCTGCACCCATGATGAAGGTGCTGTAATCCTTCATCTCATCGACGTAGGTATAGGCGTAACCCACCTTTTGTTTCTGAACCAGGTTCAAATCAATGAGGCCAGCGCTCGAATTGCTGAGCAGCATATCGATGAGTTTGATGGCAGCCAATTCGGCTGTGCCTGCTCCTGGAATGCGAAAACCAATGGTCACGTCTTCGGCATCAGGACCTACTACGTCGTAACTGCGGGGGCTGTTGCGGTAGGGTTCGGCGCCGTAAGCGTATACCGGTACGTCTTTGGCCTGCATGTAGGAGAAGGCTTCCCATACTTGCTTAGCGGTTTGGTCGGGGTTCAAATCTCCGGCCATGATAACGGCCATGTTGTTGGGAACATAATACGTATGGTAGTAATCGCGAATGGCGTTCAAAGAGGGATTCTTCAAGTGCTCTACCGTGCCAATGGTGGTTTGCAATCCGTAGTTGTGGTGAGGAAACAAATCAGCATAGAGGGTTTCCCAAACGCGGTCCCCATCGCTGTCCATGCTGATGTTTTTCTCTTCGTATACGGCTTCCAGTTCGGTGTGAAAAAGGCGCAAGACCGGGTTGCGGTAACGCTCGCCTTCCAAGGCCAACCATTTTTCAACGCTGTTGGAGGGAATGTCATTGATGTAGACGGTCATTTCATTCGATGTGAAGGCGTTGGTACCTTGGGCACCCAAGGCTTGGCACATTTTATCGAATTCGTTGGCAATGCCCCATTGAGCCGCCAATTGCGAGACGGAATCAATGGCGCGGTAGGTCAATTTGCGCTGGGCGGGATCCGTTTGTTTGTTGTACACCTCGTATAAGGCATCGATTTGGTCGAGCAACGGCTTTTCCTTTTCCCAATCCAAGCTTCCATATTGGTCAGTGCCTTTGAAGAGCATATGCTCCAAGTAGTGGGCCAAACCGGTGTTGTTGCTGGGGTCGTTCTTGGACCCTGTTTTCACAGCTACCATGGTTTGAATGCGGGGTTCAGCGTGGTTTTCTGAGGTTATCAGGGTCAAACCGTTGCCCTTAAAGGTATAATGACGGGCATTGAGCGGATCGCCCAAATAGCGGCGCATCACCCACAACTCGGTCTCTTCTTCTTGGAAGGCGTCCAAGCGGGTTTGGGCATAAGTGTTGCTGATTAGCAAGGCAACAAGCAGGAGTAAGCCGAAGCGTTTCATGGGCAGCAAAGATAGTCGAAGGCAGCGCCATCGGCGCTGCCTTCGACAGAAGGGCCCCTTGCCTCGATGCCTTGGGAGAATCAGCCCTTCGGCCCCTACCTTTGCTCAGTGGCAAAAGCTTTGATTGGACTCGGCAGCAACCAGGGGCATCCGCTTCGGCAATTGGCCGAGGCCCAAGTTCACATTGCGCGCCGCATGGGCCGCATCGTTCGGGCCAGTTCCATCTACCAAACCGCCGCTTGGGGAATGGAAGACCAACCCGATTTTCTCAATCAGGTTTTGCTCATTGAAACCCCTTTTTCACCGGTTTATTTGCTGCGTTTGGCCTTGGACATTGAGCGTCAAATGGGCCGTCGTCGCTTGCAAAAATGGGGACCGCGCAGCATCGATTTGGATTTGATCATGGTGGGTCAAACGCTGCTCGATCACCCTGAATTGCAATTGCCGCACCCCTACATGCAAGAACGCGCCTTTGTTTTGGTGCCGGCTGCTGAGGTGGCGCCAAACTGGGTGCATCCTCGAGGAGGAAAAACCCTGAAAGAAATGCTGCGCGATTGTCCAGACCCTTTGAGTGTAACCCAATGGCTGATTTGATTTTGCCGCTGCACCTCATGCCCTCCATCGACTGGTTTTTGAGCGGCGTGAAAGAAGGAACCTTTCGGGTTTCGGTTCAAGAGCCATACCGAAAGCAAACCGAGCGCAATCGCTACCGCGTGGCTGGCCCCAATGGGATTCAAACGCTGAGCGTTCCCGTTTTGGCTGATTCTGCCCGAGGGAGCCTGCAAGAGGTTGAGATCGCCTATGCCGAAAAATGGATCAGCGAGCACCGCAATGCAGCCAAAGCGGCCTATGGGCGATCGCCCTTTTACGAATTTTACGATTATCGCCTCTGGGATGCCTTTGACGCGCGTCCCCAGCATTTGCTGGATTTGAACCGCGAACTCATCGTTCGATTGCACCGCTATTTGCAGCTGCAAGACCTCCCTTTGATGTGGGTCGATCAAGCCCCGAATTGGGATGAAAAGCAGGCTAGCTATGAGCCCTATGCACAGGTTTTCGAAGACCGCCACGGTTTTCAGCCCGGCCTTTCGGCTGTGGATTTGCTCAGCAATTTGGGCCCCTTGTCGCGCGATTGGTTGAGCGCTTATCTTTGAGCCGTGTCGATTCTGAAAAAGTTGGCTTCCCAAACAGCCGTGTACGGATTGAGTACCATGGTGGGTCGTTTTCTGAACTTCTTATTGGTGCCTTTGTATACGGCCAAGCTGGCCTTGGTCGGCGATTACGGGGTGGTGAGCGTCATGTTCGCTTATGCCTCTTTCGGGGCCGTTTTTGCCGCCTTGGGCTTGGAAACCGGTTTTTTCCATTTCGCCCGAAAAACGGGTGAACCGGCTCGGGTTTTTGCCACCGCCGGGCATACGCTGATCATGACGGGATTGGTGGCTGTTTTGGCTGCAAAGTTGTTTGCGGCCCCCATCATGGAGTTGCTGGGTTACCCGCAGCACCCCGAATACGCTTTTTGGTTTGCTTTGATATTGGCGGCCGATGCCTTGTCGGCGCTGGGATTTGCCTGGCTGCGCCAGCAAGAAAAACCCTGGACTTTTGCGGCTGTTCGATTGACGAATATAGGAGTGAACATTGGGGCCAATTTGTTTTTTGTTCTGCTTTGCCCCTACTTGGCTGCACAGGGCTATGATTGGGCCGTATACTGGGCACAACCCGAGCAGATGGTTTCCAACATTTTCCTCTCGAATTTGCTGGCTTCGTTGGTGACCTTGCCTTTGTTGGTGGGGACTTTTGGCAACCTGCGCGAGGGTTTGGACCGGGACTTGCTCAACCAAATGCTGCGCTATTCCCTGCCCATGGTTTTGGTAGGCCTGGCCGGTATGGTGAACGAAACGCTCGATCGCATTTTACTCAAACATTTGCTACTGCCTGGGGCTGCTGAATATGAGGTGGGAGTGTACTCGGCCTTTTACAAATTGAGTTTGGTGCTTACCCTTTTTGTACAAGCCTTTCGATTTGCAGCAGAACCCTTCTTTTTCAGCCGATCCGGCGATGTTAAAGCCCCTGAGACCTATGCTTATGTGATGCGTTGGTTCAGCTATGTGCTGGGTTTTTTGTTTCTGGCTACGCTGATTGCCTTGCCCATGTTGGGCCCCTTGTTGATTCGCAACCCGCAGTACTTTGCCGACGACCGAGGGATGTCAATCGTTCCCATTTTGCTGGCGGCCAACGTGTGCTTGGGCCTCTATTACAACGTGAGCATCTGGTACAAGGTTTCGGGCAAGACCCAGTGGGGTGCCGTCATCGCCGTAGGCGGTGCTATGTTGACCCTGGCAGGCAATTTCTACTTGATCCCACGTTTGGGCTTTGAGGGTTCGGCCTGGACCACGCTGGCGGCCTATGCGAGCATGGTGGTAGCGGGCTACATTTGGGGCCAAAAAGCCTATCCCATTCCCTATGAGTTGGGCAAAATTTTGCCTGCTTTGGCCTTGGCTTTCCTCGGCGGATACGCCATTCTCACCTTCCCCGAAATGCAAGCCCTGTCTTGGATGGCTCTACCGGCCTATTTGATGGCCCTATGGCTGCTGGAGGGCCCTCGAAAAAAAATCAGAAATCGATCATGAGCGAATTGACTTTACCCATCATCAACCGGTCTCATCACCCCTTGCCAGCCCACGAAACAGATTTGAGTGCGGGACTGGATTTGCGGGCTTTTGTTCCCGAATCGGTGACGATTGGCCCGGGAGAGCGCCAGTTGGTTCCAACGGGTTTGTTCATGGCTTTACCCGAGGGTTACGAAGCACAGGTTCGACCTCGAAGCGGTTTGGCGCTGAAGTACGGCATTACGGTTTTGAATAGCCCAGGTACCATCGATGCCGACTACCGGGGCGAGGTAAAAGTGTTGCTGATCAACCACGGCACAGAAGACTTTACCATTCACGATGGAGATCGCATGGCCCAGATGGTAGTCGCTAAGCACGAACGGGTTAGGTGGAAAGCCGTCGAAACCCTTGACCAAACCCAGCGAGGGGCTGGAGGCTACGGTTCCAGCGGGGTCTAAATCAACAACCAAGATTCAGTTGATTTCACACATTCAAACGGGATTCTGAGCCTGAATGGTTTACTTTGCACCCGTTTTTGACGTTTTAACGCACGAAAATTCATGAAATTGATCATCCCCATGGCCGGACGCGGCAAGCGCATGCGGCCCCATACCTTGACCACTGCCAAACCTTTGATTCCCGTAGCCGGTAAATCCATTGTGCATTGGCTCATCGAAGACATTGCCGCCATGACCGATGAACCCATCGATGAAGTGGGTTTTGTCATTGGTGATTTTGGAGCCGAAGTCGAGGCCCAGTTGTTAGCCATTGCCGATCAAATTGGGGCCAAAGGCCGCATTTTCTATCAAGAAGAAGCCTTGGGAACGGGGCACGCCATTTTGTGCGCCAAGGAATGTTTGCAGGGCGAGGTGATTGTGGCTTTTGCCGATACCTTGTTTCGCTCAGATTTTCGCTTAGACCGCAGCAAAGACGGTGTCATTTTCGTGCACCAAGTGGCCAATCCCGAGCAGTTTGGGGTGGTTAAATACAACGCCGATGGGGTCATTACCGACTTTGTAGAAAAGCCCACCGAATTTGTTTCTGACCTGGCCATCATTGGCATTTACTACTTCAAGAGCGGCGAGACTTTGAACGCTGAACTGCAATACTTGATCGACAACGACATCAAGGAGAAAGGGGAATACCAGCTGACCAATGCCATGGAAAACATGAAGTCCAAGGGCATGCAGTTTATGCCCGGCAAGGTCGACGAGTGGTTGGACTGCGGCAATTATGCCGCGACGGTTTACACCAACCAGCGTGTATTGGAAAACAAGAAAGAGCAGTTTGGCATTCAGGCTGGACGCTTTGGCAGCGATGTGAAAATTGTGGAACCCTGTTATATTGCAGAAGGAGTGACCTTGAGCCATTGCACGGTGGGCCCGCACGTAGCCATCGGCAAAGGAAGTTCCATCAGTCATTCTACCATCAGCAACAGCATAATTCTCAACGAATGCCGTTTGACCCACTTCAACTGCCAAGACTCCATGATTGGAAACAGCGTTTCGCTCGATGGGCGCAGCGGGGTTTACAGCATTGGCGATTTTTCTTCGCAGGGTTAATTTTATTGGGGCTAAGTCCCCTTTCGGCACAGGTGGATTCCATTGCCGGGGCCAGTACGACAGCCCGTCAGGTTTTGGACCCTGTCAAGCAATTTGAAATGGATTTTCGGGCCGCTGAAATGGCCTATTTGAATGGCGACACAGAGACGGCCAAAACGGCCATGGCGAAGTTGCTATCGTCGAATGCGGTTGAAGGCCCAGAGTTGGCCACAGTGGCTTATCGATACGCCTTGTTGAACCGAAGCCGGGAGGCCAATGCGCTGTATTGGTTGGATCGGGGTTTGGAATTGAATCAAGGCCGGGATACGGGTCTTTGGTTGGCCCTGTTGGACGCCAAAGCCGAGATTTACCGCAGCCATGAACAGCCTGAGGGCTACACAGCGGCGGCTCTCTGTTACGAACAGGCATTGGCCTTATACGATCGTTCCTATTCTCGGCACCTTGACGCGGTAGAAGCCTGGTTTAAGGCCGGGCAAGTTTCACGCGCATTTAATTTTTGGGAGTTATGGGGCCAGCGATTTGGCCAAGGGCCGCAGTGGGAACGTTGGCAAGCTTCATTTCAACAGGCCGGTTTGTTGCCCAATGCCGATGCTGAAGTTTCAACCAGCGAGCGGGCTTTGTTGTTAGTAGCCCCGGGTCAAGCTGAGTCCAAAATGATGGAATTGGCGGCGCAGATCAGGGAAAATCCCAGTGCAGCGGGCATGGAAGAATTGGCGGCTTGGATGTACTTGAATGGGGAAAGCCAGGAGATCTTGGCATTAGCGACAGAAATGGAAGCGCTGTATCCGTTTTCTTCGGCACCAGCCAAGTTGGAGGCCTTGGGCCGTTGGGCCCAAGCCTGGAACGCCGCCGAAGGCGGCGGCTGGAAAACCGAAGACCTGCAGCGCCTATCGGCGCTGCTCAGCCCCATCCAAAATACATTCGGGAGCGACAACCAAAAACCCTGGTTGGAACGCCCCTTATACCAAGCCTTGCTTCGCGCCGACGCCTTGTTTTTGGCTGAAAAAATGAATGCCGCCGGGCTGAGTTCTGAAGCCAGTACGGCGGCCGAATGGAAACTGGCACGCGACTTGCACATGGAGCGAAACTGGCCGCTGCCCAAGCGCTGCCAACCTTACATAGAACCATAGACGATGAGAATAGGAATTGCAATCGGGGCTTTGATGTCCATTTCAGGGTTGATAGCCCAGCCCGGCCACATAGACAGCAGCAAACTCAAAGAAGTTTATTACTTGGATCAAACTCAGCCCTCTGAAGTGCCAAGTTACCCTGTCATAATGGAAAGTTCCTTGCCCGATTCCGAGCCCGAAGCCGCGGCCACTTGGGAATACATGTCGGGCCGTTACGATGTCAGCACCGCCTTGGGTGGTCAAGACATGGCTTTGACTTTGAGCGTTCGCATGCGCCGAGACAGTTTGGTTTGGTTTTCGGTTCAAGCAGCCCTGGGTATTCAGGTAGCCAAGGGTTTGCTGCGCCAAGATTCGTTGTTTTTACTGGATCTGTACAACCGTAAATATTACAGCATGCCCAGTAGCCGCATGCCCGAGGTAATGGGATTTTCGTTGCCCTTAAGCGCCCTGCAAGAACTGCTGATGAATCAGCGATCGGCTTTTGGACCTTGCGATTGCATAGCAGGTCTTGTAGAAGCTAAGCCGGGTGACTCCTTGATACGCACCCAATACCGCGGTCTGCCGGTTTCTTACCGTGCGGGATATGTCAACGACTGCTACTGGGAAGATGAGAACCTGGCTTACAGGGCCCGATCTGCACCCTGGAAAGGAAGCAGTGAGGAGCGAACGCTTACCCATTGCGCTTCGCTTTGTGACCGGGAAGAAACGTGGAAAATGACCTGGGCCTACGATGAGTTCTCAGAAGGAGACGGCTTGAACTTGCCCCTGTCCATTCATCTGCTGGGTGGAGAAACCAAGGGCTCCGCTCAGAATATCGTACAGGCCTCTATGCGGTTAAAAACGGCACGTTTTACACCCATACCTTCGTACCCGTTCGCCGTTCCTGAAGACTACGAACGTGTAGCATATTGATTCGCATTCGCTCCATATCGTTTTTGTTGCTGGGCCTTTGGCTGTCTATAGCCCCCTTGGCCGCTCAATCCAGGGCAAGTCTGGAAAAGAAGCGCAAAAAGGTAGAAGCTGACATTGCAGCCAATCGCAAAATCCTCAAAAATACCCAGAAGCAGAAGAGCGCCACGCTGTACAAGCTGAATACCCTGAATCAGATTATCACCCAACGTGAACAGCTGATTCAAAACCTTCAGCTAGAAGTTACTGCTTTGGAAAGCGAGCTCAAGAACAAACAAAAAGAACTTGACAGTTTGCAAGCGGCCTACGAACGGGAGCGATTGAAGTTGAAGAAAACCGTGGTTCAAGCCTACAAAACCCGAAAAGGGGGCCAGGAAATCGCCTTTTTGCTTTCGGCCAAGAACATTCGGCAAGCCACCAGGCGCATGAAGTTTTTGCGCAAACTATCAGATTTTCGCCGCCACCAAATCACCGGGATCCGCACCCAGGCTGACAAGGTTCAAAAGGCCTTGGCTGAACTCAATGAGCTGCGCAAGCAACGCTATGGCCTGTTGGGCAATCAGCGCATAGAGGTGCGCAAGTTGGAAAGCGACAAAAAAGATAAGCAGCGCATGGTAACGGCCTTGACGGGCAAAGAGTCTGAGCTGAAAGAGCGCATCAAAAAGAACGAGCGGCAGGTGGCACAGTTGAACAAGGAAATCAGCAAAGCCATCGCCAGGGAAATTGAAAGAGAGCGTCAGCGGCAGGCCAACAGTGCGCCCAAGTCAAGCGGCGGCACCACCACCAACAACAGTCCATCAGCTTCTACCTTAACCCCTGAGGCGCGCGCTTTGAGCGCTGACTTTGTCAACAACAAGGGGGGCTTACCCTGGCCGGTTGAGCGTGGCTTTATTTCTCAGAGTTTCGGTACCCACCAGCACCCTGATCTTCCGGGTATCACCACGGTGAACAACGGGGTTGACATCACCACCCAGCAAGGGGGAGAGGCCCGCACGGTATTCAAAGGAAAGGTTTCGGCCATCTTGACCATCCCGGGCCAAGGCCAAGCCGTCTTGGTCAACCACGGCGAGTACTTCACGGTATATACGCGCTTGAGCAAGGTATATGTGGCCAAGGGCCAGGAACTTTCATCGGGTACCAAGTTGGGTCAGGTCATGACCGATGATGAAGGCCGCACCATCTTGAACTTTCAAGTATGGCAGGGGCAGGCGAAGCAAAACCCCGCCTTTTGGATTCGGGGACGCTAAACACGACCCAGCCGGCCATGAGGCCTTTTTAACCCAAAACCTATCTTTGTAGAGAGCATGAGCGAAACAAACATTCAATCGGTTGCGGTCATCGGTGCGGGCGTTATGGGCTCGGGCATCGCGATTTCATCGGTGCTGGCCGGCTACCGAACCCTGTTGTTTGATTTGCGTCCCGAGGCCGTTGAACAGGGTCGGGCTTACGTGCAAAAACAGCTGCAATCCACGTTAGAAAAGGGTCGAATCGATCAGGTTCAACACGATCAGGCCTTAGACCGCTTGCAGCCTTGCACTGATTTTTCAGCCCTGAAGGCCGATTTGATTTTAGAAGCGGTGGTGGAAAAACTCGAAGTGAAACGCGAATTGTTTGCTCGTTTGGAGTCTCAAAACGACCCTTCTTGCATGCTGGCTACGAACACCTCGAGCATTCCCATTACCCAAATAGCTTCGGGCTTGAAGCACCCTGAGCGCGTGGTGGGAGTGCATTTTTTCAATCCGGCGCACATCATGAAGCTGGTCGAAATCATTCGAGGAGCGGCCACTGATCCTGCCGCAGCCGAACGCGCATTCGCATGGGCTGAATCGCTGAAAAAGACGGCCGTATATGCAGCCGATGCACCGGGTTTCATTGTCAATCGCGTGGCCAGACATTATTACGTCGAGGCCCTCAAAATGGTAGAAGAAGGCGTCGCTGATTTTGAAACCATCGATGTCCACATGGAGGCACTCGGCTTTAAAATGGGACCATTTCGCTTGATGGACCTCATTGGAGTGGAGACCAATTACTCGGTGACCAGTTCCATGTTCGAGCAGTTCAATTACGACCCCAAGTTTCGCCCCAGTCGCATTCAAAAGCAAAAGGTCGATGCGGGCCATCACGGTCGAAAAAGCGGCCGCGGATTTTACACCTACGAATGAGAACCATTGGACTCATAGCCTTATGCCTGTGGATCATCGCGTCGGGATCTTCCTGCAACGATTCGGCGCAGGTGACTCAGGCCATTCCCAAAGGGCCGGTGAACATCAACATTGACTTGAATTTGCCCTCGTACATGCATTTGGCCAACGTAGGCACCCACGCCTATTTTGAGGGCGGCGTCAAAGGGGTCATTGTCATTCACGATTTCGATGATCAGTGGTATGCCTTTGAACGGGGCTGCGCTTTTGAGCCCATGTCGACTTGTTCGCTGATTTGGGCCGATTCGGTCGAGTTGCAACTCATGTGTGGAAACTGGGTTGGGGGTCAGTTTGATCCTTGCTGTGAGAGCCGCTACACCTTTGCCGGGTTTCCTTTGAAGGGCCCCGCACGCGGTCGCTTGGCTCAATACATGGTGCAGCGAAACGCCAATCAAGTATTGGTTTATAATTAAATTTAAGCCGTTTTGTAGAAGGTTTTGAGGGGCGTGTCAGTCCCGTGTGGAAATTTTGCCAAAAAGTTTTTTTTCTATCCACCTTCCTTATATTTGTTTTCTAACACCTACTCTAGTACGAAACCATCTATGCAAAACAACTACTTTCGAAAAGGTATCTTGAGCGCCGCCATGGCCTGCCT